>CAYOFH010000011.1:0-43704 GCA_964403175.1 uncultured Marinilabiliaceae bacterium
TTAACTCCTGTGACAATTAAAACTGTAAATACTGCCCATAACAAAATCTGGGTGAGGGCCACCATTGCAATACCCAGAATTTTTCCCATCATCAGCTGGAATGGCTTAACCGAGGAAATGATTACTTCAACAATGCGGGAAGTTTTTTCTTCCATCACACCGCGCATAACCTGCGTGCCGTATATAAAGATGAACATATAAGACAAAAATGCAAAAGCCATACTGACAAACATGGTTAATTCTGCCGAACTTTGCTTTTCACTGCCGTCGTCTCCGATTTTTACCGTGGAAATGTTGACGTTTATATCGTTCAATTCTGAGACAATGCCTTCAAGACCTTCTACCTCATAGGATCTCAGCTTTTGGGTTTTTAAATGTTCTCTCAGGCTGCGCTGGACATAGCCTTTGGCATCCATGGTGACTTGAGATTCGGAATAAAGTTTTATCGCATCCGGGTTTTCAAGAAGATTGTCCTGTATTACCAGATAGGCATAATAGCCTGATTCCCTGAATTCGTTTTTGACTTTTTCTTCGGACTCAGCCTGAAGAAATTCAAATTTCAGAATGTCTGTGTCTTCAATCTGTCCTGAATAAAGGTTGGTGTGATCAATAACTGCAATGGTTTTCATTTCATCATCCTCCAAACTCGCCAGCCATGCCGGAATTACCATTACTGCAGCAAACAGCATAGGGCCGAGAATGGACATGATGATAAAGCTTTTTTTGCGAACACGGGAAAGGTATTCTCGTTCTATTATCAATGATATCTTGCTCATGCTTCCTGATTTTGGGTGGGGTGTATTTTCTGATTAACGACTTGGATAAAAACTTCATTCATGCTGGGAAGAAGTTCCTGGCAGCTGTGGATGTTGCAATAGCCCAAAATGCTTGACAGAACCTGATTCAATGATTGGTCCTTATTCATTTTCACCAGAGCTTCAAAATGGTTATTTACTGCTTTCAGACTTTGTAATTCAAAGGTCTTCTTAAGAATAATTTCCACTTCTTCAGGCTGACCTGAGAAGTCAACGTGAACCAGATTTTGACGATAACTTCTACGTATTTTTTCCGTGGGGCCTTCGATCATTGCTTTTCCGTTGTTGATGAGGGTGATGTGGTCGCACAACTCTTCTACTGATGACATATTGTGTGTGGAAAAAATGATAGTGGCACCTTTTTTCTTCAGATCCAGAATTTCTTCTTTCAGAAGAGTTGCATTAACAGGGTCAAATCCGCTGAAAGGTTCATCAAAAATCAGCAATTGTGGTTCATGTAGAATCGTTACAATGAACTGAACTTTCTGAGCCATTCCTTTGGAAAGCTCTTCTACCTTCTTGTCCCACCAGCCTTGAATTTCAAATTTTTCGAACCAGTATTTGAGACGTTTGAGAGCATCATTTCTTGATAGGCCTTTTAAACGGGCAAGATAAACAGCCTGTTCACCCACTTTCATTTTTTTGTACAGACCTCGTTCTTCCGGGAGGTAGCCTATTTTCATGATGTCAGAACTTCGGAGTGGTTTTCCGTCAAGTAAAAGGGTTCCTTCATCAGGGCCGGTAATTTTATTAATTATGCGGATCAGAGTGGTTTTTCCGGCACCATTTGGGCCCAACAGACCATAAATGCTGTTGTGAGGAATTGAGACATCTACATCATTGAGGGCCAGGTGGTTGGCAAATCGTTTTACAATGCCACTGGCTTCAAGAAACGCCATACGCTTATGGGTATTGGTTGAACAATAAGTTTTTTCAAATTCGTTGAACTGGAATAGTGAAGTTCTCAACCCGCCAAATTTAGGCAATATTTGGAGATTTTTGAAAGTATTTTTTGCGTATGTCTGATATTTGTTAATATTTGGGGATTATTGATTAGTTTTTTGCTCGAGGACATAGTTCGCTATATTCAAAAAATATAACCATCTATTGCACAATAGTTCAGTCAAAAATAAAACCCTCCTTCGGATTTGTAAAGAGATGGGTTTTTTGACTTTAAACTTTTGGTTTTCAGTGTCTGCTGCGTGACTGGGATTTCTTTTTGCGCCAAAATCTTAGATGTGTTGAATTCCGACTTTTTTGATTTTCAGGTTTATAAATATATCATTTCCTATTGATAACAGCCACTTTCAATAATAAAGGCTGATCTGTTATCTCAAAGACTCCCCTTTGTGGTGGGGAGCTGATTGTTTAGATAATCTTTCCTGATTGCAGCTTTCAGAGCCCTGGCAAGTCCTTTAAAAATGGCTTCTATTTTATGATGCTCATTAGATCCTTTAGCTTTGATGTAGAGATTTGCAGCAGCTGCATCCGAGAAGCTTTTGAAGAAATGCATAAACATTTCTGTAGGTAATTTACCTACTTTTTCGCGTTTAAATTTTGTTTTCCAGACTAACCACGGACGTCCACCGAAATCCAATGCTACATGGGCCATACAGTCATCCATGGGTAGTGAAAAACCATATCTTTCGATTCCTCTTTTGTCGCCGAGTGCTTTCCTGAAAGCTTCGCCAAGGGCCAGGGCGGTGTCTTCGATGGTGTGGTGTTCATCGACATGTAAATCGCCATCAACGCGAATGGTGAGGTCGCATCCGGAATGTCGTCCTATTTGTTCCAGCATGTGGTCGAAAAATGACAGTCCTGTATGAATATCACATTTTCCGGTGCCGTCAAGATTAAGTTCTATTTTTATTTTTGTTTCAGATGTGTTTCTTTTCACTATGGCTGTGCGTTCCCGGATAAATAGCAGATTTGTGATCTCGCTCCAGTTTTCCGTACATAACACACAATAGTCTTCAAGATTCTTTTTTTTCAGGGCAGATTTTGCTTCTCCCTCGTTTGTCAAAAAAATTCCCCTGCACCCTAGGTTCTTTGCCAGTTCAATGTCTGTTATGCGGTCACCAATTACGAACGACTCCTGCATGTCATAGTTACCCTGAATGTACTCTTCAAGCATTGCGGTTCCCGGTTTCCGGGTTGGCGCATTGTCTTCGGGGAAAGAGCGGTCGATATGTATCTTTTTAAAATAAACCTCCTCTCCTTTTAGTGTATCAATCATTTTATTTTGAGCCGGCCAGAAAGCGTCTTCAGGAAATGATTCTGTTCCCAGTCCATCCTGATTGGTTACCATCACCAATTCGAAATCCAGATTTTTAGCAATCCGGGCAAGGTTGGTTATTACACCGGGATAAAAATTCAGTTTCTCGAGGCTGTCCACCTGATAATCAGTTGACGGTTCTCTTATTATGGTTCCGTCGCGATCAATGAACAGTACTTTTTTTAAAGCTGGTTTCTCACTCATTGTTGTGGTTTGTTTCAGATAGAATAAAAATTGGTAAATGGCTTGTTGAGACATTCCTTATAATTCGTCAAGCGCTTTTATCAACTCCCGGTTTTCTTGCGGAGTACCCACAGTAATACGAAGGCACCCTTCGCAAAGTACAACGTTGGAACGGTCCCGGATAATGATTTTTCTGTTCACAAGATAGTCATAAATTTTCTTTGGTTCCTGAACTTTTAGCAAGACAAAATTGGCATCAGTAGGATAAATTTTAAGCACAAAATCCTTGGTTTTAAGGGTGTCTATAAGTTTGGTTCTTTCTTGCAGAATATCTTCAACCCATTGTTGCATTTGATTATCTGCTGTAAGTAATTCCAGAGCTTTTTGCTGAGTAAGGATATTTACATTGTAGGGGTATTTGATTTTGCTAAACACTTTTATTATTTCATCTTGAGCAAAAGCCATTCCCAGTCTGATTCCTGCCATTCCCCAGGCTTTGCTAAATGTTTGTAAAACTACAAGGTTTGGATATTGCTGTAGCTTTTTCAGCCAGCTTTTATCCGGAGCAAAGTCAATATATGCTTCATCAATGACAACTATTCCTTCAAATTTGTCAAGTACTGTACTTATATCTTCTTGCCGGAAACAGTTACCTGTAGGATTGTTCGGGGAACAGAGAAAAATGATTTTGGTGTTTTCGTTGGCTGCATCAAAAAGTGCCTGGGGATTCAGCTCAAAGTCTGTTTTTAGTAATGTTTTCTTTACTTCAATGTCATTGATGTCAGCAGCTACCTGATACATTCCGTAGGTGGGAGCAATTGAGACAATATTGTTGGTTCCCGGCTCACAAAAGGCCCGGATGACAATGTCTATGGCTTCATCGCTTCCATTTCCCAGGAAAATATTCTCAGGAGCAATTCCTTTTATTTCAGCAATTCTCTTCTTTAGTTCACTCTGATAAGGATCCGGATATCTGTTATAAGGGACGTTGAAGGGATTTTCGTTGGCATCGAGAAATACTGCTGCCTCACCGCTAAATTCATCGCGGGCAGAGGAATATGGTTTTAAATCAAGGATGTTTGCACGTAATAGATCATTTAAAGGTTTCATGGTAGACAGGCTAAACTTGTTTAGATTAATAGTTTGGATGTTTATTTATGGCCAAAGGAGTAAAATCCTGAGGCTAAAAGGCTTATGTGGTATAGTTGCTTCTTTGGTTATATTAGTGATTGCAATTTTGTTACCGGCTACTGATTAAATTCTTTTAAGCTGTTTAACCTAAACGTTACAGCCATTTTATGTGCGTCCAGTTTCTCTGCATCAGCCATTGTTTCAATTACAGGGCCCAACTTTTGTAACCCTTTCTGCGAAATTTCCTGAAAAGTAATTTTCTTGCAAAAGCTGTCCAGATTCACACCACTGTATGCACGTGCATATCCGTAGGTTGGAAGGGTATGGTTAGTTCCAGATGCATAGTCTCCGGCACTTTCAGGAGTGTAATTGCCAAGGAATACAGAGCCTGCATTGTTGATTTTTTCAGCCATGCTTTCATACTCTTTAACCGAAAGTATCAGATGTTCCGGAGCATAGAGATTGGTAAATTCCAGCATTTCGTTACGGTTGTTGAGTAAGATTATTCTGCTGTTATTCAATGCTTTTTTGGTTGTTTCTGACCTTGGCAGAAGTTTTAATTGGCGATCAATTTCTGTTTTTACAGAAGTTATCAGACTTTCGGAATTGGTAACCAGAATTGCCTGGCTATCGGGCCCATGCTCTGCCTGGGAGAGAAGGTCTGAAGCAACAAATACCGGATTGGCACTGTCGTCGGCCATAACCTCAACCTCGGAAGGACCTGCCGGTAAATCAATAGCCACCCCGTCAAGGGTAATTAGTTGTTTGGCGGCTGTAACAAAACTGTTACCCGGTCCGAAAATTTTGTCCACAGCAGGAATACTTTCTGTGCCATAAGCCATTGCTGCGATAGCTTGTGCTCCTCCAACTTTGAAAATTTTTGTTATTCCAGTCAGGTTTGCCGCAAAAAGGATGGCCGGATGAATGTTTCCATTTCTGTCGGGAGGGGTACAAAGCACAATTTCTTTACAGCCGGCAATTGCAGCCGGAATGGCAAGCATCAGAACCGTGGAGAAAAGAGGAGCTGAACCTCCCGGAATATAAAGACCTACCTTCTCTATAGGAGTGCTTCGTTGCCAGCAAACCACACCGGAAGAAGTCTCTATTTTTTTTACAGGTTGCTTTTGACTTTCGTGAAATTTCCGGATGTTGATGACAGCCTCATTAATCGCACCTTTCAAGTTGCTTTTAATATTCATACAACCTTCTCGTATTTCCTCTTCCGTTACCCGGAAGGAATTTATTTCGATCCCGTCAAAACGAGAGGTAAATTCTTTTAGTGCCTGATCCTTGTCTTTTTTTACGGCTTCAAGAATTGGTCTTACATTGTCTAGTAAGTTTTGCTGGTTGATGGCCCCCCTTGTGGTTAGTTTATTCCACTCTTTCCGGGCCGGGAATTTAAATGTTTCCATATTGTGAGAAAAATAAAGAACTACAATATCATTTTTTCAATGGGGATAATCAGAATACCCTGAGCTCCGTTTTCTTTGAGCTGACCGATAACCTCCCAAAACTGGTCTTCTTTGATTACCGAATGCACGCTGCTCCAGCCTTTTTGTGCTAGAGGAAGTACGGTAGGACTCTTCATTCCCGGGAGTATTTCAATGATTTTGTCCAGATTTTCATTTGGGGCATTGAGAAGGATGTATTTGTTGCTGTTAGAGGCCATTACAGCATTGATTCGGAATATCATTTGTTCCAGGATAGCCTTTTTCTCAGGAGAAAGATTTCCATTAGATACCAATACTGCTTCTGAATCCATTACTTTTTCCACTTCTTTTAGGTGGTTGGCTACCAAGGTACTTCCCGAACTTACAATGTCGAAAATGGCATCTGCCAGACCTATTCCGGGAGCTATTTCGACGGAGCCGGCAATTTCATGAATTTCTGCATTGATTTTTTTTTCAGCAAAAAAATTCTTGAGAATTACAGGATATGACGTAGCTATTTTTTTGTTTTTGAACCAGTCAAGGCCAGTATATTCCACCTCTTTTGGAATGGCCAGTGATAAGCGGCATTTGCTGAAGCCCAGTTCTTTCTCTGTGTTTAGATTAAAGCCTTTTTCTTCCAGCTCATTTTGACCTACAATTCCGATGTCTGCTACTCCATCGGCTACGGTTTGGGGAATGTCATCGTCTCTGAGAAAAAGAACTTCCATCGGGAATTTGGAGGCTGAAGCAACGAGACGACCGTTTCCAAGATTAAATTTTATGCCTGCTTCCTTTAGCAGTTCACGACTGTCTTCAAACAAACGTCCTTTTTTCTGAAGTGCAATTCTTAGTCTTGTTTCCATTACAGTATAAGTTTTTAGTTTTTCAGCTTATGACTCCCGTTCGGCAAACAAAAAAGGCTTACCCAATGAGGTAAGCCTTTTTTAGTTATAATTTTGTATAGTACAACCAGCCCACCCTCTATGTGAGGAAAAAATGATGATGAGCATGATGATGTACTGAGAAAATCATATCTTTTGTTATTTTTTGATGATAGTATAGTGCAAAAATAGACGCTTTTAAGATAAAATCAAATTTTTCTTCAAAAGAATTGACCGTTAGAGAATTTATAATTTTGCAAATTCAGCATATTGGCGACCTTCAATCTTAATGAGATTTGTAATCCAGCTTTTAATGAACATACAAAATTGACCGTCTAATAATTATTTAAGGTCCGGAAACAATAGATCGTTAGATTTTAAGATATGAGAAAAATAATATGATGTTGTAATTTTAAGTGTTTAGTGATTAGGTGTTTGTAAGAGATTGACGGAGTGTTGATAAAAGCATTTTATGAATTTATCCTTTTGCATATTGCAGTGAATCCTCTGTTTTGAAGCTTTGCCAAAGTCTAAAAAATCAGGTTAAAATGGTTACTTTTGTTGAATAGAAAAGCTAATAGTTATTAGAAAAGAAATATTTATGCGATTACTTCAGTTTGTTCCCAATACGCTTACCAGTTTAAATTTGTTTTTCGGTGCCACCGGGGTGATGCTGGCCTTTCAGGGTAGGCCCGACCTGACTGCCTGGTGCATATTAATTGCAGCGTTTTTCGATTTTACTGATGGTTTTGCTGCACGAATGCTCAAGGCTTACAGTGATATTGGGAAGGAACTGGACTCGCTGGCTGATTTAATAAGTTTCGGCCTTGCACCAGCTGCCGCTTATATGAGTTTGTTGCATTTCGGGTTAACGGGTAGTTGGCGTTTTAGTTTTTTTACTCATAACTTTTCAACCCAGTTGTTATTGCTTGTGCCTTTTTTGCTGACTGTATTTTCAGCTCTTCGCCTAGCTAAGTTTAATATCGATACACGTCAGACCGAATCTTTTTTGGGTTTAACAACCACTGCAACTGGGATGTTTTCTGTTTCGTTAATTTATCTTATTTACATGCGTGGAGGAGGATGGGAGATGATGGCTTCTCCCTGGTTTGTTTTTCTGGTAATTGCTGTTTTTTGCGCTTTGTTGGTAAGTGAGATTCCTATGTTCTCATTAAAATTTAAGAATTTTCACGTTCAGAGTAATTTGTCCAGATATCTGCTGATTTTAATTGGTGTGGTATCTTTGATCCTCTTTGGAATGGGAGGCATTGCGTTTACGGTTCTTATTTACTTACTTTTCTCAGTAGTCAATCGGGTGCGGAAAATATAAAAGGCCATCCGGAGGATAGCCTTTTTGTAAATTTTATGTAATGCAATAGCCACTAAGAACCACTTTCTAAGTTCCGGATTTTGTTACTTAATTAACTCCAGATCTTTTACATTAATGCTGAGAGAGGATTTGATGTCGCCATCTTTCCCTTTGTAACCTTCACTGGAGGGAACCCCTTCAATAAGGACTTTCTTCCCTTTGGTGAGGTATTCAGCCACTTTGGTGCTTTGTCCGTCATTTTTCCACATAACGGCTTTCACCCATTCTGTGCGTTCGACTTTGTTCCCCTGCTGATCTTTGTAATCCATTGATACAGCAACGTCAAAGTTGATAGCTTTCTTTTTGCCTACTTCTTTTACTTCAGCATCATGTCCGAGTGCTCCGGACAAAATCATTTTTAACATGACAATTTATTTAAGGGTTAATAAAAAAATGGGCATAAGTTGTCTTAAAAATCTGTTTTGTAAATGTATGTATAAGTTTTTATAAAGTCCAGAATTGTTGTGATAATCTGCATAGTATTTTTTTTAAAGAGTTGGTTTTTTGTCGTGGTGTCCCCTTGGAAATACACTATTTGCCGGTATCTTTTAGATCTAGCCTGGATTATTCATAGTTTATCTGTTACAATATTCAACTACCTGATAAATTATAAACAGTAACCCTCTTTGGTCAATAAAAAATGAGTTTTTAAGATTTTTTTGTTGACAATAGGTGTAGTAGTAGATATATTGGCCCAGTATTAAGGATTTAAAATACAAAATATTAGAGCCATGAAGAATTATTTGAGTTTAACAGGTTTGTTACTGGTCTTTTTGTTTTCAACCACAGTTTCGGGGCAGGGTTTTTTGGATAGGGTAGCCAAAAAAGCATCTGAAAAAGTGGAGCAAAAAGCTGAGGAGCGCGCAGAAAAAAAAATGGATGAAAAGATTGATGAAAGTTTTGATAATTTGGAGGAATCCATGGAGGGTTCTGAAAAAGAAGCTGGGAGTTCTTCAGGAAATAGAGAAAATAAGGATCAGAAACGTATGAGTGCTTTGATGAAAAAGATGGGTGTTTCGTCTGAACCTGTTTCCATTGAGGACAAGTATCATTTTTCATCAAAAATGAGTATGCATTACAAGAATATGAAAAGTAATGGAAAAGTAAAGGATGAAGGAGATGTGGTAACTTATTTGTCTTCGGGCAAGAAGAATTTTGCTTATGAGTTTACTTCCGGAAAGCCATCTGGGCATAAAGGGCCTTCAAAAGGCATCTTTATTATGGATTATACTAATGATGCTACGATTATTTTGACGGATGAAAACGGAGAAAAAACAGGCGTTGTGTATGGTATAAAATTGTTCGATGAGGCTATGACCAATGAAGATGATGAATATGTGGAAGATTATGAAGATGATGAGGCCTTTTCGAATCTTGATTCTAAGAAAACGGGACGAACAAAAAACATCGCAGGATATAAATGCGAGGAGTATGCTTTTGAGACAGAGGACGAAAAAGGTTCTTTTTGGGTGGCCAAAGATGCAGAGTGGAAAACAAATGATACTTTTTCTGCCATTTTCAGGACCGGACTATATTCCCACGGAGTTTTCAAGGGGATGTTGATGGAAAGTGAGAGTACTGATAAAGAAACCGGTGAGAAAAGTATGATGCAGGTAACCGAATTAAATGATAAGGTATCAGTGGAATTTGTCCCCGAAGATTATGAATTAACTAATCTGGGTTCTATGGATTTTAATAAGGGCGCTGAAGGTGAAGCAGAATAATGGTGGATATTATCCACCGAAGGAACTGGTGAGAACCGGACAAAAAACAGCAGGCTGATTTATTATGTGAATCAGCCTGTTGTTTGTCAGTTTTTTTGTTAATAAGCTGCTATTCAACCGGAGCTACACCTTCGCTTATTGTATTCATGTTAGGGCTGAAGATGAAGAAAAGGGCAAAATCAAGCCCTATTCAGAGTAAGAGCGAGAAAATTTAGCAGAAAGATGGTTAAAAAAAGATGATTATTCTAATAATATAAGAACAATCATCTTTTTCTGAAATAAGGGACAATGCCCTGATTAGTTATTACCAATAAAAAAGCGTTCCGTCAGCTTTCCTGTTTACAGGAAGACTGGCAGGACTGTAAGGGAATTTTTCCGCAGCTTTTTCGTCAATGTCCACGCCAATTCCAGGTGTGTCATCAATGTACATATAACCATCTTCAAATGTGTAGTTGGTTTTAAACACTTCGTTGACAATTTCTTCATGAGGCATGTATTCCTGTATCCCGAAATTATTAATGGCAAAGTCAAAATGAAGAGCTGCAGCCATATTAATGGGAGAAAGGTCGGTGGCCCCGTGGAATCCTGTCTGAACATGATAGATGGATGCAAAAGCAGCCACTTTTTGTAGATGAGTGATTCCTCCTCCATGGACGATGGGCATTCTTACAAAGTCAATCAGTTGCTTCGAAATAAGTGTTGTGTAATCATATACAGAGTTGAAAACTTCTCCTATGGCGATGGGCGTAGTTGTGTGCTGACGAACAATCTCCAATCCTTCCTGAAGTTCGCCGGTGACGGCATCCTCCATCCAGTAAAGATGGAAGGGTTCAAGTTCTTTCCCCAACCGCCCAGCTTCAATTGGGGTTAACCGGTGGTGCACGTCATGCAGCAGCAAAGGATCTTCCCCGAACTGATCTCTTACTTTACCAAATAGTTTGGGGGCCCAGTTGAGATATTTGTGGGTATCCCAGAAATCCTCCTTTGGTAAGCCTTTTCCTGCAGGTTCATATTTCTCACCTTTCTTGGCCACTCCATACGTGTGATCTAATCCGGGAATACCCGACTGTACACGAATTGCTTTAAATCCCTGATCCATTTCGTGTGCGACACTTTCCAGAGCATGATCAAGATTTTCACCGTTGGCATGAGCATATACCAATACCCTGTCACGACTTTTGCCTCCAAGAAGGTTGTAGATAGGGGTGTTGAGCATTTTGCCTTTTATATCCCAAAGTGCCATGTCAATGGCCGAAATGGCAGTCATTGTTATGGCACCGCGTTTCCAGTAAACACCGCGATAGAAATAATGCCAGATGTCTTCAATATTTCTTGGATCTTTCCCTATCAGGGCAGGTATGCAATACTCTTCAAGATAGGTGGCCACTGCCAATTCCCGTCCATTCAGGGTGGCATCTCCCAGACCGTACAACCCCTGGTCGGTATATATTTTTAGGGTGACGAAGTTTCTGCCCGGTGAGCAGACTATTACTTTTGCATCAGTAATTTTCATGATGAGATGTTTTTGTTCATAAATAATGGATCAATAATCCGTCAGTATTTTAAGTCCACTGTCGATTAAGTGTTTTTAGTTAACCCTTCTATTCCTGAAAAGTGACACATAGCCAAATACGAATAATTCAAAATTCTAACGAACTATTGACGAATTAATTAAATTAAAATCCAATTGAATTACCGCCATCCACCGGCAAAACAGCTCCTGTAATAAAGCTTGCTGCGTCCGAAACAAGAAAGAGAGCAGCAGAACCTACTTCCTCCGGATTACCCATACGCCCCATAGGTGTGCGCGAGAAAACTTTTTGTTTACGTTCCGGGTCGCTGTCGAGTGCTTTTCCCGACATTTTTGAATAGATAAATCCGGGAGCAATAGCATTAACACGGACACCTTTCGGGGACCATTCCACCGCCATTGCGCGGGTCATTCCTTCTATTGCAGTTTTTGCTGCAGTATAGGCAATTACCTGGGGGATACCGTAAATGGCAGCCATGGAACTAATATTAAGAATGGAACCGGATTCTTGTTTAGTCATTTTCCGGGCCACCTCACGTGACAAGACAAAAACCACGTTTTGATTGATCTCAATAACTCTTTTAAATTCCTCGTCGGTAACATCAAGAGCAAATTTCTTCAGGTGAATACCCGCATTATTTACCAGGATATCCAGCTGGCCGTATTTTTCTTCGAGAGAATCAACTAATGCAGGAATTTTGTCAAGATTGGCCAGATTAAAAAGTTCATAACCACACTTGTCACCAAATTCTTCTTTAGCTGCATTCAGGTTCTCCTGACTCAGATCGATGATGATGGTAAAGATTCCGGCATCGATAAATGCTTTGGTAATAGCTTTTCCCAATCCGGTTGTTCCACCGGTAACGATGGCTGTTTTTTGCGTTGTCATAGTTATTACGTTTTTTTAATTTTTGTTGATTCGCGTATCATTAATTCGAAATCCAGGAGTTTATGAATATGTTTTTTGTGTTTGTTTTCTATCAAACCCAAAATGGTTCGCACGGTTTCGAGTCCCATTTTTGTTCCCGGATATTTTACAGTTGTTAATCCGGGAGTTAGAAAAGCTGAAAAAGGGTCATTATTAAATCCTGATATCTGAATCTGTTCCGGGATTTTAATTTTGTTTTTTCTTAGATGGTGGATAATGGTTATTGCACAAGTATCATTTGACACGAATATAGCATCAGGAAGTGTTTTCATTCTTAAAATTCTTTCTGCTGCCTTCTCGCCATCCTCTACGCTCAGACCTGTTTCCCAAACCATTTTGGGAGAATAGGGCTTATTGAACTCTGCTAATGCATTCCTAAAGCCATTGAGTCTTTGTTGGTAAACCAGAAGATTTGTATTCCCGGTTATGTGTAACAGGTTTTGAGCGTCAGCTTGCAGAAGAATTTTCGTTAGCTCATATCCTGCACGGGTATTGTCGATTGTGATGCTGTTGTATTCTTGAGATTCAATGGGAGAGCGATCAAAAAAGACAACAGGTATTTTTTTTTGAAAGAAAGGGTTGAAGTATTTAACGCTGTGCGAACCCGATGAGGTTGAAACCAGCAGTCCATCTACCCTGTGATTGAATAGAAGCTTGGCACATTCTTTTTCTTTTTCTTCTGATTCGAAAGATTGCATTATGATGAGGTGATATCCTTGTTCCACTGCCGCTTTTTCCATTCCTGCCAATACTGTTGACATGAAGTTGCTGTTCAGACGGGGTACAATTACGCCAAACGTGAAACTTTTGCTGGTTCGCAAGCTGCTGGCAAGCGCATTTGACTGGTACCCCATTTGACGTGCCGTCTCTTTGATCCTTTTACATGTTTTTTTGCTTATCGAAGGATGATCCTTTAATCCGCGGCTAACAGTGGCTGCGGACACTTTTAATGATTTGGCGATATCATATATGGTAACTTCCTTTTTCTGCATTTTTTACGTCTCTAAGGTGCAAATGTAATAATAATACTTTGGCTAGCGCAATCGATTGCGTAAATTAAAATATTTTTTAACTTTGTGAAGAATAAAGTAAAAGAATAGTGCCTTGAAATCAGTTATCTTCAGATAAAGCATTGAGCGATGAATTGTAAAAAGTTGTTTTTCTATTTTTTTATCCTTTTATTACTGGTGTCTGGTGCTATGTATAGTCAGACTAGCTGGCATTCGGATATTACTTTCACAGACATTCCTGTGGATCAGGGATTATCGCAGTCCTCCGTTTATTGTATGCTTCAGGATCAGAAAGGCTTTATATGGATCGGGACAAAAGATGGATTGAATCGGTACGATGGATATGAGTTTCTTACTTATAAATATGATCAAGGAGACTCCGAGAGCCTTTCCAATAATGAGATTATTTGTCTTGAAAATGATCATGATAAATACTTGTGGGTTGGTACACGAAGCGGAGGCATAAACCGGCTGCATTTTTCTACAGGTGAGATTACCAGATTTAGCAACCTTACGTATGATGATTTGGTTCAGGATCTTCGCATTGACAGCCTGAATAATTTGTGGGCCGGAACCAGTGAAGGCCTTCTTCTTTTTTCCCCTGATAAAGATGGGGAGCGAGATATTGTTCGAAATGTTTCAGAAACTGCACAATATTATAGTTCCGAAGGGAAGAATTTTGAGCCTGTCAGAAAAAATATATCCATTACAGTAATTGAAGAAATACGTAAGGGATTATTATTGGTTGGAAGTGAAGAAGGACTCTTTGAGTATAATGTTGAAGATAATGTATTTACTTCTGTTTCAGATCAAACGATTGATGTGACTGTTTTTACATCTCTGCTGATTGATGAAAATGAGTTTGTATGGGCTGGTTCATATGATGGTTTGTTCAGAATCTCTTTGAAAAACGGGAAAAACAACCTGACGGAGATCGTTCATTTTTCTTCACTTGAATCTGATTTACAAAGGAGATTTGATGTTGATTGGGTGGAAGATTTAACGATCGATCATAAAGGTATTGTATGGGCCGGAACTCGAGGAGCTGGCTTATATAAAATAAAGGAATCCGGTGTTGTTGAGTCGTATAGCTATTCTCCGGAAAATAATTCTTCTGTTCCTGATGATCTCATTAATTCTCTGATGATTGACAGAACAGGTGTTTTATGGGTAGGTACAGAAAGTAAGGGTTTGGCTTATGCCGATCTTTATGCCAAAGGGTTTCATGTCATCCGACCGGGTAATGCTTCTCTGGATGGGTTGAGTGATAATCTGGTCACGGCCGTTGCCGGTAATGATGAACACATTTGGGTAGGAACTGCGGCAGCAGGAATAGATGTGTTCTCGAATCAATCTAACCGGATATCGAAATTGAAAAATATACCCAGAATAGAAATCCGAAATCAACAATTTTCAAGAGAAGTAATGTCATTATTGCTGGATAGTGACGATCAGCTTTGGATTGGATCAGCTACTAATAGTTTAAGTGTTTACAACGAAGAAGAAGGTTTTAAAAGCTTTCCTGTTGAAGGATTTGTTTTTTCTCTTTTTGAAGATTCAAAAGGGAGAATCTGGTTTGGTACCTGGGGCAGGGGATTGGGGTATGTGAACAGACAAACTGAAGAAATAGAAAGATACCATGGAACGTCAGATGTTTCGTTGGGATTAAGCAGTGATAAGGTTTTGTCTGTTTTTGAAGATTCTAATGGTTTGTTGTGGGTTGGAACCAAAGGTGGCGGAATAAATGTTTGTCCTGTTGATCAGGTCGTTGCACGCACCGGGAAATTTGTTACCTATCGAAATGTAACAGAGGATACGGCCAGCCTTAGTTATAATGACGTTTATGATATTTGGGAAGACCAGAACGGAGAAATCTGGCTAGCCACGGGAAGCGGATTAAATAAAGTTGCCTATAAAAAAGATGAAGGTCTTAAAAAATGTGCACAAAGTGGCAATCTGATTTTTCAATCCTTTTCTGAAAAGGATGGATTAGCCGGAGGACTCGTTGTATTTATTGAAGAAGATAAAACAGGGAACTTGTGGATGGGCACCAATAATGGAATTTCAAAGTTTGATTCCTCAGATGGGACTTTTACTAATTATGGAGTAAATGATGGTCTGCCTTCAGGCGAATTTCATGTCAATGCATCTTATCATAATCCTTCCACCGGAATAATGTATTTTGGTGGTGTGGACGGGGTCGCCGTTTTCCATCCTGATACTATGCAAATGAATCCTTTCCCCCCAATGATGCAAATAACTGGTTTGCGATTACATAACAACCCAGTTTATCCGGGGGAGAAGATTAGGGGGAAAGTTATTTTGGAGGAAAATGTGACGCATCTGAAGCATTTAACACTCTCGCATAGCAATAACGAATTGACTTTTGAATTTTCAGCTCTCCATTTCTCTAATCCTGAGAAGATCAGATATGCATTTCGTTTAAGAGGGTTTAATGATTCATGGCAGGAAACAGACAGCGAGAATAGAAGAGCAACTTATACCAATCTTAATGAGGGGGATTATACATTTCAGGTAAGGGCTACCGATAGTTCCGGTCAATGGTCTTCTGACGTCGCTTCTATGCCTGTAACCATCAGACCTCCTTTCTGGAGAACTATCTGGGCTTATTTTGTATATGTTTCTTTACTTGTTTTCCTTTTAGTTACTTTCCGAAAGTATTCTCTCATTGGAGCAAAACAGAAGAACAGCCTGATTATCGAAAGTATTCAGAATAAAAAAGACAGGGAGCTTACAGAAGCAAAAATGCGTTTTTTTACTAATATTTCTCATGAAATCCGTACTCCTTTAACCCTGATTTATGCTCCGCTTCAGGAAATTTTGAATCGTGATGACATTAATAAGGATGTATACAAAACTCTTACCGTAATGCACCGCAATGTAAAGCGGTTGTTGAATATGGTTAACCAACTATTGGAATTCCGAAAGATTGATACAGGGCATTCTGAATTACATCCTGTAAGATTTAATTTAAAAGAGTTGTCACAAAACATTTTGGCGGCATTTAACTCCCTGGCGGTACAAAAAAACATTGAGGTTAAAATAGATTCCCCTGAAGAAATCTGGCTTACTGCTGATGAAAAAATGATTTCTACTGCACTGTATAATTTGCTTACCAATGCTATGAAATTTACTCCCTCCGGAGGGCAGGTTTTTCTTCAACTTGAATATTCAGGGGAGGATCACCCTTCGTATAAAGGTAAAGTAATTATGCGGGTTTGTGATACCGGACCAGGGATTCCTGAGAATTATATAGAGAGTGTTTTTGACCGGTTTACCCAAGTGAAAACAGAGCCTCATTCTCATCATGGAGGATCTGGAATAGGACTTTCTATAGTTAAAGAGTTTGTTTTGCTTAATCAGGGACAGGTAAGGGCTTACAACAGGAAAGAGAGTGGTTGTTGTTTCGAGATTATTTTGCCGCAGTCGGGACAAGAGGGTGATAGAACGATAAAGCCGGTATCTGACAGTCAGTCTTATTTGCTTCAGCAAACCGAAGAAAAACCGGACTTTGAAGATCCCACCCAGGAAGATTCGTCCCAGGGCGAAAAATTAAAAGGAAAGCCTCTGATGTGCATTATTGAGGATGATCATGATTTGTCCGGGTGGTTAGCAAAAGTTTTTGCAGGGGACTTTAAGGTTTCTGTATTTTATGATGGGAAAGAGGGACTTAACGGAATTGTGTCGTTAATGCCTGATATTATTATTTGTGATGTGATGCTTCCCGGTATGCTTGGTACTGAATTAACCAAAAATGTTAGAGGACGTTTTGAAACAAGTCATATTCCGGTAATTCTGCTTACAGCCAAAACCGGGGATGAAAATATGTTAGAAGGGCTAAAAAACGGTGCCGACAGCTATGTTACAAAACCTTTTAACATTAATATCTTAAAAGCTCAGGTTAGATCCCTGATTAATTCCAGACTTGCCTTCAGAAAGAGTTTTTCCGGAAAACTTTCTTTAGAACCTTCTGAAGAAACCATTACTCCTGCAGATGAAAAATTTCTGACCAGATTAATGGAGGTTACCGAAAACAAAATGGGAGATCCTTCCTTTGATGTTTCTGTTCTTGTGGACGATATGCATATGAGTCATTCAATCATTCTCAAAAAAGTAAAATCTATGACCGGGCTTTCACTTGTGGAATTTATTCGCTCCATGCGGATAAAGAGAGCAGCACAGATTTTCCGACAGGATAGATTATCTGTATCTGAAGTTAGTTTTATGGTCGGTTTTTCAGACCCTAAGTACTTCAGCAAATGCTTCTCCAGGCAGATTGGAAAGAAGCCTACCGAATATATTAAAGAGTATCACTTATAGGATTTGTTCTGATTATTTTTTTGAGAAATATCGCCTTTAACATTCATTATTCATTTGGGCCGGGCTAAATATTTTATTTGCTCCGGCCCAAATTGTAACCGGCTGTATTGCAGAGATATTTTAAATACAAATACACTCGCTGCTCGCGTAAAAATTTAACGCCACGGATAATTTGCTCATTAAGGCTTTTTAACATGAAAAGATGTTTTTTATCCTTATGCATAATTTTCCACCATTTTAGAGCTAAAATTTTACTTTTTTTAATAAAAATGCGAAGATATAATGAAATTTTCCACCTCGTCAATTAAGCTTACCGCTACCTTCGTAATGCGATAATAGCTTGTTGGGAATACATTCCTGGATAAAATGAGTAACGAGTTTTGATTTTCAACTATGCCAGTATCTGTAACGGTCAATAGGGAATAGTTTATCAAAAGGATTTTTTGTATAAACGTGAAATGCACTAATCAGAATCTTCCAACAGTACCAAATATAATTTTCAAACAGCACAGAGTTTAATTTTTAAATCGTCAAATTATTAATGAATGAATCGTCAAAATTTCAATCTACTAATCAACAAATTTTATTTCCATGAGAAAAACTGATGTTTTCAAAAAGAGAACAATGCTCGCATTGTTTCTCTTTCTATCGGTGTCTTTCGTTGCTTTCTCGCAAGAGATTCAGGTAACGGGAACAGTTACAGACCCTGCAGGTGAACCCCTGCCTGGGGTTAACATTGTGGTGCAGGGCACTACAAAAGGTACCATCACTGATATTGATGGCGTTTATTCAATTGAAGTACCAGGTGATGCAGTTCTGGTATTTAACTTTATTGGATTTGAATCAGAGACTATTTCTGTGGATAACAGGCAAAGCATTGATGTGGTTTTGCAGGAAGAGTTGTTGTCTCTGGATGAAATTGTAGTTGTCGGATACGGTGTTCAGAAGAAAAGTGATGTGACCGGTTCGATTACTTCAGTTAAAACAGAAGACCTCAGAGATGTTGCTTCTTCAAGTATTTCCAAATCTCTTCAAGGTAAAACTGCAGGGGTGGAAATTCAGAATGTTGGTAACAAACCAGGAAGTGAAACCCGAATTCGTATTCGGGGTAACCGCTCACTCACTGCAACCAATGACCCTCTTTTAATTGTCGATGGGATTCCTTATAGTGGTGATCTGAGTGATATTGCTTCCGACGATGTGGAATCAATTGAAATATTGAAAGATGCATCTGCCACTGTTATTTATGGTTCACGGGGTGCAAACGGTGTAATTATCGTTACTACTAAGCGTGGAGAATCCGGTAAAACCAGAATCACATATAATGGATATGCCGGTATTAATAAGGTGGCTCGTTATTATGATGTTTACAATGCAGAAGAATTTGTCAAACTTCGTACTGCAGCCGGAAATACTACTGATTATCTGGCACATGAAATTGAATCACTGAAATCAGGTCGTGAAACAGACTGGCAGGATATTGGTTTTCAGTCCGGGATAGTTACCAACCATGAAGTGGGAGTTAATGGCGGAACTCAGGATACCCAGTATTCTTTTTCTCTTGGCTATTATGATGAGACCTATGTTATTGAAAACATGGGATACGACCGTTATAATCTGCGTGCTGCAATTGATCAGCAGATAGGTGAAAGAGTTAAGGTTGGTATTACGACCATGAATGTGATTGCAAATACCGAGGGTGAAAGTGCTGATCCTACCTGGTCTCTTGTTTCCATGTCTCCTCTGGCAGCACCTTATAACCAGGACGGATCATTGAATGAGCAGCCGATGTATGGAGTTGACGATACCTACAGTCCGCTTA
This sequence comes from uncultured Marinilabiliaceae bacterium, assembly GCA_964403175.1. Classification (GTDB taxonomy): domain Bacteria; phylum Bacteroidota; class Bacteroidia; order Bacteroidales; family Marinilabiliaceae; genus Marinilabilia. Next base: position 19,441 of record CAYOFH010000011.1, read on the forward strand.
CTCTTCAGGATGAAACCCGTTGGGACGAACAACGCAGAAAATTTTCTTCTTTTAATACCGGTTATATTCAGGTGGACATCTGGAATGATATTCAATATAGGATGAACGCAGGACTTGATTTTTCAGCCAATAAATACAATCGTTATTACGGTAGTGATACTCCGTTTCGCAACGGCGCTCAAAATGAGGCGCAATTGCAGAATCTGGACAACCTGTCATGGACTATTGAAAATATGCTTCTATGGAATAAAAGCATTGGAGCCCATCGTTTGAATTTTACAGGCATGCAGTCGGTGCAAAAGAATATTACTTCTTCATCCCGATTTACTGCCACCAATGTGGCTGCTGACTATTTGCAGTATAATAATTTCTATTTGTCGGAAAATGTATCAGCCAATGACAATAATAATTATGCCACCGAATGGGCATTGAGTTCTTATATGGCTCGTGTAAACTATGTTTTTGATGACAGGTACCTGTTGACATTATCCGGGCGTGCAGATGGTTCTTCCCGTCTTGCAGAAGGGAATAAATGGCATTATTATCCAGCTGTTGCTTTGGCTTGGAATGCTTACAATGAGTCTTTTCTGGAGGATGTTGATTTCTTAACCCAGTTAAAAATTCGCCTGGGATATGGACAAACATCAAACACATCAATTAATCCTTACAGTACTTTTGGTTCTTTGGGCACAGCTAAGTATAGCTATGGCGATCGGGGGGTTACAGGTTATTATGTTTCCGGACTGCCCAATCCAAATCTTGGCTGGGAGTTTACCACATCTTACAACGTAGGAATCGATTTTGCCTTTTTTGGAGGACGTCTCTCGGGTTCTGCTGATGCATACCTGCAGGAAACAAATGATTTGATTCTTGCTAAATCACTTCCTTATACCACGACCATTACCGGAGCATTCTATGAAAACATAGGAAAGACTGAAAATAAGGGGCTGGAGTTTGTATTGAACGGAACTATTTTCGATGAAAAAAGAACTGGTGGTTTTCACTGGGATGTCAGTGCCAACTTGTTTTTGAATCGTGAAGAAATCGTTTCACTTCAGTCTGGGGTTACAAAGGATGAAGGAAACGGCTGGTTTGTGGGTGAGCCAACATCAGCCATCTACGATTATGAGAAGATTGGTATTTGGCAACAGGACGAAGAGGAGGAAGCTGCCGTTTATGAGAGATCTCCAGGGGATATAAAAATTAAAGACCAGAATGGTGATGAAAAAATCACTCCCGAGGACCGTATTATTATTGGTTCACAAGTTCCTGATTTTTCCGGAGGTTTTACATCCAACTGGGAGTACCAGAACTTTGATCTTTCTGTGGTAGGTTATTTTCGTGTAGGAGGAACTTTGATCAGTACACTTCACATGCCTAACGATTATGTAAACCGTTTGGATGGTCGTCGTAATGGTATTAAGGTAGATTACTGGACAGAGGATAATCCAACCAATGCATATCCCAAGCCGAGAAAAGATCCTGGTTCTTACACCAATACTCTAGGTTATTTTGATGGATCCTTCCTGAAAATCCGGAGTATTAATTTAGGGTATACTTTTGAAAATATCATGAATACTGATTCCAGATTAAGGATTTATGGGTCTGTTACTGATCCGTTTATATTTTTCTCACCTTACCTGGACGAAGGCGGACTTAATCCGGAGCCTACCACGCGCGCAGAATATTCGAATGATGCTGTTGGGTTACCAGCAAGTAATCTGGTTGTTGGTCTGAGTACTCCTCCCACAAGAAAGTTTCTCTTTGGTGTAAACTTTAGTTTCTAAACCTGTAAATCAGTAGAAGATGAAAAATAAATTTTTAAATATAATAATGCTGGCACTGTTTGTTGCAGTTATGCCTGCTTGTAATGACTTTCTCGAAGAAGAGCCTTCGGACAGGCTTTCCACTGATTATCTGGAAACTTCTGAAGGTATTGAATCCGCAGTAAATGCTGCTTACTCTTCTTTACGGTATTTTTATACCGGAGGAGGTAGTGAGAATGGAATTAAAATGACTTCCTATGGAACTGATGAATGGGAAAAAGGACCTGATGGAAATGAAACTCTAAGCAGCTATCAGGATGGTATTCTTGATGCAGGAATATCTATGGCCTGGACATGGGGATATACCGAAGGAATTAACCCCTGCAATGCAGTGGTTCAGTATGCTCCTGATGCTGCAATGAGCCAAGAGGATCGGGTTTATGCGGTGTCTCAGGCCCGCTTTCTTCGTGCTTTTTGGTATTTTATTTTGGTTCAAACTTATGGGGAAGTTACAATTACCCTTGATTTACCCACTGAACCTACGACTACTGCAACCAGAGCGCCACTGGCAGATGTTTTTGAAGTAATGAAGGCGGATGTCGATTATGCAGTTGAAAATCTTCCTGCTTTGGCAATTGAGCCAGGACGTGCAACTCAGGCTGCTGCATTACATCTTCGCTCTAAACTTTATCTCTGGAAAGCTACTTCAGAAATTGCTGATTCTCAGGCAGACTACCAGCAGGCCTACGACGATTCAAAAAGAATTATCGACAATCGGGCAACTTATGAATTAGAGATTTATCCCGATTTCTTCGATATGTTCTATCCAGGTAACGAACACAACAGTGAGAGCATTTTTACTGTTGAAAGAAATGCTGATGAGGATTACAATGATTATGCTGATGACAATTACAAGAGTAATATGGCCAGTTTCTTCTTCAGACCAAATTATAATACGCTGGTAAATGGTCTGGAGCGTAGTACTGGTTATTATTATGGACGTCCCTGGCACCGTCTGCGTCCTACCGATTATTTGCTGGAGCACGTATTTGCCGATCGTGAAGATGATAAGCGTTACGATAATTCTTTTCAGACTGTTTGGTTATTTAACGATGCCGAAACTATTGACGATCCTAATTTCCAGGTAGGAGATACAGCAATATGGCTGCCTGGTGTGGAAACTGGTTATAACACCGATGTGCATGTGAAGCGCATTTTTACTCCCAGTCAATACTTTGGAGGTGAAAACAGTGAAGGATTATCAATTTATCCATCTTTGACTAAATTTAATGACATTGACCGGCCTACCACACAAGATCCATCTGTTCGGCCAATCATTGTTTACCGTCTTGCTGAAACTTATCTGATAGCTGCAGAGGCTGCTATGTTTCTTGGTATGCCGGATGAAGCTCATGACCTTGTAGCTGTTGTAAGAGAACGTGCTGCTTATGATCCTGATCGTTCCGGGTCAGCTAATGCTTTGGCTGCTCAGCGACTGGTGAATCGAATTCCTGTGCTTGACGGAAGTGATGAAGCTAGAAACTGGCTGTTGGATGAGCGCAGCCGTGAACTTGTAGGTGAGTTTACCCGTTGGTGGGATCTTACCCGATCAAGAACATCAGGTGGCGAAATTCAGTTGGTAGCAAGACTGAGAGATTATATGCCTTCAATGGGCTATGCAGTTCCTGCGTCTGAAAATATTCAGGATTTTCATGCTTTGCGTCCGATTCCATTAGAGCAACTTGATCGGACCACCAATGATTATCGTCAAAATCCCGGCTATAATTAGAATTAAATCAGGGTTTTATGTTATTTTGTGATAACGAATAAATTTTAGAAAATGAAAATATTTGGTAATATTATAAAATCAGTAGCGGTAGTTCTTGGTTTTTTGATGCTGCTCTCAGCATGTACTGAGGAAAACAGCGATCCAATGGCTGAGAACATCAATGATGTGAATGCCAACATTACTGAAATGGACAAGACAATTGCCAGTCCCGGAGATCAGGTAACTGTGACAGGAAGTAATATGGATCAGGTTTTCCGGATTTTGCTTGGAGATAATGTCTCCGAGATTCCCTTTGAAGCTACTGCTTCATCCCTTACCTTTACTATTCCTTCCTCAGCTCCTCTTGGCGATATGATCGTGGTTAATTTCTTTTTCTCTGGTAAAGGTTTGGCCCAGCGTACTATTGAGATTATGTCTCCTCCTACTATCCGTGGGATTTCTCCTGTGGCCGCCACTGGAGGAGAAGAATGTAGTGTATATGGTGCCGAATTATACAAAGCCGATCAGGTTTTTGTAGGAGGCGAAGAGGTATCTTTTACACTTGTAGATGACAAACATCTGGTAATAAATGAACTTCCTGCTATCGAAAATGGAGATGTTGTTACTATAGTTGACCAGACCGGTGCCGAAATTGTTTCTGATATCGAATTTGTGAAAGGCACGGAAATTCTGATGACTGATTTTGACAATTCTCCTTATATGGATATGGAGGAAGGAATCAGTAGTAATGGGAATATGGATGGGGATACAAGAGAAGTAGCTGATGTACCTTACGGACCTTTCTATACTTTTTCCATTACAGATAATGGTACCAGCTGGGGAGGTAATGTTGACTTCTATGTTGACGGATCATTGCCATCCGGATATACTGATAACTCGAAGGTATATTTGTATATAGATATCAAAGTATCTGACCCGATCAATGGTCGTATAATGGTTCAGGGACCTGCAAATGTGTATGGAGATAATTTTGACTTTACTCCCGAATGGCAGACTTTTAAGTTGAGATTAAGTGATCTTTATACAGGCTATGGAAACGGAGATGAAGTAGGGGCTACACCAACTATTGATGCACTTACAGCCGTGAAAATTCAGCCACCTGCCGGAGCAGATAGCGGAAATTTTGGAAAAACCCTGTCTGTCGATAATATAAAATTCATTGTTGAAGAATAATGGTAATAATTGACTGGTAGTGAAACGCATAAATTGCGTTTCACCGGTCAATTGCCGGAAAAACAAAGATGATATGAAAAAAATTGAAATATTATTTAGCTTGCTATTGATAGGCCTGTTGGGTTCAACAGTGTTTAATGGCTGTGAAGAGGTTGCTGATTTGTCTATCGATCCTGTAGAACCTCAGGAGGATTTTGTTTTTTCTCCTGAAGCTGGAGCTCCCGGGTCAATTGTTGAGATTACCGGTTCCAACTTGGAGGGTGTCGAAAATGTTGCTTTTGGAACTGCCGAAGCCAGTGTAGTATCAAAATCCGATAATCAGATTGATGTAGAGGTCCCCGTAAAAGCCAATTCAGCAAAAATTCACCTTTCTTTTGGAAATAAGATCTATAGTTCAGTTTCTACTTTTACTGTACTTGATACTCCTGTTCCTGCGATTTCGGATTTTTCCCCTTTGGAAGCCAGCCGTGGTGAAAATGTTACTATTACCGGAACTTTACTTGATGAGGTGAAGCGCGTTGAAGTGGGTGATCTTGAGGCAACAATTGTATCTCAGTCTGCCGAGGAAATTGTATTTACAGCTCCTAATGAATTTACTACCGCACCAATTTACCTCTTTTATGACTATACTACCACTTACGGTATGGTTAAAGAAACATCTACTTCAAGCAGTACTGATTTAAGTTTGAAGCTGCCATCTATCTCCGGTGTTTTACCTCGTAATACAGAATTGAATATAGGTGAAAATATTACTATTGAAGGTTCTAATCTGGAGTTGGTAAATGTGATTCATTTTGGAGATGTAGCAGTTACATCTGAAGAATTTGATTATGCCGATGGGAAAATTGAAGTCGAAGTTCCTGAGGGTGCTACATCCGGAACCCTCTCTCTGGAAGCTACAGATGGAGAAAATGAGCAAGAGGTTACATTTAGTGTAGATCTCCCTTCAATCAGTTCTTTTACTCCCGAAAAAGGAGAGCCTATGAGTGATACTGACCGCACATTCTCAGTGTTGGGAAGCAAGTTTGAACTTGTAGATAGCGTGAAAGTCGGAGAGACTAAAGGTGAAATTATTTCTATTTCGGATTCTCAGATTTTATTTTCTGTTGATGGTGCTGTTAATGGAACCGTTGACCTATATTCCTCAAACGGAGTAGTAAGCAGTTCCACACCTTTTGCATTTGTTGGCGAGTTTTGGGTAAATGACTGGGACACAGATTTTGATGTGGTTCGTTTCAGTCATCTTCAGAATAATAATATGCCTGTTTTTGAAACTGAAGTTATGACCGGTGAAACCGGTAATTATGCTCAGGTTAGCTTTGGCGGTACTTTTGATGGAAATAAGTCATTCTATCTTTTTGGACCTAATGATACAGGAAATGATGATTGGTTCACTCTTTTTGTTTCAAACCCATTAGGTGTTTATCTCGAGTTTGATATTAAAGTTTCTTCAATAGATGCTTCATTGGTTCAGGAAGATGGAACACTGCCGTTTAAACCATTCCTTTTGGATTCAAAAGGGTGGGGAGCCAGTGGTGAGTATGCTTATGGGTACAACGGACCCACTACTTCTTTACAGACTGATGGAGAATGGCAGCATCTCAAACTTCATTTGGAGGACTTCGTAGCTTCAGGAAATGATGGGTTATATACTGTTGATCAGGTAGAGGGTACAGAAGGTGCTTATTGCCATCCAAATAGTTTACGTATCATAACTTTTATTTTCGGTACACCTGCTGATTCTGCAGGAAATGGGGTGATAGGATTAGATAATGTAAAATTCACAATTGAATAATTATCTTATTTTAGCATTCCGGAGGTGATTTTCTCTTCCGGAATGCTTTTTTTTTGTTTTGTAAAGTTGGTTTTTGTTGTTTTGTAAGATAATAGCATGACAGTTAGAGTTTAAAGTTTTATCTTTGAACGATTTAAAGAAGTTTTAAGGGGAAATATTATGGACTTTAAAAGGGAAAATTGAATTTGGAAGATGATGTATTTGCTGTGCCCCTGTTTTTAAAAGAGACGGTTGTTTATCCAGTGACGTGGTGAAGAAAGTAACGTTTGGAAAGTTAATGCTCAGTTTAAGAGAGGTATCAGAGATTAGGTAATAAGCCTTTTATTTTAAAACTTAAACCAAATAATGGTGTTTTTTGATGCCTTTTTTTTATTTATGATTGTACGCCCAGGCAGAAATAAAGCGTGACAAAATATATGATAAAAAAATGAGAAGGCCGGATAATTTTTTATTTACCAAGCTTTTCATCTTGTAATATAAACATGTTAAACATGAAGAAATTATACCTTTTATTTGTCTTATTGATGTTTCTGGGCTTACTTCCCAGGGAAAAGATTCATGCCCAGTACTCAATGAATGAAGCATTGAACATTTTGGATTATACATCTGTAGATGCAGTTGATGGAACTTTTCCGGTATTTGCCGATGGAAAAGCAACCACTTTGTATGTGTCCGAAGAAGATGAAGCCGGTGTCAAAAGGGTTGCAAAACTACTTCAGAAAGACATTTTTAATGTTTCTGGCATACAACCAAGATTAGTTATTGCAGAAGAAGTTCCTGAAGCCGAACATTTGATCATTATCGGAACGTCAGGAAAAAGTCCTGTGATCCAAATGATGGCAGAAAATGGTGCTATTTCTCTTGAGAATGTAGACGGTCAATGGGAGGCTTCAATGGTGACAACGGTGAATAGCCCTGTTTCCGGAGTTGAATCTGCTCTTGTAATTGCAGGTAGTGATAAAAGGGGGACAATATTTGGAATGTTTGATCTCTCCCAGCAGATGGGGGTTTCACCTTGGTACTGGTGGGCTGATGTGCCGGCACAAAAGAAGGAGCGTTTATTTGTGAAGCAGGGGCGTTATGTATCCCAAAGTCCGAAAGTTAAGTATCGCGGAATATTCCTGAATGATGAGGAGCCTGCCTTGGGAAACTGGGTGCGCGAAAACTTCGGAGACTTTAATGCAGAGTTCTATGATAAGGTTTTTGAATTGATTCTTCGTATGAAGGGTAACTTTTTATGGCCTGCCATGTGGGGAAAAGCGTTTTATGATGATGATCCTCAAAATGCCGTGCTTGCTGATGAATATGGTGTGGTAATTAGCACATCCCATCATGAGCCAATGATGAGGGCACATGTAGAATGGGACAGATATGGAGAAGGTCCATGGGATTATACCCGAAATTCTGATGTTTTGGATGAGTTTTGGCGTGTTGGTATCGAACGGATGGATGAGAATGAAAGTATTGTGACGGTTGGAATGCGCGGGGACGGTGATGAACCTATGAGTAACGACCGGAATATTGAAGTTTTATCAAAAATAATTGATAATCAACGTGAAATTATTGCAGAAGAAACCGGAAGTCCTGCAGAAGAAACACCGCAGGTATGGGCTCTCTACAAAGAAGTACAGGATTACTACGACATGGGAATGCGGGTGGATGATGATATAACCCTTCTATACTGCGATGACAATTGGGGGAATGTTCGACGAATGCCGGGAGAGGAAGAGCGACAAAGAATGGGAGGAAGTGGTATGTATTATCATTTTGATTATGTGGGTGGCCCCCGGAATTATAAGTGGTTAAATACTAGTCCGCTACCCAGGGTTTGGGAGCAAATGAAGCTTTCTTACGCCCATGGAATTGATGAGCTTTGGGTGGTTAATGTCGGAGATTTAAAGCCCATGGAGCTGCCAATACAATTCTTTCTCAACCTGGCATGGGATCCTGATGCAGTTCGAACAGAAGAGCTTGATGCATATACTTCTTATTGGGCAGAGCAGCAGTTTGGAGACCAACATGCCGACGAAATTGGAAGATATTTATCGTTATATACTAAATTTAACGGAAGACGGAAGCCCGAATTGATATCTCCAGAAACATACAGTCTGATTCATTATAATGAGGCTGAACGCGTGGTTAATGAGTATGATAGACTAGCCCGAAACGCCCGTGCATTGTATGAAACTTTGCCTGGAGAACAAAAGGATGCATTTTATCAACTCGTGCTGTTCCCTACCGAGGTTTGTGCTAATCTCAACAGGTTGTATTATGTAACAGCTAAAAATCGCATGTATGCCAACCAGGAACGTTTGCTTACAAATGTAATGGCCGATAGCGTCGAGTTGTTGTTTCATAAAGATCAGGCAATGGCTGATTATTATCATTTGGAAATAGCAGATGGGAAATGGAACCATATGATGTCACAAACCCACATAGGTTATACTTTCTGGCAACAACCGGAACAAAACAATATTCCGGAAACTCAAAGGATAGAAAATCAGGATTCAGGAAAGATGGGAGTTGCAGTGGAAGGTACTGAAAAATGGTGGCCCAATACCAGTGAGACTCTTGAATTACCAAAATTCTATGAGATTGGGAAAAATATGGGATACCTTGAATTGTTTAATCAGGGAAATGCTCCTTTTCAGTTTTTAATTGAGGTTTCTGATCCCTGGATTGACATAGATGAGATGAAGGGAGAAATACAGGATGAGCGAAGAATTCCTGTATCTGTTGACTGGAAAAAAATGGAACCCGGAAACAACAAAGGTATTATCACTGTAAGGAGTGGAGATCAAAAGGCCACAGTACACTTGACTGCTGAGAAATTCGGAGCAGAAAAACTTCAGAGAATAGAGGGTTTTGTTGAAACTAATGGGTATATCTCTATTGAAGCAGAACATTTTTCAGGGAAGACTCAGCCCGGCGACGTTCAATGGATTATAATTCCCGATTTGGGGAGAACAGGTTCTTCGGTTACTGTCTCACCGGTTACTGCGGAATCCAGAGAGCCGGGAGAAGATATGGTCATCGAGTACCCGGTTCATTTAACTTCCACAGGAGAAGTGACCATTCACGCATATTTTGCACCAACCCTTAATTATACCGGTGGAGAAGGTTTTGAGTATGCTGTTGCATTTGAAGGAGAGGAACCCAGGGTGGTAAATGTTCATGAAGGACAAAATAATGATGACTGGCAGCATTGGGTGGCAAATAATGTGATTGTTTCAATTTCTTCACACAAAATTAAGGAGCCTGGAAATCATTTGCTTAAATTTTATATGGTAGACCCCGGCTTGGTGTTACAAAAAATTGTGATTGATACAGGAGGTTTAAAACCTTCATATCTGGGACCTCAGGAAAGTCCCTTCGTATATCATTAAGTTGATTCGCCGATTCTGAAGATTATGTAATTAAGTTAATTTTTTACTTATTCGGTGGCAGGGATAGTATGTAATTGAAATAATATATAAATACTGTAGTATGAGAAGAGTGAATTTTTTATTTCTAATGCTGGCCATTATTTTTCCGGGATTAGTGAGTGCTGAATCAGGCGAAAAACTTTGGTTGAGATATGAGCCTGTTTCTGAGAGTGTTATTCAGGATTATTCGGTCCTGAACAGTATCTACGCAGAAGGAAACAGTGCTATTTCTGATATGGCTAAAGAAGAACTTGTAAGAGCGTTAAACGGATTGGCTGATGCGAATGTAGAATTAAATAAGAGAGTTGCCGGAAGCTCAGTTTTGATGGGGGTTGGAGTAGCCGAAAAAATGAATATTCCCGGGTTGGAAGAGGATTTGGAGAAGTGTGGGGAAGAGGGTTTTGTAATTAAAGAAATAGGAGGTAAGGACGATTTACGGGTTGTTATTACAGCTAATAGTGATGCTGGTGTATTGTATGGTACTTATTCCTTTATCCGTAAAATGCAGAATGAAGAGAAAATTTCGGGGCTGAATATTGTAGAAGCCCCCAAATATCAGTATCGTTTACTCAATCACTGGGATAATCTTAATGGTACTGTTGAACGTGGATACGCCGGACATTCTATCTGGTGGAACCGTGATAGTGAATTTGAAGATCTGAAGGAACATTATATTACTTATGCACGGGCCAATGCTTCAGTAGGGATTAATGGTACAGTTTTGAATAATGTAAATGCTGCTCCGGAAGTCCTGACCGATGAATATCTGAAGCAGGTTGTGCGGTTTGCTGATTTATTACGTCCATACAATATTAAGGTTTTTCTGTCCGTGAACTTTGCATCGCCTGCTGTAATCGGAGGGTTGGAAGATTCTGACCCATTAAGGAAAGAGGTTCGTGAATGGTGGAATGACAAAATAGAGGAGATTTATGATGAGATACCCGATTTTGGCGGTTTTTTGGTAAAAGCCAATTCCGAAGGTCAGCCCGGTCCACATGATTATGGACGCACACATGCCGATGGAGCCAATATGATGGCTGAAGCTTTGGAGCCATACAACGGCATTGTGATGTGGCGAGCTTTTGTATATGAACCATCCGGAGATGATCGTGCAAAACAGGCCTATACTGAATTCGTTCCTTTTGATCATGAATTTCATGAAAATGTGATTGTTCAGGTTAAGAACGGACCTATCGATTTTCAACCCAGGGAGCCTTTTAGCCCTGTGTTTGGAGCAATGGATCAAACGCCTTTGATGATTGAGTTTCAGATAACACAGGAATATCTTGGTTTTTCAAATCATCTGGCTTATTTGGCCACCATGCAAAAAGAGACCTTCGAGAGTGATACCTATGTCAAAGGAGCAGGATCAACGGTAGCGAAAACCACTGATGGGTCTCTTTTTGATCAAAAGCATACGGCTATTGCAGGTGTTGCAAATATTGGACGGGACACCAACTGGACCGGTCATCATTTTGCCCAGGCCAACTGGTATTCTTATGGCCGTTTGGCATGGGATTATACCCTTAGTGCTGACGAAGTTGGCCGTGAATGGCTGGGGATGACTTTTTCCAATGAAAAGGCTTTTGTGGAGCCAGTTTTAAATATTATGATGCGTTCGCGTGAGGCTGTTGTGAATTATATGACTCCGCTGGGTCTTCATCACCTCATGGGATGGAGTCACCATCATGGACCCGAACCGTGGACTGAAATTGAAGATGCACGTCCCGACTGGTTGCCTAAATATTATCATAATGCTTCTAAGAATGGAATAGGTTTCGACCGGACAAAGGACGGAAGTGATGCTGTTTCGCAATATGAGGAGCCACTGGCCTCTATGTATAATAATCCTCAAACTACTCCTGATAATCTCCTTTTGTGGTTTCATCATCTGCCATGGGATTATACCATGAGTTCCGGCCTTTCTTTGTGGGACGAACTGTGTTATCATTACTATGACGGTGTGGATGAAGTTCGTTTGATGCAAAAAAAATGGGATCGGTTAAGCGGATTTATCGATGATGAGAGATTTGAACACGTCAGGCATAAACTGAAGATCCAATCGCGTGAGGCCGTATGGTGGCGTGATGCTTGTCTTCTTTATTTCCAAACATTTTCGGAGTTGCCTATACCCGAAGAACTGGAACGTCCGATTCATGATCTCGAAGAATTGAAAAAAATAAAATTTGATATGACTCATCACAATTAGTGTCCTTAAAATAATTGGTTATGACTAATTATAAGTTTTTGATCCTGCTGCCATTAATTGTTTTGGTCGCCGCCTGTAATTCTAAAGAGACAGTTGAAAATGGAGCTTTTTTTCAATGGTTTGAATATAAAGGATATGATGAGTATTATGATGAAAATAAGCTCGGAGATAGCGAATTTTTTAATCCGGTTTTAAGTGGGTTTTATCCGGATCCTTCCATCTGTAAAAAAGGGGGGGATTACTATCTGGTTAATTCCAGTTTTTCATTTTTCCCCGGAGTCCCAATATTTCACAGCACTGATTTGGTCAACTGGAAGCAAATAGGTAATGTCCTGGACAGGCGTTCCCAGTTGAATATTACTGATCAGGAGATATCAGAAGGGATTTTTGCACCCGCAATAAGCTATAATCCGCATAATGATTCCTTTTATATGGTGACTACTTTTGTGGGAGGGGATGGCAATTTTTTGGTAAAAGCTAAAGATCCGTCCGGTCCCTGGAGCGATCCGGTATTGATTCCTGAGGTGCCAGGCATTGATCCTTCAATGTTTTTCGATGATGACGGACGTGCATGGATTGTTAATAACGCAGATCCGGAAGGCGATCCTCTTTATCCCGGGCACAAAGCAATCTGGATACAGGAATATGACGTTCAAAAGGATCAGATGACTGGGTCACGGAAAATGATCATTGATGGTGGACATGATATTTCTGAGAAGCCAATATGGGTTGAAGGGCCGCATATCTATAAAGTGAATGGTTATTATTATCTGGTGGCTGCTGAGGGAGGAACTTCTGAAGATCATTCAGAAGTTGTGTTCCGAAGCCGGAATGTTTCTGGCCCATACGAAACGTTTGCTGGAAATCCGATTCTGACCCAAAGGAACTTGCCTGATGACCGCACCAATCCTGTCACATCTACAGGACATGCCGATTTGATTCAATTTGAAGATGGCAATTGGTGGGCAGTATTTCTGGGATGCAGACCCTATATCGACAATCATTACAACACTGGGCGGGAGACTTTTTTATTACCGGTGGATTGGATTGATGGATGGCCTGTAATTCTTGAAAGAGGGAAAAAGGTGCCTTTGAAAGTGAAATCTTCTCATAACCTGAATGAAGAAGGAAATAGTGGATTCTTTCCTACCGGAAATTTCACTTTGCGGGATGATTTTTCTGGTGATTCTCTGGATCTCTACTGGAACTTTATCCGAACACTTGATGGGAATTGGTTTGCGCTGGAAGATAATCAGCTGAAGATGGATTTTTTACCGATATCCTTCAGAGAGAAAAAAAATCCTGCTTTTATTGGAAGGCGCCAGCAGCATAAGAACTTTACTGTTTCGGCAGGAGTTAATATTTCACCGGCGAATAAGAATGACAGAGCAGGACTACTTTGCTTTAGAACCGAGACGAATAATTATTTTCTGGGTATTGAACACGAGAAAAATGAACTGATTGCTTTCGTGGAGAAGACCATTGTAAGAAATGGTAATCCCGAAAAAAAGAGGCTGGCCATGAAAAAGACCGGAATGAAGACATATGATACTGTGTTTTTTAAGATTGAAGGGCGTGGAGAATTTCTTGATTTTTTTATTTCGGAGGATAATGAGCATTGGGAAAGTCTTGCCGAAGGACAGGATGCAACTTACCTTAGCACAGCCTCTGCCGGAGGCTTTGTAGGAACATATATTGGAATGTATTCAAGTTCACTTGAGGAATAATAATGTAGCCTGATGTTAAATAGAACAATCCGAATCCCGGAAACCAGGATTCGGATTGTTTGTATTAAATCAGTGTGTAAGTAGTTTTTTTCCTGTTTTGAATCCAGTCTGTGTTCGTCCATTATTGACCGTAAAAAATATCCCCGAAAACAAACATTAATCCTGATGCCGGGGATATATTCCCCTGAAGAGGGGGTTTTTGTCCCCAAAACAGTTGTTATTTTTTAATGAATCTTGTGTTTATGATTTCTCCACCTTCTTCAGTTAGTGAAATAAAGTATAATCCTTTCTTAATACCGGAAAGAGAAATAGAGGAAATATTTGTTTTTTCCAATATTTTAACCAGCTTACCATCAGCCGAGAAGATTTCCACCTTCCGGATGGAAGCTCCTGAGATGAACAGTTCACTTTCTGCCGGAACCGGATATAATTGGAAATCACCGGCCTTGTTTTCTAAAAGGTTGTTGGCTACATCATAGGTTACCACTGCATCAATATTTTCTGTTACTGTTTCGGTGTAAGTATAGGAGTTACCATCTTCAACAAGGTTGGATGTATAATCGGTTCCATTGATCTCAAATGTTGCTACATCATATCCTGTTTCTGGAGTTAAAGTGAATACAATTTCATCATCATTAAGAACATCTGCTGCAATGGGATCAATTGTTCCGTTGCCTGAAGAAATCGTTCCAGTTACATTAAAGTAGTTGGCTTCAAAAGCACCGATGTCTACGGAGTTTTGCAATACTCTCTGGTTTCCGCCAAGGTCGAATAAGGGAAGATTGGTGCCTCCCGGATCAATTACACCGGCATCCAGCAATGCCGACTCCACATTAATACGGTAATCGCTTGCATAAACTTCATTAAATTGAGTATCATCGTCCGGAATTCCTGAAAATGTAATAGGATTTCTGAAATAAGGATGGTTTTCGGTTCCGGTATTAGCAGTATCCAGATTTATACTGTTGGTAACCAGGGGATCATCCTCATCCTGAATAGCGCAATGATCAACTAATACCTGAAGTGCTCCATCTTCCTCAAGGTAGTCAAATTGGACATTTGCCTCATATTCTGTGACGTTGCCCCAGACAACCGAATTATACATTTCGCCCCCTTCATTTGCAAAGACTCCGGCAGCATGATCTGCCTCATTAGATACAATTGTGTTGTTGATTACCAGACCTCCTTCCTGATAATAGATACCGCCTCCGGTTCCGGTGGCTGAATTATTGGAAATAAAATTGTTGGAAATGGTTCCTCCACCAAACACCCCAATTCCTCCTCCTCTGTTTTCTGAGATATTTCCCATTATTAAAGAGTGGGAAATTGTACCGAAATCTGTTTGATTCCCATCCATGAACACTCCGCCACCAAAAGCATTTGACGGATTTGTAGATATATTACTATGAATCAGGCAGTTAGTTACATTACCGCCGACGTTTAGAAACATTCCGGCACCTTTTTCAAGAGTGGTGTTATTCGATATCTCACTCCCGGTAAGGTTTCCTCCAGAATAGAGGTATATGCCTCCGCCTCCCTGGTTTGCGTGGTTTTCAGTGATGACACAATTATTTATGGCTCCACCATTACGCAAATGAATACCTCCTCCCCGATTGGCGAAATGATCCGGATTGTTGGCGTTTCCATCAGTAATATATATGTCTTCCAGTATAGCTGAGTCGTCAGTACCAGAAGGAAATAAAACTACATGATAAGAATTGTCTGAGGGGTCGCCTGTGGTTCCGATATCTCCACTCAGAGTGACTCTGTTGGTACTTCCAAATAAATTACTGGGGCGCTGTCCTTCTGAAGCCTCTGTTCCTTCGAAACCTCCCAGTACTCTCACATTGGATGCCATGACAAATGAGGCCTGTCGGGCATCAGTTGCTTCGGGGGCAACTGGATCAGCAGCAAGAAGAGAGTCTGGAAAATATGTTCCTCCGGCTACCCAAACTTCACCCCCACCAGGATCTTCAGCAACTCCATCTATAGCGGCCTGTAAATCGTTAGTGGCAGTTGCCCATGTGGTGTGATTTGCAACATCGGTGAAAGCGACACCGTCATTGTCAACCATTACTTGTACCTGACCATTGACGCTATAAGCGGCAATAAAGCTGAAAAGAACAGCCATTGCGGTTCTTTTCAGGATTTTGTTTGATTTTTTGTAGTAGTGCATCATGTCCCTTGTTTTCGAAATGAATAATTGAGTGATTTTTATTCAAGTTCTGAAAAACAATTTTAATATGCACGTTTTTTTTATGAATTACATTTTTTCTTCTTGCAATCCGTGTTTTAAGGATACGGGAGAATTAAATAAACCTATAAACTGTACCCTTCCTGTACCCGCGTGATTTTGCACTGAACCGGTTTTTTCTCGGAAGTCAGGTTTTATTCAATTTTTTTCATTTTCCCGGCAGCCTTACGTCTGATTCCCATTACACGCTTCCGTTACTTCTTGTGGAGAACCAAAATTTTTTTGAAGTTCTTCAAAAAGTTTGTGATCAACTGAGGCAGAAGATTTGATTGCATATTTCTGTTGGAGTTTTAGTTCGCTCAGATTCGGAAGTGGATGGTCATAAGCAATGTGTTTCAATGCCAAAATACCTATTGAAACCAAAATGATGGAAAAAAATTGGATCTTTTTCATATTTTGTTTGCTCTTGGTTTAACTATTACGTAAATTAATTAATGACTGTTTAATTGTAAAAATATGTTTAAATGAAAATAACTTCTAACAACGTTTTTTCTTTCTGGTTACAGTTTGCTGGTTAGGAAATTAATATATGGTTCTAATTTAGGAAGTAATTTAAATATATAAAAATTCAAGTATCTTGAATTGTAAATTTGTAACAAGATTATTTCTCAAAAGAGTGCTTTGATATTGTGTTAAATAGTGTTTTAGAAATGGAAACTTTTGAAATTTGTTTGGAATTGGAAAAGCAGATTTTTAGTTTTGTGATAATTAATTGATTTTTAATGATTTATTTTTTAAGCGCATTGATGAATTTATAAACCGGATTGGAGTTGAGATAAGCGCTTTTATTTAGGAAAAAAATGTTTCTTCTCCACCGAAAAACAGAATGATTATGTTACTAAAAAGAAAAATTGCCAGCGTGAGTTTATTTGTAATGGGAATGTTTGTGATGGGAGGAACTATTTTTGCCCAGCAGCAAATGATGCCCCAGCAGCAGCAACAACAACAAAAGGAGTATTCCGCAGAGGAAATAGATTTGTTTGCTGAAACAGTGGTGAAAGTGTTGCCCTTACAGCAGGAGGCTGAGCAAAAGATGGTTAAAGAAATTGAGGATCAGGGAATGGAACTGGACCAGTTTAATCAAATTGCCCGTCAGATGCAGCAGGGTGTAGAGCCCGAAGGCGTCAAGGAAGAAGATATGCAAACATTCCAGACTATTTCCGAGGAGATTCAGAGTGTTCAGATGGAATCTCAACAGGAAATTAATGAGGTAATTACGGAAGCAGGAATCAGTCCTGCCATGTATCAGGAGATGATTGCTGCATACAGTAGTAATCCGGAGATTAAGCAGAAAGTTGATGAAAAGATAGCCGAAGAACAGCAGCAGTAGAATGAATCCTTGAAGCAGAAATGCCCGTTGAATAATTCAGCGGGCGTTTCTGTTTATAAAAAGGTAAGGCATGCCTCGCAGCCTGTTTTATTGGTTTCCGTGTGAAGAATGGAACAAAAGTACTGAGTATTGTTATGCCCAATACTTATTTGTGCTGTTTCATTGTAACGGAATTCGTTAGTAAAGTGAATATTTAAAGATTTCAATTCTTTGCCTGGAGTAAACCCGATTGCATCCATCATCCACTCAACATAACGGGTGTTGTTGACATGCTGATTGATGTCCAGATCAGAGTATACTACCTGTCTTTCCAATTCCGTTAGTTGTTTTCCTTCGCAATTAAACGATTCGGGAAATTTCCCCAAAGCTTCTTTTTCGGGATAGAATTCAATGTTTTCTAGTCTTCCAGCCGGCCTTACCGGTCTTTTTCTCACCCCATCTACCATTATCCATGCTGAAATTGCTCTGATAATTTCGTTACCAGTTTTGTCATAAATCATGAAATCTCTGGTTGTGTAGAGTTTCTGTATGTCCCTGGGCCATGTCTCAATGGTAATGGGTTCTTCCATTTTCGGCCATCTTTTAATTTCAAACTGCAAATGGGTAAGAGCCCAGAATATCTGCTCTTTCTGAAGGTGTTGAAAACCAACTCCGAGTTCATCTGCGTGATGAGATGCTATTTCCTGAAAATGACGCATCAATGCCGGGGCTTCCAGAGAGCCTGAAGCACCTACATCAAACGAGGATACGGTAATGGATTCCTGATAGGTTTTTAAGGGCATGACTATTGTCTGTCAGAGGTTTGTTGTATTTCGGTTAAAATAGAATTTGCAATTTCAACGCACTGGCGACAACTGGTTATCCCAGCTTTTCTGATTACCCGGCAAAAGGGACTTCCTGCTTTCTGAGCGAATTCTTCAATGATCATTTTGCTGGCTTCCGGGTTGTTACCTGTCATAAACAGGGCCCCATACAAAGCGCCGCATTGTCCGTCAGGAGCTCTGCCCGAGCCCATCTTTCTCATCTCAGAAATATCTTCATCACTGCCACCAAAATGTTTCACTATTGCCTGGGCACAGTTATAGCCGTAGTGGGGATGATGATAGTACCAGGCGGCATTATCAGCTTTATTATCTACAAAAACATCTGGCACCATAGATCAAATATTTCAACTTTTTCGTCGCCGAATTTTCTCAGTGCCTCCTTTACCTGTTCGGGAGTTTTTTCTTTCTTCACGTCTTTGCCCTTACTGAAAAAAGTATCCGCAAAGCATATGATTTGTTCCTCAATGCTGCGGGGAACCATGTCACGGCGGGGCAGAGGCAGATTCTGCGATTGAATTTCTTCTTTTGTAAGTCCTGTACCTGTATGCCTTTCGCAGACTAAAGCGTGTTTAGGCAATCCTTCTTTTTCTAATATTTCACGACCGAGGTAACCATGACAGAGATAAGGGTAGTCTCCATGGCAGCCGATAGTGGGAGCATCGGTCAGGAAAATACCTATGTCATGAAGCATGGATGCCTCAGAGATAAATGGTTTGTCAGCCTTGAGTTCGGGATGATCTAATGCAATTTTCAGGCATTTCTCACGAACAAGCATACTGTGGGTCAATAACATTTCCCTTGCAGGATGTATGTCGGAATAGTACTTATCAAAAATCTGAAAAGCAAAATCGTTTTCTTCCGCCATTTTTCTCCTATTTATGCCTTTCCTGTAGAATTTCGACTACATCCTCAATACGGTAACTTTTTGCGGTAAGCAATACCAGCGTGTGATATGTAAGATCTGCCACTTCATTCAGAAAGAGGTCATCATTGTTGTCTTTGGCTTCGATGACTGTTTCCACAGCTTCTTCTCCCACTTTTTGTGCAATTTTATTGATGCCTTTTTCGAATAAGGATGTGGTATAGGAACCTTCGGGCATATCCTGCAATCTTTTGTCAATGAGGTCTTGTAAATGAACCAAAAAGTCGATGTTCCCTTTGTTTTTTTCTGCAAAGCAGGTGTCTGTTCCTAAGTGACAAACCGGGCCAACAGGTTTTGCTTTTATCAGAATTGTATCATTGTCGCAGTCGGGAGTGATGGAAACAACATTCAGAAAGTTGCCTGATTCCTCTCCTTTCGTCCAGAGCCGGTTTTTGGTACGGCTGTAAAAGGTCACTTTCCCTTCTTCCTGTGTCTTTTCAAAGGCTTCTTCGTTCATGAATCCCAGCATCAGAACCACATTGGTCTGAGCATCTTGTACAATTGCGGGAATCAGTCCGTTTCCCAGTTTTGAAAAATCTAATTGCATGATATGTATTTTGTGTATTAATTACTTGAGCGCAAAGATAATAATTTGTCCGGCATCTTAAATGTCGTGTCAGCGAATTGAGATACCTTCCTTTTTCAGATATTCTTTTAACTCGGGAACAGGGATTTCATTAAAGTGGAAGATGCTTGCTGCCAGTCCTGCATCTGCTTTGCCCTCGGTAAAAACATCTTTAAAATGCGCTTTGGTGCCGGCGCCCCCGGAGGCAATGATGGGAATTCCTCTTTCATCAGATAGTTTTGCCAAAGCTTCGTTGGCAAAGCCCTGTTTTACGCCGTCGTGATCCATACTGGTAAACAGAATTTCTCCTGCTCCTCTTTCTTCTGCTTCCTGAGCCCAACTGAAGAGTCTTTTTTCTGTGGGTATGCGCCCGCCGTTGACCGTTACCGTCCACTCGTCTCCCTGCATCTGTTTGGCATCAATTGCAACAACCACAAACTGGCTCCCGAAGTGTTGGGCCATATCGCTGATCAGCTGCGGATTTCTTACTGCTGATGAGTTGATGGATATCTTGTCGGCTCCGGCACTAAGCAACGCATCCGCATCGCTCAATTCGCTGATTCCTCCCCCTACCGTAAAGGGGATGTTGATGTTTTGAGCGATTCGCTTTACCAGTTCCACGAAAGTTTTGCGCTTTTCGTGACTGGCGGTAATGTCCAGGAATACCAGTTCGTCGGCTCCCTGTTGGGCATAAAGGGCACCCAGTTCCACAGGGTCGCCCACCTCTTTGATGTCCAGAAATTTCACCCCTTTAACGGTCTGTCCGTTGCGGATATCGAGGCATGGTATGATTCGTTTTGCGAGCATGATATAGTGAATAGTTTTTAGTCAGTAGATGTTGAGTATCTCTGGGCTTCGCTGTTTAGTGAAATAGTCCCGGGAATTAAAGAGAATCCTTGAGTTTCCGTATTAAACTGGAAAGCATTTTTGCTATTTCAACGCTATGTTGGTCAAATGTGTTATATTCTTCTTTTTCAATATACGTCAATCTGTAGCATATTTCCATTTGCGTTTGTAATTCATAAAGAGAGCCCATCGATATTTGAAGAAATCTGATGAAGTCTCTTGTTTGATTTCGTCCATATCCTTCTGCAATGTTGCTTGGTACAGATACCACACTTCTTTGTATTTGTGATATTAAACCGAAATTCTCTATTTGAGGGAGTTTCTTAATGTTAGAATAAACCTAAACTGTCAGATCCATAGATTTTTGCCATACTACCAGGTCTTTGAATGAATTAAATTTTTTCATAATTCTTTGAGTTAGATTGTTAGGTTAAGAGTTTTAATTTTTTTAATCTTCCATTAAAACAGAATGGAAGACTTTTTTATCTACTGACTATTGGCTAAAGGCTATTCACTAATTTTCCTCCCTATCTCATCCATTCCAATTCTACCTTCATAAATGGCCTTTCCAAAAATTACCGCAGGAATACCTGCCTCCTCCAGTTCATCAATGTCTTTCATGCTGCTGACTCCACCGCTGGCTATGAGGTACAAATCCGGGAACTCAGCAAGAATTTCTTTGTACAAATCGGTTGACGGGCCTTCGAGCATGCCATCCTTGCTGATATCTGTACAAATGGTTTGGGTAACTCCTTTGTCGATGTATTCTTTCAGGAAATTCATCAAGTCGAGTTCAGAAGTCTCAATCCAGCCGGATGTGGCAATTTTTCGGTCTTTGGCATCGGAGCCGAGTATGATCTTTTCAGGGCCGTGCTGTTCCAGCCATTTGAGAAATTCCTCCGGATTTTTTACAGCAATGCTCCCTCCTGTAACCATTTTTGCGCCACATTCGAAAGCTATCCTCAGGTCTTCACTGGTTTTAAGTCCGCCACCAAAATCGACGGTTAACTCAGTCTGTCCGGCAATTTTTTCCAGTACTTTATAATTTACAATTTGGCCGATCTTAGCGCCGTCCAAATCTACCAGATGAAGACGCTTGATGCCATAATCTTCAAATTGCCTGGCCACTTCGAGTGGATTTTCATTGTATGTTTTCTGTGTGCTATAATCTCCCTTACTCAATCTGACACATTTTCCGTCAATGATGTCAATGGCAGGTATAAGTTCTATTGATCCCATTTTTTATAAAATCTCTAATATTCAACCTCTAACCTCTAATTTCCAACCATTTTCAAGTCTCTCTTTGTAGTCCCTTGCGGGGATTCAGGGGCTTCAGCTCTTATTACATCTTCAGAAAATTCCTGAGAATTTGCTCTCCAGCCTTACTGCTCTTCTCGGGGTGAAACTGAGTAGCGAAAAAATTGTTTTTCCTGAGGGCGGCGCTAAAGGGGTGGATGTAATGGCTTTCTGCCGCGGTATCGGGCCCTGTGGCCACATAGAAACTGTGTACAAAATAGACAAATTCGTCCTCCAGTTCCTTAATGAAAAGCGGTTCTTTGACATTGATAAGCTGGTTCCATCCCATGTGAGGAATCTTATATTTTTGCGATTCCTGAACAGGAGCGATGAACTTCTTCACTTTTTCATCAAAAATGCCCAGACAGGGAATGTTCCCTTCTTCGGAGTGACTGCACATGAGTTGCATACCCAGGCATATTCCCAGTACTGGTTGAGTTAGGGAGGGAATCAGCTGGTCAAGTCCCTCTTTCTTTAGATACGCCATGGTAGTGCTGGCTTCGCCCACGCCTGGAAAGATTACTTTGTCGGCATTGCGGATTGTCTCATGGTCAGAGGTTATTTCCGCCTGATACCCCAGTCGCTCCAGTGCAAAACTGACCGACTGAATGTTGCCTGCGTTGTATTTTATGATTACAATTTTCATCGTTTATTTTTTTACCTAACAAACATTATAAGCTGTATAAATGCGCTACTTATAAATTTCGTTAGTCCTTTTGGTATGTCGTTATTAAAAGGAATCACTACTGGCTACTGACTACTTTACTTTCATTAATTGGTCAATTTTATCCACCAGAGCGGAGAATTCCTTTTCATTGAAAAGCCTGGTCAGAAATACAATTTTTCCATTCCGATCGATCAGGACATTGCGGGTTACTCCTGCTTTTTCTTCTGCATATAGCTTAAATATTTCAGCTCCAGGATCCAGTGCCAGCGGATAACTGATGCCTGTCTCTTCGGCGAATTTTTTTACTGTTTCCAGGGGTTCATCCCGGTCGATACCCACAACCACCAGTCCTTTGTCTTTGTAGGGCTGCCATATTTCCTTTTCGATGTGGGGCATCTCTTTTCGGCATACTCCGCACCAACTGGCTGTAAACTGAAGCATTACTACTTTGCCTCTCTGGTCTTCCAGCCGGAATGTTTCGCCGTTTGTCAGGGCCGCTTCAAAAACCGGAGCCTTATCTCCCACCTTCACAATGTATCCTCGGTTGTCTTCTGCGCTTTGGAAGCTTAATCCGGTCAACACAAAAGCCATAATAATCAAGTGTTTTATTTTGAACATAATGCTTTTACCTAATTCAAGTCATAAACCACTAATAATATGCTATCTATATTATTTTGTAAGTTTCTTTAGGTATGTCAGTATATGTAGTTTCCACTACTGACTAATACCTTATTAGTGTCAGGCGAAGACCACCGTTTTATTCTTGAAAACCAGAGTCTTTCGATCCAGGTGGGCCTTCACTGCCCGTGAAAGTACAATCTTTTCAATATCTTTTCCTTTCTGCACCAGGCTTTCCACCGAGTCGTGATGAGAAATTCGTGTGATATCCTGATCAATGATGGGGCCGGCGTCCAGATCGGATGTAACATAGTGACTGGTGGCCCCAATGATTTTTACACCTCTGGAGTGGGCTGCATGATAGGGTTTTGCCCCTGCAAAAGCCGGAAGAAAAGAGTGGTGGATATTGATGACCCTATTGGGATAATTACTGACAAAATCGGCCGATAAAATTTGCATGTAACGGGCCAGGACGATGAAATCGACCTTATGTTCTTTCAGAATTTCCAGTTCATGTTGTTCCTGTTCCTTTTTATTGTCTTTGTTGACCGGCACATGGTAAAATGGGATGTTAAACTGCCCGGCCACATGCTCCATCTCTTTGTGGTTGCTGATTATGACCGGTATTTCGACCTTCAGTTCTCCTGCTTCATAGCGAGCCAGTAAGTCGTACAGACAATGTGAACTTTTAGAAACAAATATACCCATGCGGGGTATTTTATCGGAAAATTTCAGATCCCATACCATCTCCAGAGGTTTTCCCAGAAGAGGCCCGAAAACGGTTTCTATCTCATCGCGATCCAGAGTGAATCCATCCATCTCCCATTCTACACGCATAAAAAAGCGCTTCTCTTCGCGGTTGGTGTACTGATCAAGGGCCACAACATTTCCGTTGTTCTGATGTATGAAATCGGTTACCCGTGCCACAATTCCCCGTTGGTCGGGACAATGAATTCGTAATATGGCTGTTTGATTATCTGACATCTTTGTAACTGTTTTGGCTACAAAAGTAATAATTTATTATCCGATTGCCCGGTATTGCTTTCTTGTTTATTGTC
>CAYOFH010000012.1:0-42060 GCA_964403175.1 uncultured Marinilabiliaceae bacterium
CAGATTGGTACCCCCGAAGAAATTCTGGTAAAACCGGCTGATGACTATGTTCGTGCTTTCGTAGAGAACGTTGACAGAAGTAAAATTGTTACTGCGTCAAGTCTGATGTTTAAAAATTCCGGCAAACTAATCCTTGAGAAGGATGGTCCTTCCCTGGCATTGCGTCGTATGCGCGAAATGGGCGTAAACCGGCTTCCGGTGGTTGATCGTGAAAATGTATTTCTTGGGTTTGTGAAAGACGACGATGTGGTTGAGATGAAGAAAAAAGACGACCGGGATTTGAAGAAAATTTTGATCTCGGACGTTATGCCTAAAGTCGCTCCGGATACTCCGGCGGCCGATTTGTTACCACTGTTTATTGATAAGCAATTGCCTCTTCCGGTGGTTGATGAAGAAGGGAAATTACTTGGAGTGGCAGTTCATTCCTCTGTAATTGCTGAAGTAACCGGTCGCGATGTTGAAGAAATAATTGAACTTAAAAACAGCGGAGGCCTATAGTTATGGAAAAATTAGATATTGGAAAATACATGGAGAGTGCCATCGATTATATTACCGACCATGCAGGCCCGGTATTGGATGGTATTGCTTTTGTGATTGAGGGGATTGTGGATGCTCTTCAAAATGTACTTTTATCCTCACCCTCCTGGCTAATTATGCTACTGATAGCTCTTATTGCTTATTACGTGCAGTCGGGAGGCATTAAACCTGCCATGACCAAAAAAGGTTTTAAAAAGGCCATTGGACTGTCTATTTTTACAGTCGTTGGTCTTTTCCTGTTGTTGTGGATGGATTACTGGGAAGAAACCATGCAAACACTGGCATTGGTTCTTGCTTCCGCATTCCTTGCTCTGGTTATCGGAATACCTGTAGGAATATGGGCAGCCCGTAACTCCAAAGCCGATCAGGTAATAAGACCAATACTGGATTTTATGCAGACGATGCCGGCCTTCGTTTATCTGATTCCGGCTATTTTGTTCTTTTCCGTGGGTAATGTTCCGGGGGTGGTTGCAACAGTAGTGTTTTCGCTCCCCCCAGCAGTAAGACTTACGAGTCTTGGTATCCGCGGAGTGCCGAAAGAAGTAGTGGAGGCTGCTCAGTCGTTTGGAAGCACTAAAAGACAGTTGCTGTTTAAAGTTCAGATTCCATTGGCTATGCCAACTATTCTAGCTGGAGTTAATCAGGTAATTATGCTTGCGCTCTCTATGGTTGTTATTGCCTCCATGGTTGGTGCTGCAGGGCTTGGAGAACGGGTTTACTCCGGAATTCTTCAGGCAAAAGTAGGCCTTGGTTTTGAGGCTGGTCTGGGAATTGTTATTCTGGCAATTATTCTTGACCGTGTAACCCAGGCACTGGGTGGTCTCGGTAAAAAATAAGAACATATTTGGCTAATGAATTGTTATTTAGCTGATTATTTGTCGATCTTGATCGACAAGCAAACCTTAAAATAAGTATGATTATGAAAAGTAAAATTGTGAAAGTATTAAATCTTGCCATCGTTGCTGCCATTATGATGGCTGTAACTTCATGTGCAGAAAAAAGTGAAAAAAAAGAAGTTTTTATCCCTTATCCAAACTGGTCTGAGGGAATCGCCATGACCCACCTGGCAAAAGCTGTTCTGGATCAGAAAGGATACGATGTGGAAATCAAGCCCATCGAGCCCGGTCCTATTTATGCATCATTGAGTAAAGGTGATGCTGATGTTTTTCTGGATGCATGGCTCCCATATACACATGAAGAATACTGGGATCGTTTCGGTGACCAAATTGATCATATTGGAACTGCTTTCGAAAATGGAACCACCGGTTTAGTTGTTCCCAGCTATGTAACCATCGATTCTATTTCACAAATGAACGACTATGTGGAAGAGTTTGGTGGTGAAATTATTGGTATTGGTAGTGGTGCCGGAGTTCATAGAAATACGCTTAAAGCTATTGAAGAATATGACCTTGATTTTGAACAGGTAACTTCTTCAGGTACTGCTATGGTTGCAGCTCTCGAAGGTGCTATCAATGATGAAGAGTGGATTGCTATTACCGGATGGAAACCTCATTTCAAGTGGGCGCGTTTCGATATTAAATATCTTGAGGATCCTAAAGGTATTTATCCTACCGATGAAATACACATCCTGGCTCGTAAAGAATTTACCAGTGACTTTCCGGATCTGGCAGTATTCTTTGATAACTTTAAGTTTGAAGAATCCAAGCTTTATGAATTGATTGATGCTGTAGAAAATGCAAATGATCCTTTAGAGGGTGCAAAGCAGTTCTATCTGAGTAACAAAGCTATGGTTGATGGTTGGTTCCCTGATGAAGAGTAAAAATTAAAATGAAAAAGCATAAAAAAACCGGGATTCGATTTTTCGAATCCTGGTTTTTTTTATGCTTTTTTTACCGGTACTCATTCCAGCTTTTTATGGAGATATCACTAATATCCATTTTACAGAATGCATAAATAAAAGCACTAGCCAGTCGAGCATTTGTTATCAGAGGGATATTAAAATCGATGGCATTCCTGCGAATGCGATATCCGTTACGTAATTCTCCTTTACTCAGATTTTTGGGGATATTCACTACCAGGTCAATTTTCTTTTCTCTGATGTAATCCAGTGTGTTGGGGTGTTTGTCCGGCTCGTCGGGCCAGTAAAGCATAGTGGAGGAAATACCGTTTTCTTCGAAGAACTTGTGGGTTCCTGCTGTTGCAAATATGTTATAACCTTTCTCCATCAGCATCTTGGCACTTTGAAGCATTTCCACTTTACTCCTTAACGGGCCTGAGGAAATCAGAATGTTTTTCTTTGGGAGCGTGTAGCCAACAGCCAGCATTGACTGAAGAACTGCATCGTAATAATTATCTCCAATACATCCTACTTCCCCTGTGGATGCCATATCCACACCCAGAACCGGGTCGGCATTTAGAAGCCGTGAAAAGGAAAACTGTGGGGCCTTTATGCCCACATAATCCAGATCAAAAATGCTTTTGCTGGGTCTTTCTACAGGCAGGTTCAGCATCACTCTTGTAGCAATGTCAATAAGGTTTATTTTGAGTACTTTCGAAACAAACGGGAAACTCCTTGAAGCTCTTAGGTTACATTCAATAACTTTGATGTCATTGTCCTTTGCCAGCAACTGCATATTGAATGGCCCTGAAATATTCAGTGCTTTGGCAATGTGGCGTGCAATACGCTTTACTCTTCTGATAGTCTCGATGTAGAGCTTCTGGGGTGGGAAAACAATGGTGGCATCACCAGAATGTA
This sequence comes from uncultured Marinilabiliaceae bacterium, assembly GCA_964403175.1. Taxonomy (GTDB): domain Bacteria; phylum Bacteroidota; class Bacteroidia; order Bacteroidales; family Marinilabiliaceae; genus Marinilabilia. The sequence continues at coordinate 3,254 of CAYOFH010000012.1, forward strand.
CTCCTGCAAACTCGATATGTTCAGAGATGGCATAAGCAATCAACTCTCCTTCTTTTGCTACAGCATCAATCTCAATTTCTTTGGCCTGTTCGATGAATTCGGAAACTACAACAGGGTATTGTTTTGATACATTGGCAGCCAGTTCCAGAAAATGCTCCAGTTCATCTTCATTGGACACTACATTCATGGCTGCTCCGGAGAGGACATAAGACGGACGAACAAGCACCGGATATCCCACCTCCTCAATGAATCTGTAAATGTCTTCAGTTGAGGTCAACTCACTCCATTTGGGCTGGTCGATGTCCAGGTCGTCAAGCAAAGAGGAAAATTTTTGCCGGTTTTCAGCCCTGTCAATGTCCTTAGGGGAGGTTCCTAAAATGGGAACGTCAGTTTTGTAAAGGCGCATTGCCAGGTTGTTGGGAATCTGGCCCCCTACAGAAACAATGACCCCTTTGGGAACTTCCAGATCTGTAATGTCCAGCACCCGCTCTAGTGTGAGTTCATCAAAGAAAAGACGGTCGCAAACGTCGTAGTCGGTACTTACAGTTTCGGGGTTGTAATTGATCATTACTGACCGGTATTTCTGCTTGTTGATGGTGTCGATGGCATTGACGCTGCACCAGTCAAATTCCACACTTGAGCCTATCCGGTACGCTCCTGATCCCAGAACCACAACCGATCTTCCATCTTTTTCAAACTCTATGTCATTATATTCAGCGTTGTAGGTCAGGTACAGATAATTGATTTTTGCAGGAAACTCACCGGCCATGGTGTCAATTTGTTTCACCACGGGAAGAATTTTTCTCTCTTTTCGGTGGGCTCTGACTTTGAGCAAGCTTTCTTCTATTGAAGAGTCGTCCGGGGTGATGACTATTCTGGCAATTTGAAAATCAGAGTATCCCATCTGTTTTGCTTTGCGCAGCAACTCATCAGGCAGTGATTCCAGCGTATTGTATTTGGCTAATTGAATTTTAAGATCGCTGATATTTTTAAGCTTGTGGAGGAACCACTTGTCAATTTTGGTGAGATCATGAATTTCCTCCACGGTAGAACCGTTTTGCAATGATTCGGAAATAGCAAAAATCCGCTGATCTGTAGGTTCTGCCAGTTCAGTTTCCAGTACAATATCTTTAAGTAGCTGATTGGCAACAAAGCCGTGCATGCCCTGACCAACCATTCGCAGGCCTTTTTGAATTGCTTCTTCGAAAGTACGACCTATGGCCATGATTTCTCCAACGCTTTTCATGCTTGAGCCGATCTGCTTGGAAACACCGGAGAATTTATTAAGATCCCATCTGGGTATTTTGCATACTATGTAGTCAAGTGCCGGTTCGAAAAAAGCAGGGGTGGTTTTGGTTATGGAGTTTTTTAGTTCGAAAAGACCATACCCCAGTCCAAGTTTGGCTGCCACGAAGGCCAGAGGATAACCCGTTGCTTTCGATGCCAGAGCACTGGAGCGGGATAACCTGGCGTTTACCTCAATTACCCTGTAATCTTCGGAGTAAGGATCCAGGGCGTACTGAACGTTACATTCACCAACAACACCAATGTGGCGGATGATTTTGATGGCAAGTTCACGTAATTTGTGATATTCAGAATTGCTTAAGGTTTGTGATGGAGCCACGACGATACTCTCGCCGGTATGAATACCCAGCGGATCAAAGTTTTCCATGTTACAAACGGTGATGCAGTTATCATAACTGTCGCGAACCACCTCGTACTCCACTTCTTTCCAGCCTTTCAGGGATTCTTCAACAAGAATTTGTTTTGAATAGGAGAATGCATTGTCCGCACGTTTTATGAGTTCTTTTTCGTTGGAGCAGAACCCGCTACCCATTCCTCCAAGTGTATAAGCAGCGCGGATAATGATGGGGTATCCCATCATTTCGGCAGCTTTTACTGCATCCTGTACTGTTGTAACCGCGACACTTTTAGGTGTTTTGACATCTATCTCGCCTAGTTTACCGGCAAAAATTTCTCTGTCTTCAGTATTGATAATTGACTGAATCGGGGTTCCTAAAACTTCCAGATTGTACTTTTCGAGGATTCCCTGTTCGAAAAGTTGAATACCGCAATTGAGAGCTGTCTGACCGCCAAATGCCAATAAAATCCCTTCGGGATTCTCCTTTTTTATTACCTGTTCAACAAAGTAAGGGGTTACAGGCAGGAAGTAGATCTTGTCTGCTATTTTTTCTGAGGTCTGAACAGTGGCAATATTTGGATTTATAAGGATGGTTTCTATCCCTTCTTCCTTAAGGGCCTTCAGTGCTTGTGAACCGGAATAGTCAAATTCCCCTGCTTCTCCTATCTTAAGGGCTCCCGAACCCAGGATTAGCGCTTTTTTGATGTCCTTCTTCATTGATTGATTGTTTTTTAGTGCGTTAAATGGCAAGCCTGTTTTCCGGGATGCAAAGGTACATTATTCTTTATTAACCTCAATATATAAGGAGGGTAATTTTGTATATTTTTTGAATATATTTACGAGGATGCTATGATGATGACGGTGAATTATTTTTCATTTTTGGTTCTACTTGTTGGCTTTGTGGGTTTTGTCTGGCGGAATAAAAAATGAAAAAAAATGCATTTAAATTTTTGTGGTTTGTTATTTTTGAATAATTTTGCATTAATACTTGAATAAATATTCTAACTGGTAGAGCTAAAAAAGACGGATTGATTATTCTTTTTGTGGGAATGCCACGGAAGGGATGATTTTGTTTTATTGATATGAAAATAAAAACACAAAGACTAAATGTTATTCGGCAATTGATTATTGACAATAAAGTAGGTAGTCAGGAGGAATTGCTGAATTTGCTGGATCAGGAAGGGTTTTCCACAACCCAGGCAACCTTGTCGCGGGATCTCAAAGCACTTAAAGTTGCCAAACGTCCCGATATTGAAGGCGGGTACGCCTATGTTTTACCTGAGAATAATGTAGATAAAGAAGATAGTGACGGTGGCGAAGTATTTCCGGTTAGTGGTCTCGAGTCTATTGAGTTTTCAGGAAATATGGCTGTTATAAAAACCCGACCCGGTTTCGCAAACAGCATTGCTTCGGTTATTGACAGTCACGGTCCTTATGAGGTTCTGGGGACCATTGCCGGAGATGATACAATTTTGCTCATTAGCAAGGAGGGAGTTTCCCGTCCCGATGTAATTAACGCGCTTTCGCTGTTTATGCCGGGATTGAAGAAGAAACTTGTATAGAATTTTTTGAACGAGGATTGAATGGCACAGGGAAATACAGTTGATATATTAATTGCATCAGATAAGCATCTCTCTTATGTTGATACTATTCTTGAAACAATTGCGGAAGCTGCAAAAATCAGGGGTACCGGTATCGCCAAGAGAAATCCTGAATATATAAAAAATAAAATTGTTGAAGGTAAAGCAGTTATTGCATTTAGTGACGACGAGTTTGCAGGCTTTTGTTATATAGAAACCTGGGGACATGAAAAATTTGTTGCTAACTCAGGGTTGATAGTGGTTGACAAATTCCGGGGAAAGGGACTTGCCAAAAATATCAAGAAAAAAGCTTTTGAAATGTCCCGAAAGAGATATCCTAATGCTAAGATTTTTGGATTAACAACCGGTTTGGCTGTTATGAAAATAAATTCAGAACTGGGTTATAAACCGGTGACATTTTCAGAATTAACTGATGATGAACAGTTCTGGAAAGGGTGTCAGAGTTGTATTAATTATGATATTTTGATGCGTACAAACCGGAAACATTGTTTGTGTACCGGAATGTTATTCGATCCGGCAAGAGATGCCCGCCCCGACCCGATGCCTCCAAAAAAACTGGGGGTTTATGAACGATGGCTGCGATTTAAAAGATTTGTCTTTTTAGGCGGAAATAAAAAAAATAGTAATGAGAAAGGTAAACGAAACCTGTTAAAAGGGTTCTTTACAGCTTGGTTTGCCTGAAATAATCGATAGATAATGAGTAAAAAAGTAGTACTTGCCTTTAGTGGTGGATTGGACACATCCTTTTGTGTGAAATATCTGAAAGAAGAAAAAGATCTGGAGATTTATTCTGCCATCGCAAATACCGGGGGATTTTCTGAGAAGGAACTGGAAGAGATAGAAAAAGGGGCCCGCACTCTGGGCGTTGAGGATCATATTACTCTGGATGTTACAGAACTTTATTATCGGAACTGTATCCGATATATGATCTATGGTAATGTGTTGAAAAATAATACATATCCTCTGTCAGTGTCTTCTGAGCGAATATTTCAGGCCATGGCTATAGTCGATTATGCCCGAAAAATAGGGGCCGGATATATTGCCCATGGAAGTACCGGAGCAGGAAATGATCAGATTCGTTTTGATCTGACTTTTCAGATTATGGCTCCTGAAATTGAAATAATTACCCCTATTCGGGATTTAACTCTTTCACGGGAGGATGAAATAGAATATTTGAAGAAGCGTGGTGTCGAGAAAGACTGGACAAAAATGGCTTATTCAATCAATAAAGGTATTTGGGGAACCAGCGTGGGAGGAAAAGAAACGCTTACTACCGACAAAAACCTGCCGGAGGATGCTTATCCCAGCCAGTTGCAGAAAGAAGGCAGTGAGGAGTGTGTTCTTACTTTTCAAAAAGGAGAATTAAAAGCTGTGAACGGACAGGAATTTTCCAATCCGGTAGATGGGATTCGAAAAGTTGAGGCGTTGGGAAGTGCATACGCCATTGGTCGTGACACTCATGTGGGAGATACTATTATTGGCATTAAAGGCCGTGTTGGCTTTGAAGCTGCAGGTCCGTTAATGATTATTAAAGCTCATCACTTACTCGAAAAGCACACCCTTACGAAGTGGCAGTTATACTGGAAAGAGCAGTTGGGTAACTGGTATGGAATGTTGTTACACGAAGCTCAGTATCTGGAACCGGTAATGCGCGACATCGAATCTTTCCTGGAGAATTCTCAGATTCATGTATCGGGTGATGTTATTTTGAAGCTGCACCCTTACCGCTTCGAATTGGTTGGCATCCGCTCTGATCATGATTTAATGAACAGCGGCTTTGGGGACTATGGTGAAGTAAATAAAGCGTGGAATGGTGATGATGTTAAAGGATTTACCAAGCTGATGAGCAATTATCTGAAAATTTTTAACAATGTAAATGGTTTTGATGTGGAAACAGGGGTAAAACTCTGATTGTGTAAAAAAACGGAAACAAAACAGTTAACCTGCTTTATTCACGAAATTATTGTATTGAATCGTTCAATTATTAGGAAATACAATCAATTGCAAAAAAAAATGGATGCAGGAATTGTTGATTGAAAGACAGATACTTTTAATGCCCACAGCACGGTTTTCAATGTTATATAGAGTTGATCTAATATCTAAAAGTCTAAAATCTGAAGATCTGTTCAACGATCTTTTGAAAATGGAGAAACGGTAATTTATGATAAAGGTAGGAATTGTTGGCGGAGCAGGATATACTGCCGGAGAATTGGTTCGTATTCTTTTGGGACATCCCGGTACCAGAATTGAGTGGATTCAAAGTACTAGTAATGCAGGGAATCCACTTAGTGATGCTCATCCGGATCTGCTTGGAGATACTGACCTGATTTTTTCAGAGTTGATGGATTTTGATTGCGTAGATGTAGTATTTCTTTGCATGGGACACGGAAAGTCGGTATCCTTTATGGAAAAGAATCACTTACCCGAAAACCTTAAAGTAATTGACCTGAGTAATGACTTTAGGCTCAATCGTTTTGAAAATGAATTTGTTTATGGATTACCTGAAGTAAACCGGAAACGAATCATATCTTGTAAATATCTCGCAAATCCAGGTTGTTTTGCAACTTCGATACAGCTGGCATTGCTTCCTTTGGCTGCTGGTCATTTATTAAACGAGATACATGTTCATGCTATAACGGGCTCTACCGGAGCCGGCCAGGCTCCATCAGGGACTACTCATTTTAGTTGGAGAAACGGTAATGTATCAGTTTATAAGGCTTTTGAGCATCAGCATCTGGATGAGATAGGTGAGACAATGCATGAACTAATGCCTGAATTTGACAAGCCGTTTAACTTTGTTCCGGTAAGAGGAAATTTTTCCAGAGGAATTCTGGCTTCAGTTTATCTCGAAAGTAATCTGGACGAAAAAGTTGCTCAGGATATGTTTAAAGAATATTACAGCCATCACCCATTTGTGACGATTTCATTGAACCCGGTGAATGTTAAACAGGTGGTCAATACCAATAAATGTTTGTTGCATGTTAAGAAACATGGTAATAAACTGCACATAGTGAGTGTGATAGACAATTTGACCAAAGGTGCCTCGGGACAGGCTGTTCAGAATATGAATTTGATGTTTGGTTTGGACGAATCGGAGGGACTTCGACTTAAGCCAGTGGCTTTTTGAGATAGAAAAGGGTTGTTTTTTACGGTTTAAATTTAGGTGTTCATTTTTTCAATCCCACACCCGCCGATTCGTTTGTCGCTGCACTTTAGGGAAGTGCAGCGACATTTCCAAACTATTTTCCCTGTTCAACGGGTTTTTTAGACTGATTAACAGATAATTTATGAAGCTTTTCGATGTTTATCCGCTGATGGATGTTACTCCGGTTTCGGGCAAAGGATGCTATATTACTGATGATAACGGAACAGAATATCTGGACTTATATGGCGGACATGCCGTTATATCTATCGGACATTCACATCCTCATTATATCAAGCGTATTGAGGAGCAACTGGAACATATCGGATTTTACTCTAATTCGGTTGTAAACCCTCTTCAGCAGGAACTTGCCCGCAAGTTGGGAGAAATGTCGGGGCTTAAAGATTATTCACTTTTTCTGTGCAATAGCGGGGCTGAGGCTAACGAAAATGCATTAAAACTGGCTTCATTTACCACAGGAAAGAGGGGTGTTGTTGCTTTTAATAAAGCATTTCACGGAAGAACCTCGGCTGCCGTAAGTGTTACAGATAATGAAAGAATTCGTGCAAAAATAAATCGTGGCCCTGAAGTTACCTTTCTGCCTCTGAATGACATTACACCGGTAGAGGAAAAATTGAAGAATGGTGATATATGCGCTGTCATAATTGAAGGGATTCAGGGAATTGCAGGGGTTCAGATTCCGGAGGATTCATTTTTACAATCGCTTGAAAGACTCTGTAAACAGTATGATTGTATGCTCATATTGGACGAAATTCAATCAGGTTATGGGCGAAGTGGAGATTTTTTTGCATTTCAAAGAGCTAAAATTAAACCAGATATAGTAACAACTGCTAAAGGAATGGCCAATGGTTTCCCTATTGGTGGTGTTTTAATCAGTCCTGATATTGAAGCCCGGCATGGGATGTTGGGCGCTACTTTCGGAGGTAATTATCTTGCCTGTGCAGCCGGACTCGCTGTACTGGAGGTGATGGAATCCGAAGAGCTGATAAAAAATGCTGCCGAAACAGGAAATTGTTTGTTAACGGAGCTTGGGAAGATGGATGGAATTAAGGAGGTTCGCGGACGTGGTCTGATGATTGGCCTGGAATTCGAAAAGGACGTGGCCTCCCTAAGAAAAAAACTGCTGAGTGAAGATCATATCTTTACAGGGGTTTCATCCAATAATATCATTAGATTGTTGCCACCATTAACCTTAACAATGGATCAAGCATCAGTTTTTACCCGGGCTTTAGGCCGCCTGCTGGCAACCTAAACCCTGATGATTATGATTGAATCTTTTTGGAATGAAGAATGGAAAGAAATTCCTTTTGAAAAAGGAGCATTGAGAAAGCGGTATGCGGTGTCGAACTACGGACGTGTCGTCAGTTATCGGTGTGATGACTTTAGTGATGCTTCCATAGTGAAGGGGGGAACACTTAAAGGATACAAGACCTTGCCGCTCAGGCCTTTTGGTAAATCAACAACCTTTTATGTGCATAAACTTGTAGCCCAGCAGTTTATTGAAAAAACAAATGAAGACCAGACATTTGTAATTCATCTGGACTACAATAAATGTAATAATTTTGCTGAAAATTTGCGTTGGGCTAATAAAAAGGATATGTTTGGTCATCAGCAAGGGAATCCCTCTGTTATTGAAGGACGGAAAAGGATGAAAGAACGAAACCCTTGCGAGGGTGCAAAACTTACCGATACACAGGTTATGCTTCTAAAAAAAAGAATATCAGATCCAAGGCGAAAAACCCGGTTGAAAATTATTGCCCGCCAATTTGGGATAAGTGAAATTCAGCTTCACAGAATAAAAAGAGGTGAAAACTGGAGCCATGTTGGGATTCAAAAAGTTACAGGTGCAAAAGAAAAGTAAAATTTTTGCGGAATGATCAGAAAAATTGCAATTATAGGTGGTGGAAATCTTGGTTCTGCCATAGCTAAGGGATTAGTTCAATCGGATAAACCATTTGAAGGTGAGATTATTGTGACCCGACGCCGGGTGTATCTTATCAAATCTTTGGAAAAATATGGAGTGGCCGTTGGGAAAGACAATGTGGAGGCAACAAGAAATGCGGATCTGGTTATTTTAGCAGTGAAACCCTTTCAGTTAAAAGATATTCTAGAAGAGATTAATTCTTCCCTGTCCCCCAATGCACTCCTGGTCTCCTTAGCAGCCGGGGTAGATTCTCAGCAGATCTCCGAAATGGCATTGGGTCGTCAGGCCATTTTTCGGGTAATGCCTAATACAGCCATTTCTATTAGTGAATCAATGACCTGTATTTCTTCTTTTAAGGCTACGGAAGAGCAGGAGGCAGTGATTCAAAATTTATTTGAGCCTACAGGAGTTGTTCAATTTATTCCTGAAGAATTGATGGCTTCGGCAACAGTATTGGCTTCCTGTGGAATCGCTTTTGCGTTGAGGTTTATCAGAGCTGCAACACAGGGAGGGGTGGAAATAGGATTTGGTTCAGAACTGGCCTTAAAAATAGCCTCACAGACAGTAAAAGGTGCAGCAGAGCTTATTGTCAGAGGGGAGACGCATCCCGAGGCAGAAATTGATAAGGTAACCACTCCGCGGGGAATTACCATTTCCGGACTAAACGAGATGGAACATCAGGGATTTAGCTCATCCCTGATAAAGGGGTTGATTACTTCATACGAAAAAATTGAAAACGGAAGTAGGAAGAAGTGACAAAGTCTGATTTGTACTATAATTCAATAACTATAAAAGTCGGGTCTAATGTGTTGACAAAGCCCGACGGAATGCTCGATTTGAAGCGAATCGAACATCTCACCTCGCAGATTTCCCGGTTGCATAAACTGGGAATTGGGGTTATTTTAGTTTCCAGTGGAGCTGTGGCAGCCGGCAGAAGTATGGTTGCCAATCGTATAGCCAGAGATCCAGTGTCCGAAAGACAGCTGTTATCGTCGGTAGGTCAGGTGAAATTGGTGAATATTTACTCCGAGTTATTTGGGAAGAACGGACTTGCCTGTTCTCAGGTATTGGTTACTAAGCAGGACTTCAGTACACGTGAGCATTATCTGAATATGAAAAACTGCTTGTCGGTTTTGCTGGACAACAAAATTGTACCGATTATTAATGAGAATGATGCTGTGTCGGTAACTGCATTGATGTTTACCGACAATGATGAGCTGGCCGGAATGGTCTCCTCAATGATGAGTACTGATGCACTATTTATTCTTAGCAACGTAGATGGTATTTTTACCGGTTTGCCGGGTGATCCGGGTTCTGAACTTGTTCCTTTGATAAAAGAGGGGGAAGATAATCTGGAAAAGTACATATCGACTACCCGCAGTAACTTTGGACGGGGAGGAATGCTAACCAAGTGCCGGGTGGCCCGAAAAACTGCCGATTCAGGTGTTGCAGTTCATATTGCCAACGGTACTCGTGACAATATTATTATGGATCTGGCCACTATACCCGAAGATGTGCAACATACACGTTTTGAGCCTGACAGTCCTAAACCCGCTATTAAAAAGTGGATGGCCTATTCTGAAGGATTTGCAAAGGCGGAAGTGGTGGTGAACAAAGGAGCACGTGATGCATTGACAGGAGTAAAAGCCCGTAGTTTATTGCTGGCTGGGGTGACTTCGTTTGGGGGAGATTTTAAAAAAGGGGATTTGTTGAGAATTAGAGATAATAACGGATTTCTTATTGGAATTGGTCGGGCTCAGTATGAGAAATCGGTGGCCATTCGTCATTTGAATGATCAGAGGTATCGTCCTCTTGTTCATTACGATTATTTGTTTATTTATCCTGACATTCATTGATGCTAATCCCAAAGTTAACTTTAAATATAATACCGGATATGACCAATCTCGATCAATTTAAAAGGGCCAAAGAGGCTGCACGTATCATGGTTTTGTTGAGTGACGATTTAATCAGATCTGTGTTGCTCGATCTGGCAGAAAACATGGTGGCAAGAACTGCACTTCTTTTAAGTGCCAATAAGAAGGATCTTGAGCGAATGAATGAGTCCGATCCACGCTATGACAGATTAAAGCTCACAACTGAGCGGATTGAGGGAATTGCATCCGATATGCAGGAAGTGGCTAATATGAAATCACCTCTCTCGGTAATTTTGACAGAGCGTACTATGCCTACGGGACTGAAATTAAAAAAGGTGTCTGTTCCTATCGGTGTCGTGGGTGTGATTTATGAAGCACGTCCCAATGTTACTTTTGATGTGTTTGCTTTATGTTTTAAATCGGGCAACGTTTCTGTTTTGAAAGGTGGTCAGGATGCATGGTATTCTAATCTTGCAGCTGTGAGTATTATTCGGGAATGTCTTGCATCACATTCCGTGTCTTCCGAAGTTATCCAGCTTTTACCTGCTGATCGTGAAGCGGCCCGTGACTTGATGCAGGCCGATGGATATGTGGATATGCTTATCCCCAGAGGCTCTCAGGGGTTGATTAATTCGGTTCGGGAAGAATCCAGAATCCCGGTAATTGAAACCGGTGCAGGAATTGTTCACACTTATATAGATGCTTCTGCCGATTTGGAGAAATCCAAAAGAGTGGTTTTTAATGCCAAAACCCGGCGACCCAGTGTATGCAACGCACTGGATTGTTTGGTTGTTCATATTGACAGACTATCAGATTTACCTCAGTTAGTGGCTGCAATGGCGTTGAAAAATGTTATTATTGAAGCCGACAGCCGCGGGTTTGAAGCATTGAGAGAGCATTATCCGGCAAATCTTTTGAAAAAGGCCGGTAATGAATCTTTTGGAACGGAGTTTCTCGGATTTCAGATGGCTGTTAAAGTGGTCGATTCATTTGATGAGGCTGTTCAGCATATTGCTAATTATAGTTCTAAGCATAGTGAAGCAATAATGGCAGAAGATAACCATGTTATTGCACGCTTTTTCAATGAGGTTGATGCGGCAGCTGTTTATGCCAATACCTCCACTGCTTTTACCGACGGCGCCCAGTTTGGTCTTGGAGCCGAAATAGGTATCAGCACACAGAAATTACATGCACGTGGCCCAATGGGGCTACATGAACTAACCAGTTATAAATGGCTGATTGAAAGTGACGGCGTGGCCCGCCCCTGATTGCCTTTTTGTAACTCAAATCATAAGACTTTTAAAATGCAATAGATCGTTAGATTTTTGGATTTGAGATTTAAGGCAAGTGCTATAGTGCTGATAATCTGTCTGTTAATAAAAGTCTTAGCTGTTTGCAAGTAGTTGGGGTTTAAATCTTTACAAGGGATTAGCGGACTATTGAAAATGCATTGTTTATATAATTACTTTAGCCGCGTAGTTGTGTGGTTTTAAAAATAATTCTCTAATGTCGGATGTCTGTATTACCTTTATCTAAATCAAGACTCTTATTTTTGATGACCTTCCTTCTTGTGGGTGGGCCTAAACATTTATAATAAAAAACTATGAAACGATTTCTTACACCTTCCGATATCGGTGATTTAAAAAAAGCTCTGGAAGAAGCCGCCGAAGTAAAGAAAAACCCATATGCAGATCAACATCTGGGGAAAAATAAAACAATTGTTCTGATCTTTTTTAATTCCAGCCTTCGTACTCGTTTGAGTACCCAAAAAGCAGCAACAAACCTTGGGATGAATGTGATTGTGCTGGATATTAACAAGGATGGCTGGCAGCTGGAAACTGAATTTGGTGTGGTAATGGATGGCGATAAACCAGAACATATCAAAGAAGCAGTGCCTGTGATCGGCCAATATTGTGATATTATTGCCGTCCGATCCTTTGCCAGATTTGAAAACAAAGAAGAGGATTATAGTGAGAAATTACTGAATCAGTTTATAGAATTCTCGGGTAGACCTGTAATTAGTATGGAATCGGCCACCCGTCACCCACTTCAGGCGTTTGCCGATTTAATTACGATAGAAGAGCAACGTCAGGTACAACGGCCAAAAGTTGTGATGACATGGGCGCCCCACCCTAAAGCCTTGCCTCAGGCTGTCCCCAACTCATTTGTGGAATGGATGAAAGAGGCCGATGTGGATTTAACCGTTACACATCCTGAAGGATACGAGTTAGCACCGGAATTCATGGAGGGGGTTAACGTTGAATATGACCAAAAGAAAGCTTTTGAAGGGGCTGATTTTATTTATGCTAAAAGCTGGGCAAGCTTTTCCGACTATGGCAAAGTGCTGTCAACAGATCGTGTATGGACGGTTAATGAAGACAAAATGGCTCTCACCAATAATGCTAAGTTTATGCATTGTTTGCCGGTGAGGCGAAATATGGTAGTGAGTGATGGAGTAATTGACAGTTCCAATTCCATCGTTATTCAGGAGGCTGCTAACAGAGTTGTATCCGCCCAGACTGTGCTGAAGAGAATCCTTGAAAATCTTTAACTTCTGGAGACGAGTTTTATGGATCAATTGTTAACGATCGTAAAAGTAGGTGGCAAAGTTTTGGAGAATTCTGAAACACTTCATGTTTTTCTGGAAGATTTTTCCGCCTTACCAGGTCCCAAAGTGCTTGTTCATGGAGGCGGACGTTCGGCTACATCGATGGCCAAAAGATTAGGTGTTGAGACCAAAATGGTTGAGGGCCGCAGAGTTACTGATGCTGATATGCTTGAGGTGGTTACCATGGTTTATGGCGGGTTGGTTAATAAAAATGTTGTTGCTGCATTGCAGGCCTTGGATATCAATGCGATTGGACTAACCGGAGCTGATATGAATCTAATGAAATCTCACAAAAGAACCGGCACTGAAATTAATTACGGTTTTGTAGGAGATATTGAAAAGGTTAATGTAACCCCTTTGGTTGCTTTGATGAAACAGGGAGTGGTACCTGTTGTAGCTCCTCTAACCCACGACGGACAAGGGCAGATGCTTAATACGAATGCAGATACTATTGCCTCTTCTTTGGCAATGGGGTTTGCTGAGAGTTTTGATACCCGACTGATTTTTTGTTTTGAAAAACCGGGAGTGCTGATTAACCCAGAAGATGATAGTTCAGTGATTCCTTTTCTTAACCAGGAGCTTTTTAATATGTACAGGGATGAAGGAATCATTTCGGAAGGAATGGTGCCCAAACTGGAAAATGGATTTAACTCACTTTCCAATGGGGTGATTGAAGTCATAATCACTAATATTGAAGGATTATCGGTTCCGGGTAGTGGGACTACCCTGGGAGAATAAGATTGCTCTTTTCACGATTGTACGAAATCCTGGTTCAGGATGGTTTTTTTGAGTATGTCAACGGACTGAAGTCCATATTTTCGAAATAGAGAGGGGAAATAGTTGAAGATAAGACATTAACAGGTTAGAACTCTTATCAACCTCTAATAGCCCCACTAACTAAAGTATTATCCGGATCAAAAAAACAATATATGACTTTCCATCCTTACACTTCCGATGCTATTTATCTCCTGAAAGAGATGATCTCTATCCCTTCATTGAGCAGGGAAGAAAAGGATGTGGCAGATATGATGGCAGATTTCCTTACATCAAAGAACTTAAGACCTGAAAGAAAAGGAAACAATTTGTGGGTTAGATCAAAAAATTTCTCCTCTGATAAGCCCACTATCTTATTGAATTCTCATCTTGATACCGTTAAACCTTCTTCTGCTTGGACTTTCAATCCTTTTGAACCTGCGGAAAATCAAGATTGTATTTTCGGTTTGGGAAGTAATGATGCAGGAGCATCAGTGGTTTCTTTGCTTGCTGCATTTCGAAGACTGAACGAGATACCGCAGAGTTATAATCTGATTTTTTCAGCGACCGCTGAAGAAGAGGTTTCTGGTGATGAGGGCATTGCTTCTGTTCTTGATGAGTTGGGAGTAATAGACCTGGGAATTGTAGGAGAACCTACTCAGATGCAAATGGCAGTAGCAGAAAAGGGGCTGATGGTGCTTGATGGGGAGGTTACAGGAAGGAGCGGACATGCCGCCAGGGAGGAAGGCGTTAATGCTATTTATGAGGCAATGCCTGTCATTGACTGGTTCAGAACATATGTGTTTCCGGAGCAATCGGAATTTCTCGGACCAGTGAAAATGACTGTTACCGGTATACAGGCCGGTTCGCAACATAATGTGGTTCCCGATGTATGTAAATTTATGGTGGATGTCAGGGTTAACGAGTTTTATCGCAATGAGGATCTTTTTGATCTAATTCAGGGACAGGTACATTGCCAGCTAAGGGCGCGATCTTTCCGACTAAATAGCTCTTCCATTTCTGTGAAGCATCCTTTGGTCAAACGCGGAGAACAGATGCAATTACAAAAATATGGGTCTCCCACCACGTCAGATCAGGCCAGGATGCCTTTTACAACTATAAAAATCGGTCCCGGCGATTCCGCCCGATCACATACTGCTGATGAATTTATTTGTAAAACTGAAATAGTTAATGGCATTGATATTTATTTTAATCTTCTTGACGGACTGAATATTAATTCAGTTTAAAATGAATTAAAATAGCGTTTGGAGATGGATTATTTGTTATTTAAGGTGGGGGTTTTAAAATAATCGGTTATTTTTGTGACGCTCTCGATTTTTTGGCTTCATTTTGCGTAAAAACTGTAAGTGAGTAATGGTGGATTTTAATTGAATAATATTCATTTTTTTAATTGCAGTTCATATTTATTCTGCTCAAATTAAATAAGTTTAAATTCTTCTATTCTCCGGAAAAATGAAATTAGGTTAGAGTCAGGAATTTTAAAGCATATCATGCCTTTGTTTAATAAAGTGTTATGGTCTTGTTACAGCAATAACAAAAAAAATATATAATAATGAAACGAGCATGGAACTTTGATTTCTTAAATCTGCACATAAGTGCATGTGTAAACGAATTGAGAGTTCCATACGATCTTAAGAAATAGATTTTATACGAATGAAACGAACATGGCAAGGATTGTCACAACAGGACATGTATAAGATACAACCATGCGAGTTCCATCAGGCCAATAACTTAGTTAAATTTTATACGAATGAAACTTTGGGATAAGGGAACTGATATAGACAAGAAAATAGAATCCTTCACAATAGGGAAAGACCGTGAGCTGGATTTGTTTCTTGCACCTTATGATATAATGGGTACAATGGCTCATTCGCTGATGCTTGGTGAAGTGGGGTTATTAAATAAAAAAGATGTTGAGGTTTTGATTCCCGAATTGAAATTGCTGTATAAAAATGCAGTTGAAGGAGAGTTTTCTATTGAGGAGGGAATGGAAGATGTGCATTCCCAGGTAGAAATGGAGTTGACGCGGAAGCTGGGAGATGTTGGTAAAAAAGTCCATAGCGGACGTTCCAGAAATGATCAGGTTTTGCTCGATCTTAAGTTGTTTGCCCGTGATCAGATAATGAAAACCACCAGTGCTGTTGAAGCACTTTTCAGGGTGCTTCAGCAGCGTAGTGAAGCACATAAAAATGATCTTTTTCCGGGCTACACACATCTCCAGGTTGCCATGCCTTCCTCTTTCGGGTTATGGTTTGGAGCTTATGCCGAGAGTCTTGTTGACGACCTTCATTTTATTCATGCAGCATGGCGCATTGTAAACCAGAATCCATTGGGTGCTGCTGCTGGATATGGAAATTCATTTCCCCTTGACAGAAGTCTTACTACACGGTTGCTTGGGTTTGATGATTTAAGCTATAACGTGGTATATGCTCAAATGGGACGTGGGAAAATGGAACGGTCGGTTGCCATGGCACTTTCCTCTGTTGCTTCCACTTTGTCCAGACTGGCTATGGATGCCTGTTTGTATATGAGCCAGAATTTTGGGTTTGTAAAACTTCCGGATGCTTTTACAACGGGTTCAAGCATTATGCCTCATAAGAAAAATCCCGATGTTTTTGAGTTGTTACGCGCGAGGTGTAACAAGTTGATCGATGTTCCCAATCAAATTGCCATGATTACTGGCAACCTGCCATCCGGCTATTTTCGGGATATGCAGGTTACTAAAGAGGTTTTCATTCCGGCTTTTGATGAACTGCAGACTTGTATTGATTTAATGACTACAGCTGTTGCAAAAATGGAGATTACCAAAAATATAATGGAAAACGAACGCTATAAATTTGCATTTAGTGTGGAGGAAGTAAACCGACGGGTCCTCTCCGGCATGACCTTTAGAGATGCGTACAGGCAGGTTGGATTGGAAATTGAAAAGGGTGAATTTGCTCCCGATACCACAGGTGTAAATCATACTCATGAGGGAAGCATAGGCAATTTGTGTAATGAACAAATTAATGAAAAGATGGAAAAGGTGCTTGCCCTGTTTGATTTTAAGCATGTACAGGATGCTGTAAATAAGCTAATTACTTGAATTAACCTAAAAATAATGAATATGACCTTTTTGAAGGAATTTGCAAGAGCTTCAGTTCAGTCATGCGAGATTGACAAGGATTTGTATTTAAGGTACAATGTGAAGAGAGGACTTAGAAATTCTGATTTCTCAGGTGTCCTGGTAGGCCTTACCAATATTGGAGATGTGGTTGGTTACAATAAGGATGAACAGGGTAATATAGTTCCTGCACATGGTGAGCTTTTTTATCGTGGTATAGAACTTAAGGATCTTTGCAGAGGTTTTCAGGAGGATAAACGACATGGTTTTGAAGAAGCTGCCTATTTATTGTTATCCGGGAAATTGCCTGATGACAAACAATTGAAAATATTTTCCAATCAACTAGCTGACGAACGGGAACTTCCCGAGTTCTTCTCCAAAAATATGATTCTTTCCCTTCGCGGAAGATGTGTAATGAATATGCTTGCCCGCTCAGTGCTCGGTTTGTACACGGCTGATGATGATGCAGAGGATTATTCTCCCGAAAACCTGTTGAAACAATCGATGAGTCTTATTGCCAAATTCCCGGTAATTGTGGCTTATGCATATTTTGGAATGCGTCATTCCTACCAACAAAAATCACTCATTATTCGTCATCCTCAACCCGAGCTGAGTGCTGCCGAGAATTTTCTATATATGCTTAAAGGGAAAAAATATACCAAGCTGGAAGCTGATTTGTTGGATCTTTCTCTGGTATTGCATGCGGAGCACGGGGGAGGTAATAACTCTTCTTTTACAACACGTGTTGTTAGTTCTGCCCAAACGGATACTTATTCTGCCATTGCGGCAGCATTGGGATCACTTAAGGGTGGTTTGCACGGTGGAGCCAACCTTAAAGTAATTAACATGATGGACAACATAAAACAGAATGTTAAGAATTGGGAAGACGAAAAAGAGGTTTCTGCCTATCTGGACAAAATATTGAAGAAAAAAGCCAATGACGGTACGGGAAAAATCTATGGTATTGGACATGCCATCTATACACTTTCCGATCCGCGTGCTACCCTCCTCAAAGAGAAAGCTGAAGAGTTGGCGAAAGAGAAAAATCGGACGAAAGAGTTTAACCTTTATGCCATGATAGAGCGACTTGCACCCGATGTATTTTACAATTTTAAGGGATCTGATGCGAAAGTAGTTTGTGCTAATGTGGATTTCTATTCCGGATTTGTGTATCAATGTTTGGAAATTCCTGAAGAGATTTATACCCCAATCTTTGCTGTTGCAAGAATTGCCGGATGGTGCGCTCATCGAATTGAGGAGGTTACCTGTTCAAGCAGACGTATTATTCGACCGGCCTATAAAGCTGTTTATCCCCGACTTGAATATACACCAATTGATAAGAGATAAGTGAATATTTATTCTGTCATCAATGCATATTGGCGATAAATATTCATTATTTGATTGAGTATATATGACTTAATGCAAAATATTTGCTAATTTTGTGACCTGATAAACCTTTGAGAAATGCATTTACCCTTATCCAAATGCGGTAAATGCATTTTTTTCAGAAATAATTAGCGTCGGACTTTTAAAGAAGAATTAAAGTATGCCTGAATTTAAGCCTATCAAATTGGTTCTGGAAGACGGAACTGTTTTTAAAGGAAAATCTTTTGGATATCATAAAGCTGTTGCAGGAGAGGTGGTATTTAATACTGCAATGACAGGTTACCCGGAGAGCCTTACCGATCCCTCTTATGAGGGACAAATCCTGGTTTCCACTTATCCTTTGGTCGGGAATTACGGGGTCCCCAACGATGATAAAGAAGATGGCGTTTCGAAATTTTTTGAGTCTGACCGTATTCATGTATCGGGTTTTGTTATTTCGGATTATTCTTATGATTATAGTCACTGGAATGCTCAGGGAAGTCTCGGAGATTGGTTAAAGCAAAATGAGGTTCCCGGTATTTTTGGAATTGATACCCGGGAGCTGACTAAAATCCTGCGTGAGAAAGGAACTATGCTCGGGAAAATTGAAACAGATGAAGATCAGGTTGATTTTTACGATCCAAATAAAGATAATCTGGTAGCTAAAGTAAGTACAAGGGAAAAAGTAACTTACGGAAACGGAAAGCATAAAATTGTTTTGGTTGATACAGGGGGTAAGTACAATATTATTCGTTGTTTGCTTAAACGGGATACTACAATCACAATGGTACCTTGGGATTATGATTTTAATAATGATGATTTTGATGGGATTATGCTGGCCAATGGTCCGGGAGATCCCCAAATGTGTGATGTTACAATCCGTAATATTGGTAAAGCCTTGAATGGTAATAAACCAATTTTTGGTATTTGTCTGGGGAATCAGTTGCTGGGAACTGCCGCCGGTGGTTCTACACATAAGTTGAAATATGGACACAGGGCGCACAATCACCCTGTTATTAAGGTTGGAACCGGGACATGCTATATCACCAGTCAAAATCATGGTTTTGTATTGGATACAGATTCACTTGGTAAAGACTGGGAACCACTTTTTGTTAACATTAACGATGAAACAAATGAGGGCATCCGGCATAAAACAAAACCGTTTTTTTCTACCCAGTTTCATCCCGAAGCATCAAGCGGGCCTACTGATACTGAGTTTCTTTTCGATGATTTTGTGGATCTTATTAAACAATCCAAAGGAGAGAAGTAGAATTATTAAAAAATAAGTAAAAGGGCTTTGCACAATGCGAAGCCCTTTTGTTTATTTTAATTCATTCCAATACTTTGTTAGTACTTTACAACAGTATATCATTTATTTGAAAAATGTAAAAAATATCCAGAGGCCAAAAAGAAAATGCTATTCAAACTGATAATGTCTTTTATTATCTGGTATCTAACGATCTGTTTTTTTACTATAACTTTGGTCAGATTCTTCTGCTTCAATTTTTGCTTTCCATTTTTTGTCAAACTTTTTTATGGCAAATTCAGAGGCAAAATAGCCAATAGCAACAGTTACCAGCCATGAAAGATATACTAATACTGCAACAAAATAACTCATGATAAAAAGTCTTTTAGGTTTAATAAAAATGAGACTCACCTGAAGTCAGTTCATCCTTGTTAATTTTCTTTTTGTTGATGGCTTTCCAGGCATACCAGATATATGCAGCCACAAAAGGAACCATCAGTGAAACATAACTCATCACCGTAAGGGTAAAATGGCTGGACGATGCTTTCACTATGGTCAGTGAACTCTGGATGTCAACACTTGACGGATAAAAGGCGGTGTTGTTGAAGCCGGCCACAAGAAATAGAGAAAAAACAGCCAGAAAACTTCCGGATCCTGTAAGCCAAATGCCTGAGGTACTGGATTTAAACAGGGAGATGAAAATACCATAGAGAACCAATAAAACTGATGCCAGAAAAAGTATTAAAACCACCGGCATCTGAATCAGGTTCAGAAGATACTTGTGGTCCTGCAAGAATATCTCTCCGGATTCAGGCATCACGGCGTATCCTTCCATAAGCATTAGCCAGATAATAAAAGTGAGGAAAAAAACTAAAAAAGGTATTGCGTTGTACCACAAATGTCTTCGAATTCTTTTATCGAGGGTTTCATCCTCAATTGAATTCAGAAAATAGAGCAGGCCTAAAGTCCTGGCAAGAAAAAACACTGCTATTCCCAGTGACAGATTCTGAATGTCCAGGAGTAGTTCAAGCCCACGGAAGGGTGAGTGCCATATGGTTTCATTCATGTCGGAAAGAGAGAACTGAGATCCAGTGAAAAAGCTGGCAACAACAACTCCCAAAAGGAAAGTTCCAACTAGCCCGTTAATAAAAAGGAATGTTTCGTAGGTTCTTGCTCCAAAAATATTACCCGGCAGAGAACGGAATTCATAAGAGACTGCCTGAATAATGAAAGCAAAAAGCAGTATCATCCATGCCCAGTAAGCCCCGCCGAAGCTGGCACTGTAAAATAGAGGGAAAGAAGCAAAAAAAGACCCTCCGAAAACTACTAATGTGGTAAAGGTAAATTCCCATTTACGTCCGAGAGAATTAATGAGCATGGACCGCTCGTCTTTATTCTTGCCTATCTGGTAGATTAATGTCTGCCCTCCCTGGACAAACATTAAAAAAACGAGGGCACCTCCCACTACGGAAATGATAATCCACCAATACTGTTGTAATGCTAAGTGTGAGAGTGATTCAAACATTATTTGGGTCCTCCTTCTTTTTGGGTCCTACGTTTATTTGCTTTAAAATTATTTTTATTTCTGCGATGAAAAGACCAATAAATACAACGGTAAAGAGAAAGAAAGTAGTGATTACTGATCCTGCATCTATATTTGTTACCGCTTTCATTACAGGCATCAAGTCCTGAATAATCCAAGGTTGGCGTCCAACCTCTGCAACTATCCATCCTGCCTGAGATGCTACGTGGGCAAGAGGAATGGTCCAAACTGCAGCCCAAAGCAGCCATTTTTTGTTATGTAACTGGTCACGCATAACCAAAAAGAGAAAGACTGCGAAAAGCACAAGAAACAGACCTCCAAGCATGACCATTATGTGAAATGCATAGAACGTTATTGAAATAGGAGGAACCATTGTAAAGGCATTCTTTTCTATTTGCGCCGGGTCGGGGTCATAGAAGTTTCCATAACCGAAGTATTGCATATTATTCTCAATGAAATCAGGATCACGGAATTTGGCCATGAGAGTTTTGGTCTCTTCACTCTTGGGATCTTCTTTTTGTGCTGCTTTTAACTCTTTGATTGCTTGCTGGGCTTTATATCCGCGGATAATCTTTTCTTTATATGAGAGAATTCCCTGTTCCTCGTTGCCTGTGATAAGGTCTTTCATTCCTGCCACGTAACTGTTAGGATCTCCGTGGGCCATCCACGACAGGGCAGAGGGAATTTCAATTTTAAAAAGAAAGTCATCTCTGCTTTCGATATTCATGTTTTTATGGGTTTCTTCCCCGCTTAAAATACCAAAAGCAATCAATGGAGCATTAGTTTTTCCCTCGTAAAGTGCTTCCATGGCAGCAAATTTCATGGGCTGTGTCTTGACAATTTCTTTTGCAGAGCTGTCACCTGTTCCAATTAGAATAATCGAACTGATAAGACCGAATACGGATGCAATAACGATGCTTCTTTTGGCCAGCAGTTGTTCCCGGTTTTTTATCAGGAACCAGCTACTGACTCCAATCACAAAGATGGCAGCAAAAACAAAACCTGAGGTAATGGTATGAATAAATTTGTTGACAGCGGTTTCAGAGAGAAATACATCCCAGAAGTTTATCATTTCATTGCGTACTGTTTCCGGGTTAAAGAAGGTTCCCACAGGATTTTGCATCCAGGCATTGGCAACCAGAATCCAGACAGCACTTAGACTGGCTCCGATTGCCGTTAGCCATGTAGCTGTCAGATGGAAGCGTTTACTTACTTTGTCCCAGCCAAAGAACATAACTGCTATAAAGGTACTCTCCAGAAAGAATGCCATTATTCCTTCAATAGCTAAGGGAGCTCCAAAGATATCACCGACAAACCATGAATAATTGCTCCAGTTCGTGCCGAATTCAAACTCCAGAATGATTCCCGTGGCAACTCCGATAGCAAAGTTGATTCCGAATAGTTTCATCCAGAATTTTGTGATGCGTTTCCATTCCGGGTCTCCGGTTTTTACATACATGGTCTCCATGTAAGCCATGATGTATGCCAGACCCAGAGTCAGAGGCACAAAAAGCCAATGAAACATGGCAGTTAGCGCAAACTGGCCTCGCGACCAGTTGATCAAAGTGAAGTCAATGTTTTCGAACATTTTGTAATTATTTTATCCTTAAGTTTTGGCTATGGATTTGTAATTTTTATACATGAAAATTCACGATAACGAAAAATAAGATTATTTTTTCAAAATAAAGTTCCTTTGGAACTGTTTTTTCAATATACTTTGTCTTTTAAACGCATCTTCCCGGTGATCCTTTTGGTGCATATTGTTGATGATACCACCGGCGGGTGTAAAAAGATCAGATTGCTTAATTCTTTCCTGTTGATTGGTAACATGAGTAGTTTGCCTTAAAAAAAATATATTTTTGCTAAAATAAACAAATATTTGAGAACCGGAATGCCTGAATATAAATTTAGAAAAAATCTACATATAACTGCTGGTGCTATAACGAAAAGGTTTTATGATAACTCCTAATAGACCTTATTGATTATTCTTCATTTGTCACTGGTGGATTGATGATGTAATGATCCGGTAGATAAGGAGAATTTTTATCTTTGAAAGACAATGGACAAGAGTCGGAATTGCCAGATTCCTGGAGTCAATCTGCCCCGGGCTAAAGGATTTATCAAGCTATTCGATATTAAAAATTGAGTGTTTCTTTTAGCTTCCGGTAGCCGGTCCTGCTTATTTTAAGTCGTTGACCTTCGTTCATAATAGCTAAATAGGTGTCTTTATCGTAAGGCTCCAGTCGCTCAACATAGTTTACATTGACAAGGAATGAGCGATGAATTCGGACAAACTGATCCGGACTTAGATGGGTCTCATAAAATCTCATCGTTTGCGCTTTAAGGTGTTTAGAGTTGTCTGCATAAATCATTACATAATCTTCGCTGGCTTCGATGTAGCGAATTTTGCCCACGGGAATGACATGCATTTTGTTACCGGTTTTTACCACGACTCTTTCCAGAAGTGTTTGATTTTCATTAGAGTGGGTTTGTATTAGTTTTTTTGTGTCTGTTTTTTCTCCTTTTTGAAGTTGCTCCATAACCTTTTCCATGGCCTGATTGAAGCGTACCTGAGAATAGGGTTTCAACAGGTAATCGACAGCACTCATTTCAAAGGCCTTGAGAGCATATTGATCGTAAGCAGTGGAGAAAACGACCACAGGGGCTTCGTCCAAAACTTCCAATAATTCAAGTCCCGAAACTTTGGGCATTTGAATATCAAGAAAAATGAGATCCGGTTTTTGTTCCTGAATGGTTTTTATAGCTTCGAATCCATTGCTGCATTCACCTGTTATTTCGATGGATGGGTGTTGATCCAGAAACGAACGGACAACGGCTCTTGCGGGGGGCTCGTCATCTACAATGAGAGCTGTGAAGGTTGATTGTTGCGTCATTATTTGGAAAGTTTTGGGATCTTTATTTTAACTTCAAAAATATTATTTTCTCTGTTTATGATCATCAGATCATTTCGATTATAGAAAAGCAGTAGTTTATTCCTGATGTTTTCCAGTCCGACACCCTCTCCTTTTATGGGAGTACTTTCAGGATCAAAATTATTGGATACTGAGATTTCGAGTTTGCTGTGATTTGCCAGACAACGGGTTTTTATAGATACGGGTTCTATACTTTCGTACAGACCATGCTTAATGGCATTCTCATAAAGAGGCTGCAGCAGCATAGCCGGAACAGACATAGCATAGCAGTCCGGGTGGATTTTAAAATCACAATCCAGTCGCTCTCCAAATCTTACTTTTTCAATTTCTAGATACCGCTGAATGTTTTTTATTTCCTCACTGAGGGGAAGTAATGTATCTTCCTTTCTTTTGAGTGAGTATCGCAGAAAGTCAGAAAGTTGTGTAAGCATTTCCCTTGCTCCTTCAGGGTCTGAAATGGTAAGTGAGCTGATGGAGTTTAGGCTGTTAAATAGAAAATGTGGATTTAACTGGGCTTTCAACGCTTTTAGTTCTGCCTCTTTCAGCATTTTTTTGAGTTGTTCTTCTTTGATGCTTTTTTCTTCCATGTGTTTATAAAAGCTGATGAAGTGATACATGGAAATGAGTAAAACAATTAAAAGACCTCCAAAAGAGGCTCTCATGGGAAGGCTTGTTCGTGCGAAATTAAGATATTCGGGGCTTTGACCTAACAGTTGGGTGGTGATAAAAAAGGAAAATCCCAACCAAAGAGTAACAGTAACCAGACCTGTAGTAATATGATGGAAGGCATGATAAAGAAAAGATTTTTTGAAAAGGGTACCCCTTGTGCAATCTTCGGGATACGCAAGGGGGAAATAAAGGACGATCGACAGAACCATGAAAATTCCATTGAATACAAACGCATCAATGAGGGCTTCATTAAATGGCAGATATTCAAAAGAAAGAAAAAGGGTTTGCCCCAGGAACAGAGCTATCCAGCCGATTACAAAGCCATTAAATAATTTTTTTTGTGACAGAATCGGATGTAGCATATGTTTTTGATGTTAGAAGTTGGAAATTTCCCCACCACCAAAAATAGTCATTCCTTTAATAGTAAGGGTGCTTTCAGATGGCCTTTCATTGTCAAGATAAACCCTTTTGTCGGCAAACCCTCCAAGAATACTGACTATCTCAATCCTTACATTCCAGTCACGGGGAACAACAATTTTGCTGCCTCCGAAAATATTGACCAGCTCGATGACTGCTCCGTGTGGGGATAGCTTGCAGTTGTTAAAATAGAGCTCGCTGCCACCAAAAATGGTAGTAATTTCACCTCCTGAAAAATTATTGGATTCCACACGTTTTATGTTACCACTGAATATTGCTACCTCATCGATCATATCCTCCGAATTGTCTGAAATTCTAAGGGGTTGACCCACTGTATTTTTCTTTCGGTGGCTGTTAACGAAGAGTAAACCGGCCAGGATGAGAAGGATTGGCCAGTAATCTTTTAGTTCTTCCGTTCTGAGTGTAGGGAAAATATCGGGTAAAACAAAAAAAGCCCAAATAGAGGTGAATATCAAGGAGGGTACGTATTTTCTTTTAAATAGATTGATGATGGCAATGATTAGGAAAATCGTAGGCCATCTGAAAATAATGTCCCAGGCAGGTTGCGGAATAAATCCCAGATTTCCGGCGAGTAGAGTAATGCCTATTATTATTAGACCTGCTCCTGCAAGTGAATGACTGCGTTTTGTATTTCCGGCTTCATGTTTTGATTCCATGATGCAATGATTTGATTTACAGATTGTTTTTACTTTGTAGCGGTTTATTTTTGAGTAAGGGGTATTTGATGATCGAAAGTAAAAGTAATATCATTTTTAAATACACAAAGACGGAAATCGGTAAAGAGATGTTTGAGCCCTGTGAGTTGCGATATTTTTTTATGAAACGGGCGTTGCAAAGATTTAAATAAAGAACAATACCTGTTGTTCTGTTAAAATCATTATTTCGTTATTAAAAAAGGATAATTAAAAAGGTTATTTGTTATTTTTTTGCATAAAAAATTTGAGAAACGTAATTAAAACACTAGTTTTGCTTTCGGTTATTAAGTTAATTGTGCCTGTTTGTAATAAAAGTATTAATGTTGGATGATTGGCAGGCATTGAAATCTTCCAATATTTAATTATCTCCTTCTAAAATATTTTCAGTATGCAGCAACGTTTTCCCAAGGTTCAGGGGCTGTACGATCCGGCCAATGAACACGATAATTGTGGAATAGGATTTGTCGCGCATATCAAAGGGAAGCCTTCTAATGATATTGTGCGAAAGGGGTTGGAAGTTCTTGTGAATATGACCCATAGAGGGGCCGAGAGTTCTGACAATAAATCGGGTGACGGGGCCGGTATTCTGATGCAGGTTCCTCACGAATATTTTAAAACCTTCGGTTTTGACCTTCCGCCTGCCGGTCATTATGGCACCGGGCTTGTTTTTTTACCCGGCGACCCGGATGAAGCAAGAGGCTGTCTGGAAGTCCTGAATAAGAATATTGTTGATGAAGGTCTTGAACTTATAGGTTACAGAGATGTGCCGGTTAATTCAGATGCAATTGGAGAAATTGCTCGAAGTAGTGAACCGGTTATCCGTCAGGTTTTTGTGACCGGAAATTTTGAGGAGCAGGATGCACTGGAGAGAAAGTTATTTCTGGTACGAAAAATGACTGAAAATGCTGTTCGCAATTCAGAAATTACCTCTAAAGAAGGGTTTTACATTGTCAGTCTTTCCACTAAGGTGTTTATTTATAAAGGAATGCTTACACCCGATCAATTGGGAGAGTATTTTCTTGATTTTCAGGATAAAAAAATAGCGAGTGCAATTGCATTGGTACATTCACGTTTCAGTACCAATACATTCCCTACCTGGGATCTGGCACAGCCTTTCAGGATTCTTGCTCACAACGGAGAAATAAATACCATTAAGGGAAACCGTCTATGGATGCAAGCCAGGGAGGGACTTTTGGAATCTGATATGTTTGGTGATGATTTGAAGAAACTTTTTCCTGTTATAGAGGGGGGGAAAAGTGACTCTGCATCTCTCGACAATGTTCTTGAATTCCTGTTTCTGACAGGACGTACATTGCCCCACGCTCTTACCATGCTTATTCCTGAATCGTGGAATGATAAGAACCCGATACCACCAAGTCTTAAAGCTTATTACGAGTATCACAGTACGATTATGGAACCCTGGGATGGTCCCGCATCTATTGTTTTTTCAGATGGCAGATATATTGGTGGTACATTGGACAGGAATGGCTTGCGACCATCGAGATATGTGATTACGGATGATGATCTTATTGTGATGGGATCAGAAGTTGGTGTACAGTCTTTTTCTGCTGAAAAGATTGTTTCCAAAGGACGTTTGAAACCAGGGAAACTCTTATTGGTTGATACCCAGTTGGGAATTATTATTCCCGATCAAGAGATTAAATCTCAGCTTTCCAAACGTCACCCTTATGAAAACTGGCTGAAAGAAAACAGAATCAACCTTAAAGATATTGAGGTACGTCAGCGTGTGCCATCTGAACTGGGAGATAATTATGATATTTATCTGAAGGCTTTTGGTTACAATAAAGAAGATGTAAATCTCATTATTAAGCCCATGTCGGAGAGTGGAGTTGAGCCCATTGGCTCCATGGGTAATGACACACCGATGTCCATTTTTTCTGAAAAACCGCAAAGGTTGTTCAGCTATTTCCGGCAACATTTTGCTCAGGTAACCAATCCTGCGATTGATCCTATCCGTGAAGGACTGGTAATGTCATTGACCAATTATATTGGTTCTGTTTCCAAAAATATTCTGATGGAAAGCTATGAACATTGTCGTTCTATAAAGTTTACCAGCCCCCTGATTACCAATACCGATCTTGGGAAAATAAAGGATTTTCGCCGTGAAGAGTTTTCCCATGTTACATTGCCAATGCTGTTTTCTGCCTCACAGGGAGGGGTAGGTTTACAGGTAGCTCTGGAACAAATATGCACTGATGCAGAGAAGGCCGTTGATCAGGGTAATAATTATATTATTCTCAGTGACCGGGGAGTAAGTATTGAAAATGCTGCTATCCCTTCACTTCTGGCTACTGCGGCGGTGCATCATCATTTGATTAAGGCTAAAAAACGGATGCAGGTGGGCTTGATTGTTGAAACCGGTGAGGCTCGTGAGGTGATGCATTTTGCTTTGTTGCTGGGGTATGGTGCGAGTGTTATCAATCCTTATGTGTGTTTTGCTGCTATTAATGACCTCGTAAAACAGGGTAAAGTTGAAGGGACTTACAGTGAAGCTCGCGAGAAATATATTAAAGCAGTAGATAAGGGGCTTTTGAAAGTACTCTCAAAAATGGGAATATCCACTCTTCGAAGCTATCATGGAGCTCAGATTTTTGAAGCTATAGGAATATCCAGTGACGTAATTGGACGATATTTTACCGGCACTGCCTCACGAATTGGAGGTGTTGGTTTTGAAGAGATAGCTAAAGAAACCATAGAGTTTCATCAGAAAGCTTTTGATGAGCTGTTGCCAAAAGGACCTTTTGAAAGCGCCGGAGATTATGCCTTCAGGAAGTATGGGCAGAACCATGCCTGGAATCCAGAGACCATTGGTTTATTGCAATGGGCAACAGCGCGTAATGATTATCAAAAATATAAAGAATATAGTCGAAGAGTAGAGCAGGATAACCGTAAGCCATTGTTTTTGAGAGGGTTTTTGAAACCCAGAAAAGGAAAGGTTCTTAATCTTAATGAAGTGGAACCCGTAGAGTCAATTCTAAAGAGATTTGTTACGGGAGCCATGAGTTACGGGTCTATTTCCAAAGAGGCCCATGAAGCCCTGGCAATAGCAATGAACGAAATTGGCGGTAGAAGCAATACCGGTGAAGGTGGAGAGGATGACAAACGATTTAAATCTCCTGCCCGAAGTTCCATTAAGCAGGTGGCCAGCGGTCGTTTTGGTGTGACCAACAACTATCTGGTAAATGCTGATGAGTTACAGATTAAAGTAGCTCAGGGTGCTAAGCCCGGAGAAGGGGGCCAGTTACCAGGATATAAGGTGGATAAAGTCATTGCCAAACTTCGTAAATCCACTCCCGGAATAACGCTGATCTCTCCTCCGCCACACCATGATATTTATTCCATTGAGGATTTGGCACAGTTGATTTACGATCTCAAGAATGCCAATCCCCGCGCTAAAATCAGTGTGAAACTGGTTTCCGAAACCGGCGTTGGAACGGTGGCAGCAGGAGTGGCCAAGGCTCATGCCGATCTGATTGTTATCAGTGGAACGGAAGGAGGAACAGGCGCAAGTCCTGTAAGTTCGATTAAACATGCCGGACTTCCTGTGGAGCTTGGACTTGCGGAGACTCAACAAACACTGGTTTTAAACAATCTGAGAGGACGGGTTAAGTTGCAAACCGACGGGCAGCTGAAAACCGGACATGATGTAGTAAAAATGGCTCTTCTTGGGGCCGAAGAATATGGATTTGCCACATCAAGCCTTATTGTTTTGGGGTGTATTATGATGCGCAAATGCCACCTGAATACCTGTCCTGCAGGTATTGCAACTCAGGATGAGGATTTAAGGAAGCGGTTTATTGGAAAGTATAAGAATCTGGTTAATTTTTTTACATTTATTGCAACTGAAGTTCGGGAAATTCTGGCTGAGATGGGCTATCGCTCACTTGACGAAATTATTGGTCGTAGTGATCTGCTGGAAAGAGATCCAGCGGTAGGAAATTGGAAAACCAAGGATTTGGACTTGTCGGGATTGCTTCATTTTCCTGAAGAAGGGCACAAGTATCCTTTACACAACACAACCGAACAGAATCATAAAATTGATTCGGTGCTTGACCGTAAGCTGATTGAAGAAGCCCGTCCCGCAATTCAGGATGGCTCACGTGTATGGATGTCCTATTCGCTTAATAACACCAACAGGGCTGTAGGGGCCATGCTTTCGGGTGAAGTATCTAAAGTTTATGGCGAAGGGGGGTTGTCAAAAAATACCATCAACTGTTCTTTTGCAGGGTCAGCCGGTCAGAGTTTTGGTGCCTTTTTGGTTAACGGAGTTAGTTTTCGGCTCGAAGGCGATGCCAATGATTATCTGGGAAAAGGTCTATCAGGAGGAAAGATTGTTGTGGTGCCGCCAACAGGTCATAAATTTAAACCGGAGGAAAATATCATAATTGGAAATACTGTGTTGTATGGC
This sequence comes from uncultured Marinilabiliaceae bacterium, assembly GCA_964403175.1. Taxonomy (GTDB): domain Bacteria; phylum Bacteroidota; class Bacteroidia; order Bacteroidales; family Marinilabiliaceae; genus Marinilabilia. The sequence continues at coordinate 33,261 of CAYOFH010000012.1, forward strand.
GCCACAAGTGGTCACTTGTATGTTCATGGCATGGCGGGAGAGCGCTTTGCTGTTAGGAATTCCGGTGCAAATGCTGTGGTCGAAGGAACTGGCGATCACTGTTGCGAGTATATGACCGGAGGACGTGTGGTTGTGATAGGATCTACCGGACGAAATTTTGCTGCCGGTATGAGTGGTGGAATCGCATATGTGCTTGATGAATCAGGAAATTTTGATTTCTTCTGTAACAAAGGACTGGTAGATTTAATGCCGGTACAGGATTATAGTGATATTCAGGAGTTACAGTTTTTACTACATAAGCATTTACTTCATACCAATAGTGAAAAGGCACGCCATGTCCTGGTGAACTGGGAAAAATCTCTTCCAAAATTCGTAAAAGTAATTCCTTTTGAATATAAGAAGGTGCTGGAGCAGCAGAAAGTCGAAGATATGGAGAAAAAACTCAGAGAGACTGAGGATGCACCACATTTAAGAGAGTAAAATAAAGATTATTAATAAAGATTGTGGCGGTTTTCAGGACTCTCGTTGCGATCTTCATAATAGATATAAGCTATGGGAAACCCCAGAGGATTCATAGAAGTTCAGCGAAAGTTGAGCGGAAACAGACCGATAAATGAGCGAATTGACGATTATGGCGAAGTAGAGCAGACCCTTAACGACCAGGACAGGAAGTTGCAGGCTTCACGTTGTATGGATTGCGGAATTCCTTTTTGTCACTGGGCTTGTCCGGTAAGCAGTAAAATTCCCGAATGGCAGGATGCACTGTACCATGGCGATTACAAGCTTGCCAGTGAAATCCTGCATTCTACCAATAGTTTTCCCGAATTTACCGGAAGGGTTTGTCCGGCACCTTGTGAAAAATCATGTGTGCTGGCCATTCATGAAGAGGCTGTTACCATTCGTGAAAACGAAGCATCGACCGTTGAAAAAGCATTTGAGTTGGGGTTGATTCAACCCCGTGTACCCAAATTCAGGACCGGCAAAAAGGTTGCTGTGATTGGTTCCGGCCCGGCCGGATTGTCGGTTGCTGACCAGTTGAATCAAAAGGGACATGATGTGACTGTTTTTGAGCGTGATGATGCTATTGGAGGACTTTTAAGATATGGGATACCTGATTTTAAGCTGAATAAGAAAGTAATCGATCGTCGTCAGCATATTTTTGAAAAAGAAGGTATTGAGTTTAGAGTGAACACATCTGTTGGCGAAAATGTGAAGGGAAGTGCATTACTTCAGGATTTTGATGCTGTAGTGTTGGCCATTGGAGCAATGCAACCCCGTGATTTGCCCGTTGAAGGACGCGATCTGGAAGGAGTACACTTTGCAATGGATTATCTGAAACAGCAGAATAAAATAAATCGCGGAGAAATATTTTCCGAAAGTGAGCGCGTTAACGCTAAGGGTAAGAAAGTGATGGTTATCGGGGGAGGCGATACCGGTAGCGATTGTGTCGGTACAGCTAATCGTCAGCGTGCTGAAAAAGTTACGCAAATTGAAATTATGCCAAAACCTCCTGCGTCAAGAACGCCTGATAATCCCTGGCCTTTCTGGCCTAATATGCTGAAAGTTTCTTCGTCTCATGAGGAAGGATGTGAGCGTATGTGGAGTCTGTCTACCCGCAGGTTTATTGGCGAAAATGGAAAGCTGAAAGCCGTTGAGGTAGTTGAGGTTGAGTGGATGCAGGATAACGGTCGCTGGAAAATGGAGGAGAAAGAAGGTACTGTCAGGAAAATTGAAGTTGACATGGTACTGCTTTCTATGGGTTTTGTGCATCCCATTCATAAAGGACTTGTGGAAGAATTAGGGTTGGAGCTCGACCAACGGGGTAATGTCAAAATAAGTGATGAGTTCTCCACCAGCAAAGCAGGAGTTTTCGCAGCCGGAGATGCTGCTAATGGTGCAAGTCTTGTGGTGACTGCCATAGCCAAAGGACGAGAGGCGGCTGAACATATTCATGAGTTTTTGTCCAAGTAATGATTGAAATTTAGGGTTTATCAAAGATTATTAGAACATTAAGTTTTATTAAAAAGGGCAGGCCTTGTAAAAAGGACTGCCCTTTTTAGATGCGTTGATATCTTAATTTGCTTGGCTTTAATTAGATCTGTGTTAAGTTAGGTTTTTCTAATGTGTCCTGCGGCCTGCTTGCACGAATCGCGCTTAAAACGATATGTGATCTTTTATACAAAGAGGTAATTGATGTCGTTTGTTCGACTGACTTTGACTTTTTCGCCAATGTGTAATATTGCCGGGGAATAATTTATTTTTAATGTGCTTATTGTGAGTTTTTTGTGAGTTGGTATGGAGAATTCTAAAAAAAAAATAAGTTCAGTGTACGTGTAATGATCATCTCAGGTGTCTCATATAAAGGTAAAATTGATGAATTGTTAATCTAAGAGAAACAATTTGGGTATAAAAAATTGGTTTTTCTTTGAAATATAGACGGAGAATGGAACAACTCATATCGAGGAAATCAGAGATTCATCCTGATGCTAAGATTGGAGAAAATGTAACAATTGAGGCTTTTGCTAAGATTGATAAAGATGTGGTAATTGGTGATGGTTCCTGGATTGGTGCAAATGCAACTATTTATCCCGGTGCCAGAATAGGACAGAAGTGTAAGGTGTTTCCGGGAGCGGTAATATCGGCCGAACCTCAGGATCTGAAATTCGAAGGAGAATACAGTACTGTTGAGGTGGGGGACCGTACCATAATTCGAGAATACGTGACCATTAATCGTGGAACCTCTGCCAAAGGGGTAACCAAAGTCGGAAATGATACTTTGCTGATGGCTTATGCCCATCTTGGACACGATGTGGAAGTAGGAAGCCACTGTGTTGTCGCCAATAGCGTTCAGTTGGCAGGGGAGGTCGTGCTTGAAGACTGGGTGGTAATCGGAGGAATGAGTGCCGTCCATCAGTTTTGTAGAATAGGTGCTCATGCTATGGTTTCAGGGATGTGTGGAGTGTTGTCTGATGTTGCACCTTTTACAAAGGTATTCGGCTTGCCTGCAGCATATATGGGGATTAATCTGGTAGGCCTTCGTCGCCGGGGTTTCAGTCGTGAGCAGATTGACAACATCCACGATATTTACCGTGCCCTTTATCAGCAGGGACGAAATGTATCCCAAGCTGTTGAATATATGCAGGCTTATCTGGATCCAAGTCCCGAGATGGGGCAGATTATCAATTTCATTAAGAGTTCGAAACGTGGAATTATAAAAAATACAGTTGGACAGAAAACAACTGTGGAGCCATAAATTAATGTAGAAAATTGGTGTTGAATGCACCCTAAATTGTTTGTTCTATATCGTGGTTTCCTCCCGTAAAAGGTGCCACTGCCCGGTGATATATGCCGTGAACCCATGCTATAGCCATACCGTAATTGGTAACTGGAACACGTGAGTCAATAGCAGATTGTAATCTGTTACTCAACTGTCGGCGGGTAATCATGCACCCCCCACACTGTATGACAAGTGCATAATCAGTAACTGGTCTTTTTATTATGTCCAGTCCGGCTACCACATCAAATTCCAGTTTTTTACCGGTAAATGCACGTATCCATCTGGGTATTTTCACCCGGCCTATGTCATCGCATGATACATGATGTGTACACGATTCAAGCATTAATATCCGATCCCCATCCTGAAGTTTGGAGATGACCGGAGTCCCCGCCAGATAATTTTCGAAGTTTCCTTTCATTCGTGCTAGCAGTATGCTGAAACTGGTTAAAGGAATATGTTTTGGAACTGAGGCATCTGCCTTTGGGAATACCTGAGAATCGGTTACAACGAGTCTCGGCTGAATGCCTGTCCTTTCAAGAAATGAGTCGGTTTCCCTTTCTTTCAGTATTACACATATGGCATCATTGTCCAGAACATCACGAATGGCTTGTACCTGCGGTAGAATCATCCTTCCGGCAGGGGCTTCAATATCGATAGGGGTGATGAGTAGAACAATATCTCCATGGTTAATCAGATCCCCTAAAAGAGTAGGGGTGTTGAAAGCAGATTCCGGTATACTGTTTTGAATAGCCTGGATAATTGGGTCGATGGATTTGTCAGGTGAAAGGGATAATAGTGCTTTGCCCCCCGTTTGCATGGCACTTTGTTCGAATTCCGGTTGCAGGGAAGCAATGTCTTCTTTATTGTGAATGATGAAAAATGGAACATTTCGCTTTCGGAATTCATCGATGAGGTTTTTTTCAGGCTCCTCCAGTTGATTGTTGGTTGTTATAAGAATGGCCAGGTCAACCAGGTCAATGGTATTGAGGGTTTTACTGATTCTTTTTACTCCCAGTTCTCCCATATCATCTGTTCCGGCTGTATCAATAAGCACCACAGGGCCGAATCCGGTTATTTCAAATGATTTTTTAACCGGGTCAGTAGTCGTGCCGGGAATGTTTGATACAATGGCAATGTCCTGACCTGCGAGGCGATTTATCAAGGTACTTTTACCGTTGTTTCTTCTTCCAAATATGCCGATAAAGGGTTGCCTGTCTTTGGTCATTTTTTTCTTGTAAAGTAATTAAAAATAATTAACCGGGGAGGCTTTTGGGTTGAAACTCTTTTGGGAAAGCCACCGACTGTTTTTCATGTATTGATTGTGGAGGGCTTTTAGATAAGGTGTGTGGTATGTGACATTCTCCTAAAAAGCATTATTTTTGCCGATATGTATAACCTGCTTTGTTCATAAACAGTCCATTCTAATGTTCAATTATCTGCGAATACAACGTACTTAATTAAATGGGCCTGAAAAGAATTTATTATTTTTTTCACCCACTTTATTGGCGGTTGATTGTTTTTCTTGATATTTGACAACTCATAACAATATTCTATGAGGAAAGCAGGATTAATGACTTTGTTCTCAAAAATTATCTATGTATTTGAAAATTACTATTGTATTTCTTTTTCTTGTTTCCGCTGGATCAGTTTACGGTCAGACTTACCATGATTCTCCTGCTGATTTTTTTATTTCCAAAAATGTGGATGCTGAACCAATGATGATGGCCCCTGGCTTGATTTCTTCCGGAATGGAGGAATGTGGAGGAACCCTGGGAAAAGATGGTGACGAATTCTATTTTTATTTGAGACAGAGCAACACTCTTTCCGTAATTATGGGAATCCGTTTTGATGATGGATTTTGGAGTCATCCGGAAGTTTTGAGTTTTTCCGGAACTTATATGGATGCCAACCCGTTTCTGTCCCCGGACGGTCAGCATCTGTATTTTGCATCAAACCGGCCGGGAGACAGTGATGATGGCATTGCCAACTGGAATATCTGGAGAAGTTCAAGAGGGCGTAACGGTAACTGGCTCGAACCCCGTCTTATGCCATTTAATTCACCTGATGGCAATGAGCTTTCAATGACAATGGATGCTGATGGAAATATTTATTTTTGTGCCGATTACGAAAGTAAGACCATTACCCTTAAAAAGGATCAACTGGATATTTATCATGTGCCGGTTTCAGAGGATGGGAAGTGGGGGGAAGTAGTGAAAATGGGGCCTGAAATTAATACTGCATCAGTGGAACAAACTCCTTCAATTTCTCCTGATGGGAAGTGTTTGGTGTTTAGTTCGCTCCGGATAGGAGGAGAAGGAACCGCTGATTTATATGTGTCTTATAAAGAAAATGGCAAGTGGACGCCAGCTGAAAATCTTAAAACACCGGTTAACTCTTCTGCCTACGAACATGCTCCGGTTTTTTCTTCTGATGGTGAGACTCTTTTTTTTACAAGTTCCAGAGAAGAAAAACGACCTGAAAATATTAATTATTCCAGGTTGAAAAAGTGGCTTTTGGGACCCGGAAACGGATCCGCAGACATTTGGTATATAAGAGCTACATCAATTTGTGAAAGAAAAGAGTGACAGTGCTACTTTTCTTTCCGGTTTTGCGGAAGATCGTTCAGGCTAAATCCTTTTGAGACCAGGGTGGTAGGGCTTAATATTTCCTGCAGTTGTTTGTCGCTGAGTATCTGGAGTTCTTTATTAATTTCAAAAATACTCTTGTGGGTTTCTTTCATTCTTAATGCTATCTTTTCAGCCTTTTGATGACCGATATAAGGCACCAGAGCTGTGGTGATTGAGGGTGACAAATAAATTTCCAGCTCTTCCTGCCTTCCATTCACTGAAAGTTCGCTGACCAAGTTTTTTTGAAAACTTCCGCAAGCTGAATCAAGAAGTTTAAAACTCTCTATCATGGTCACTCCAATGGAAGGCAGATAGGCATTCAGATCCATACAACCCAGTGCGGCGAGCCCGGTTATCATTTGGTCGTTTGCATAAACCTTATGACTTACTGATATAATATATTCAGCAATAACAGGATTGACTTTTCCGGGCATGATGGAACTCCCCATCTGTTTTTGGGGTATTGTTACCGATTGATGTCTGGAAATATCAGATCCAAGCAATCGCAGGTCATTTGAGATTTTCTCCAGATTAACTGCATGAGATTTTATGATGGCATGCACTTCAACCAAACTGTCAAGATTCATGGTGGTATCAGCCAGATTTTGGGACTGGGCCAGAGTTAAATTAGTTTCGGCTCTTAGCTCCGGAATAACATTTAAAATGAAAAACCGTGGAATTCCTAAACCTGTTCCTGCCGCTCCACCTCCCAAATTTACTTCTTTAAGCCGTTCCCTGATTCGGGTAACCCGCCACCAGTCGCGTGAGAGTGCATCACAATAACTGCTGAAAAGATGACCGTAAGAGCTGGGAACTGCTTTCTGCATTTGTGTATAAGCCTGCCGGAGCGAATTTCGATGCCTTTTCTCAAGTGTCTCGAAACAGGATCTGAGCAGATTAATTGATAATTCGAGTTTATGCGACAACTGCATTAACGCCACATGGAGAGCTGTGGGAATGACATCATTGGTTGACTGAAAAATATTAGCATGATTTAACGGATCAATGTATTGATAGTCACCGCAATTACGCCCTGTTTTTTTAAGGGCAGCATTGGCAATTATTTCGTTTACATTCATGTTTATGCTTGTTCCCGCTCCGCCCTGTATTGCCGGAACTATAAACTGATCGAAGTATTTCCCCCTGCTTAATTCATCAGCGGCTTCTTCCAGGCTGCAGATTGTTTTATCAGACATCCAGAGGTGCCCTTCTGGAGCCTTCAGATTCTTTTGGATTGCAGTATCCCTGAAATTTCGATAAGTCCTGTAACAGGCCTTTTTGACAAGCCCCGTTGCCTTATACCATTCGATTGGAAAATTTGTCTGGTTTGGGAAATTCGATTGAGCCCTCAAGGAATGTATGCCATAGAGTTTATCATCAGGAATTTCTATTTCGCCCAGAAAATCTTTTTCGGTACGCATGATACGTAATTTGGTAATCTGAATTTAGGCCAATGGCATGGCATACATTTGTACGTCTTTGGCAGTAATGCTGTGGTTACAGAGAATAATTAGCCTTTCAATGACATTTCTAAACTCCCGGATATTTCCCGTCCATTTGATTCTTTGAAGTTCACTGATAGCCGATTCCTCGAATGTTTTGGGCTGAATGCCCAGCTCCTGACAGATTAAATTGTTGAAATGTTCTGTTAACAGAGGGATATCATCAATGCGTTCGTTGAGCGAAGGTACCTGGATGATGATTACGCTAAGTCGGTGATAAAGATCTTCCCTGAATCTCGATTCTTTAATTTCATTTTGCAGGTTTTTGTTGGTAGCTGCCAGTATCCGGACATCTACCTTGATGTCTTTGTCGCTGCCCACCCTCGAAATTACATTTTCCTGCAACACTCTGAGTACTTTAGCCTGAGCTGCCAGACTCATATCGCCAATCTCGTCAAGAAAAATAGTGCCTCCGTTGGCTTGTTCAAACTTTCCTTTTCTCTGTTTGTGTGCGGAGGTAAAAGCCCCTTTTTCGTGACCAAAAAGCTCACTCTCAATAAGTTCAGATGGTATGGCTGCGCAATTTACCTCAATGAATGGTTGTTCAGCCCGATTACTTTTCTGATGAAGCCACCGGGCAACCAGTTCTTTTCCGGTTCCGTTTTGTCCGGTGATGAGAACGCGGGCATCGGTAGGGGCCACTTTTTCAATTATTTCCCTGATTTGCTTCATAGGATCCGATTCCCCTATCATCTCAAAAGTCTTGTTTACTTTCCGGCGTAATACTTTGGTTTCGATAACCAGTTCTTTTTTATCTATGGCATTGCGTATGGTAACCAGCAGTCGGTTCAGATCAAGAGGTTTTTCAATAAAATCATAAGCCCCTTTCTTGATAGCTTCTACTGCGGTATCAATATTTCCATGCCCTGATATCATAATTACAGGAGTGTCGGGTGAACTTTGCATCATTTGATCCAGAACTTCCATCCCATCCATTTCCGGCATTTTGATATCCAGCAGAACCACATCATATTTTTCTGCAGAGAACTGTTCAAGCCCCTCAGGCCCGTTTTCCGCCAGAACCACAGTGTGTTTCTCGTATTCCAGAATATCCTTTAGTGTATTTCGAATGCTTTTTTGGTCGTCTATGACAAGTATTTTGGACATGCTTTGATCTTTTACAATTGACTTGAAATAATCTGAAGAATAGCCCCCTCCTTGAGAGAAAAGGAACATTGCCAAACTTCTTTTATCTTTAATTCTTCGATAATGAATTTGACAATGATGCTTGCAGGGACAATGCTGTCCACTCTGTGTGGCTCCATGCCCGGCATAACTCTGCGTTCATCCGAGTTGGAAGTCATTAGCTCTCTGTGTACAACCATCAGTCTTTTGGTTTCCAAAAACAGGGAGGTTAATTTGGAGGAGTCGAGAAGTGGATAGAATTTTCTGGA
>CAYOFH010000013.1:0-41772 GCA_964403175.1 uncultured Marinilabiliaceae bacterium
CTGCTCCGGTATATTTCTCTTTAATGAGGACCGGACGTCCTTTTGTTTCACCTTTCAAAACTCAATACTTAGTCAGGCTTCTGTAAACATCTAAAATACAGCTGTCAGCGTTATATGATTGGTCTTAAATCTTAAATCTTATATCTAAAAATCTAAAAATCTAACCATCTATTGAAAACTGCTTAAAAAAAATAGTTCATAACAGATGATGCTTTTTTAATATCCTTAACACCGTCAGCTTTTTTTTTGCTTACAAATTAGGTACTTTTGGCCCTCATTTTAAACTCAATGAAGAATTAATTGTTTCTCTGTTAGTAATACAGCAAATTCATTAAAAATAAAATAACCATGGATAAGAAAACCATACTTATTATTCTCGATGGATGGGGATACGGGAAAAAAGATAAATCGGATGTGATTTACTCTACCACAACCCCATATTTCGATAATCTCATAAAAAAATATCCCAATGCACAACTTCATGCTTCCGGCGAAAATGTTGGTTTACCACAAGGACAAATGGGGAATTCTGAGGTTGGACACCTGAATATAGGCGCCGGTCGTATTGTTTATCAGGATCTTGTAAAGATCAATCTGGCCATTAAAGACAATAGTATTTCTAAAAATCCCGAGTTGGTAAAAGCATATAATTATGCTAAGGAAAATGATAAAAAGGTGCATTTTCTCGGACTTGTTTCAAAAGGAGGAGTGCATAGTAGTCAGGAGCATCTTTATAAGTTGGTTGATGTAGCTAAAGATTTCGGGCTGGAAAAGATTTTTGTTCATGCTTTTATGGATGGTCGTGATACCGATCCCAAAAGTGGGAAAGGATATATGAGCGAATTGCTCGACCATCTTAAGAGTTCAGCAGGAAAAGTGGCTTCTGTGATTGGTCGTTACTATGCCATGGATCGCGATAAGCGGTGGGAGCGTATTAAAGAAGCTTATGACCTGATGGTGAAGGGTGAAGGGAAAAAAAGCAAAGACCTTCTTGCAGGTATTCAGGAGTCTTATGACAATGATGTAACAGATGAATTTATTAAGCCCATTGTTCATGTTGATGAAAGTGGGAAACCTGTGGGAACAATTGAGGAAGGTGATGTTGTTGTTTTCTTTAATTTTCGAAACGACCGAGCCAGGGAAATTACACAGGTTTTAACCCAGCAGGATATGCCGGAGTATGGCATGAAAACTATTCCCCTGCATTATTGCACATTAACTCCTTATGATGCTACTTTTAAAGATATGCATATCCTGTTTGATAAAGACAACGTGAAGAATACCATGGGGGAAGTGGTTGCAAAGAAGGGTCTTAAGCAGTTGCGTATTGCTGAGACTGAGAAATATGCCCACGTTACCTTTTTCTTTTCAGGAGGCCGTGAAGAGGTCTTTGAAGGAGAAGACCGGGTTTTGATAAATTCTCCCAAGGTTCCTACTTACGATCTTCAACCCGAGATGAGTGCATATGAGGTGAAAGATGCTATTGTCGGAGAGTTGAACAAGCAAAAATATGATTTTGTCTGTCTCAATTTCGCCAATGGGGATATGGTAGGGCATACAGGTGTTTATGAGGCTATTCAGAAAGCCGTAAAAGCTGTTGATAATTGCTTGAAGGATGTAGTCGAAGCAGCCAAAAAGAATGGTTACGAAGCTATTGTTATTGCCGACCATGGTAATGCCGATAATGCTGTGAACCCTGATGGCTCTCCAAATACTGCTCACTCACTAAATCCTGTTCCGTTTATCTGGGTAACAGAACGTACCGGAAAAGTGGAGGATGGAATTTTGGCCGATGTAGCTCCATCATTACTGAATCTGATGGGAGTGCAAGCGCCTGAAGATATGACTGGCAAAAGCCTGATTACCCTGGAATAATTTAGAATAAAGGGGTATGACATCTTAATAGTCTTTATAGAAAGGACAGTATCCTTATGGATGCTGTCCTTTTTTTGCCTGTGGAGAGATTATTATTCAGGGTATACCCGGAGGTATCCGGAATACCTGTACGTATGTGGGAGCTGCCTGCCTGAAAGAACACACTCAACCTGCCACTTTTGTTCATGCGGCCGAACAGGGGATCAGGGAGTATGACAAACAGCCGGAATCAGAATCAGTAACTGTGTGTGTTTTTTTTTGAGGTACTGATTAGTTGTATTTTATGCTTTTTGGTGATAGGAGGCTGTTAATAATTCTTTAACTTTGCCGATTCAAAATCGTTGAAGTCAGGTTAAGAACAATGTTTTGTTTAGCTGTTTTTATCAGGCAACAATGGTGGTTTGAGTATTTGAATTAGCGCAGGTGAACCAAAATATATGATTTGTCAGATATTTGGGTACGACGTTAGTAAAATTTATTATTAAAGACTGTCTTAAACATTTGATTTATTAAATCTTACATCTAACCTGGATTATTCATAGATTATCTATTGCAATGTCCAACTACCTGCTAAATACAGGCGTCCTCAAAAAATTGACTTGAAAATAGTTCACTATTTCCTTCATCAATTTTCTTTGCGGTTGCCAGTATTTATTGGCATTTGAACATTTCATAACGAAAACTCATGAATAAACCAGGCTAAAAATCTATTAAAAAAGTAAATGGTTCAAATTGACGACAAGATTATCAGTCTGGATATTTTTAAAGAGCATTTTCTGTGTGACCTGCCCAAGTGTTTGGGAAGTTGTTGTGTGGAAGGTGAATCAGGAGCTCCTCTGGAAGATGACGAGACGGATATTCTGGATAAAATCTATCCTGAAATAAAGCATCTTCTTTCATCCGAAGCTGTAGAAATTATCGAAAAAAACGGAACATGGGAGACTGATGCTGATGGAGATAAAGTAACCCCAATTATTCACGGGCGGGAATGTGTTTACACTTATTTCGACAATGAAGGGGTCTGTAAATGTGCCATAGAGAAGGCCCACGATGAAGGGCTGGTGGACTTTAAAAAGCCGGTGTCCTGTCATTTATACCCAATCAGGGTGGATAAATATGCAACCTACGAAGCACTAAATTATCATGAATGGCCGGTTTGTAATCCCGCCAGGGAACTGGGAAGACAAATTGGGCTGCCTGTTTTTAGGTTTCTGAAAGAACCGCTTATCCGCAAGTATGGAGAGCGTTTTTTCAACGAAATGGAGGATGTAGCCAAAGAACTGGAGAAAATGAAAGCGGAGAAATCCGGTCAGATAGAAGAGTAAGATATACATAGAACCGCGGGCTGTTGGTGGAAGATAATATCTTTTTCGCTAACAGCTTTTTTTAGCGTGCCTGGATAATAATTTTCCCGGATGCTATAACTTTGCCATTGCTTTATTGCGGGCAAAGCGAAGCAATCTCTTTTCAGGATATTGGTTTCTCCGGACAATAGTGATTGTAAAAATATTATTTAGCTGAGAAGTCGGTTTTATAAAAAACAGGTTTAAATTTGCCTCGCTAAATTTCTTATTATATTTAAACATCATAAAAATGGGACGCGCATTTGAATACAGGAAGGCCAGGAAACTCAAGCGATGGGGGAATATGGCCAAAACTTTTACCAAGATAGGTCGTGAAATTGCTATTGCTGTTAAGAGTGGAGGACCCGATCCGACTGCCAACCCCCGTCTTCGTGTATTGATCCAAAATGCCAAGACCGCCAATATGCCAAAAGAAAATGTTGAGCGGGCCATTAAAAAGGCATCAGGTAAAGATCAGACTGATTATAAAGAAGTGGTGTATGAAGGCTATGCTCCCCATGGCATTGCCGTATTGGTAGAAACAGCTACCGACAATACTACCCGTACGGTTGCTAATGTCAGAAGTTATTTCAATAAGGCAGGTGGCTCTTTAGGAACTTCTGGCAGTGTGGAATATATGTTTGAACACAAATGCAGCTTTAAAGTGAAGATGAAAGAAGGCGTTGACCTTGAGGAACTGGAACTTGAGCTGATTGATTCCGGCGTCCAGGAGGTTTTTGCTGAAGATGAATATATTATGATTTATGGTGACTTTGAAGGGTTTGGTCCAATTCAAAAGTACCTTGAAGATAATGGTTTTGAGATTGAAAATGCAGAATTTGAGCGTATCCCTCAGGATACAAAACCATTGTCGGAAGAGCAGGCCGCTGATATCGAAAAGTTACTGGCCCGTTTTGAAGAGGATGATGATGTGACCAACGTTTTTCATAATATGGCATAGAGATGCACTAATGTGCATCTCTACGCTGGGAGTATTTAGGAGTGGTTGTATTCAATACAGTCTCTTTGTCTCAATTTGTTTCTTTTACTACATTGTCGGCTATTGCTTTTAATTCTTCAGCAGCATCATTAAGAATAGTGGATTTTGGAGTGTTGACTTCCAGATTTGCCTTACTGAGGTTTGCCCATGATACATAGGTTTTTCCATCCGACTTCTCATAAACTGCAATCCTGCATGGCATTAATGCCAGAATCTCATTTGCATCTTCTATCCCCATTACTCTGGTGGCAATAGATTTTTTGCAGAGCGCAATGATTGTTGCCGGAGGAGAGGTTTCTCCTGATTTCATGAGAATATCCTGTATGTCATGTTTCACGGGGATTGTCCATCCTGCTGCTTTGGCCGATTTTTGTATCATTGCGATTGTCTCCTCAAACCTGTATTTAGACTCTTTCTCAAAAATGTCTTCTTTTGTTTCCTGAGCTGTAACAGCGTTAAGAAAACCTGCAATTAAAAACATGGAAATGTAAACAATCTTTTTCATGGTTTTTTGATTTTATAAGGTTACAAAAAATTGGTGGTTGACTTTACTCATTCTTTTTTCCTGAAATATTCTTTAATTTCGGATGTTTGTTTTTGTTCCCGTTCCTGAATCTGCTTCTTGTCTGAGAAATGTTCAGGCAGCAAAAAAAAAGCGCGGCCGGATTTCATTCCGGATAAAAAAGTTTTGAATAAGCCTGAAAACGACTTTTGAATCAATTATCATGAGGTAGTTGGGTCCTGGTCATAGTTGATGTTTTTTTGCAGATGCATAGCACAATAGATTCTTGAATATCCAATGAATAATATTTGTAATCTTTTTATGGTGCAAACATCTTTTGCTCTTTTATTGTTTAAACACCGAACCGTTTCATTAGTTCAACCAAATAAACAAGTCTGATAATTTAGTCAAAAACAATTTATTATATGGAAAATATACAAAATTACATAGACAAGCACAAGGATAGATTCCTTGAAGAGCTGTTTGAATTGATCAGGATTCCCTCCATTAGTAGTGACTTAGCTCATAAGGATGATATGCGCAGGGCATCAGAAAAGTGGAAGCAAATTTTACTGGATGCAGGCGTTGACAAGGCTGAGGTAATGGAAACGAAAGGGCATCCTGTGGTATTTGCCGAAAAGAAGGTTGGTGATGATGCTCCTACTGTGTTAGTGTACGGGCATACTGATGTAATGCCTGTAGATCCTCTTGAATTGTGGGATACCGATCCTTTTGAACCTGTAATTAAGGATGGGAAAATATGGGGCAGAGGTGCTGATGATGACAAAGGACAGGCTTTTATGCATGCCAAGGCTTTTGAATATCTGGTAAAAACCAATCAGTTGGAATGTAATGTGAAATTTCTTATTGAAGGAGAGGAAGAAATAGGTTCTGAAAATCTGCCGGAATTCTGTGAGAATAATAAGGAATTGCTCAAAGCAGATGTTATTCTGGTTTCAGATACCTCAATGCTTGCTCCTGATGTTCCATCTATTACTACCGGACTTAGAGGTTTGGCTTACTGGCAGGTTGATGTTACCGGGCCGAACCGGGATTTACATTCAGGACTTTTTGGAGGCGCTGTAGCAAATCCCATAAATGTACTTTCCAGGATGATTGGCGGCTTGCTTGATGAAAACGGGAAAATTACGGTTCCCGGGTTTTATGATGATGTGCAGGAAGTAAGCCGTAAAGAGCGCGATCTGATGGGGCAGGCTCCATTTAATGAGGAAACATACAGGAAGGCAATAGATGTTGAGGAGCTTCAGGGGGAAGCAGGCTACACTACTCCGGAGCGTACCGGTATCAGGCCGTCGTTTGATGTTTGTGGTATTTGGGGTGGATATACAGGAGAGGGAGCCAAAACTGTTTTGCCGTCGAAGGCTCATGCAAAACTTTCCTCACGCCTGGTACCCAATCAGGATCATCACAAAATAGCTAAACAGTTTAAAGAGTATTTTGAATCCATTGCTCCCAAATCTGTAAAAGTGGAAGTCTCCGTCCTTCATGGAGGTCAGGCTTATGTTTGTCCAATTGATATAGCTGCCTATCAGGCTGCAGAAAAAGCCTATCAGGAGTCTTTCGGTAAAAGACCGGTACCTGTTCGTAGTGGGGGCTCAATTCCTATTATATCCACTTTTGAGCAGATTCTTGGAATAAAAACAGTACTGATGGGGTTTGGCCTGGAAAGTGATGCGATTCACAGCCCCAATGAAAATTATCCTTTGGAACAGTTCTTTAAAGGTATTGAAACCATCCCTTCCTTTTATAAATATTATGCTGCGAATAAGTAACAGTTGTTTTGGTATGCTGTGGACCTGGATTTAATTTTGACAGGGTTAAGATTTTAAAAGGGGCTGTTTTTTAATAAACAGTCCCTTTTTTAATAGATGTCTTCTTTAATGTTTGTTGTTTGTTGTTTTTGCTGTTTGAGTGCTGTTTTTTGGGTTTTATTGATGAGTATGTGTTAAAATACAGCTTTTATCTAACAATTTTCAGGGTTTTATCGGAAAAAAGTGGCAAAAAATAAAAAATACCCCTAAAAAAATAATAGGTGTAATTAAAATTTATATATTTGCAGAAGCTAACTCGAAAAATATTTATTCAATTATGGCAAAATTAAGATTTTCCGCATTGGAGGAGCTCCTGCACAGAGAGCCCAGAAAAGTTGAGGGAACCAGGATTCCCACATCTGATTATTATGGGGACATGGTTTTTAACCGTCCTAAAATGAAAAAGTACCTTTCTAAAGAAGCCTTTCTACATGTTGTAGAAGCTATGGAAATGGGAACCCGGATTGATCGTAAAATGGCTGATCAGATTGCACTGGGAATGAAGGCGTGGGCCATGGAGAATGGGGCAACTCACTACACGCACTGGTTCCACCCGCTTACCGATGGTACTGCCGAGAAGCACGATGCATTCCTTACTTTTGGAGAGTTCGGAACCATGGTGGAAAGTTTTTCAGGATCTCTTCTGGTTCAACAGGAGCCTGATGCTTCAAGCTTCCCGTCGGGTGGTATTCGTAATACTTTTGAAGCCCGCGGTTATACAGCCTGGGATGTTTCATCGCCGGCGTTTATTATTGGTACAACTCTATGTATTCCTACTATTTTTGTGTCCTATACTGGCCATGCGCTGGATTATAAGTTTCCCCTGTTAAAAGCGGTTCACGCTGTTGACAAAGCAGCTGTAGATGTATGCCAGTTTTTTGACAAGAATGTAACCAAAGTAATCAGTAACCTGGGATGGGAACAGGAATACTTCCTTATTGATGAAGCCCTTTATCATGCCCGTCCTGATCTTATGCTTACAGGTCGTACCCTGATGGGACACTCTTCAGCTAAAGATCAGCAGCTGGATGATCATTATTTCGGATCTATTCCAACCCGCGTGATTGCTTTTATGGAAGAGTTTGAAATTGAGGCTTATCGTCTCGGAATTCCAGTTAAGACACGTCACAATGAGGTAGCACCAAACCAGTTTGAGGTGGCTCCTATTTTTGAAGAGACCAACCTGGCCAATGATCACAACCAGATGGTTATGGATGTGATGAAGCGCGTGGCCCGTAAGCATAAGTTCCGTGTTTTGTTTCATGAAAAACCGTTTAAGGGAATTAATGGTTCCGGAAAGCATAATAACTGGTCGTTAATCACAAATACAGGGGTGAATTTGCTGTCGCCGGGGAAAAACCCAAAGGGAAATATGCAGTTCCTTACTTTCCTGGTGAATGTGCTTAAGGCAGTTCATGATAACCAGGATGTGTTGCTCGGCAGTATAATGTCTGCCAGTAACTCACATCGTCTCGGTGCCAATGAAGCTCCTCCGTCAATTATTTCAGTATTTCTTGGAAGTCAGCTTACGGCTATGCTCGATGAGCTGGAAACAAGAGTTTCTGATAAGAAGATGACTCCGGATGAAAAAACAGCTCTTAAGCTGGATATTGGTAAAATTCCTGAAATTCTTCTGGATAATACCGACCGTAACCGCACCTCTCCGTTTGCCTTTACCGGAAACCGTTTTGAGTTCCGGGCGGTGGGTTCTGCTGCCAACTGCGCTTCCGCTATGATAGCGTTGAATACAGCAGTTGCCTGCCAGTTAAAGAAGTTTAAGAAAGAGGTGGATGCCCTTATTGATAAAGGTGTTAAAAAAGATGAGGCGATTTTCCAGAGAATTAAAGAATACATCAAAGAATCTAAGAATATTCGCTTTGATGGCGACGGATACTCGCAGGCTTGGGTAGATGAAGCTGCCCGTCGTGGATTAGCTAATATTTCAAATGTACCTGAAGCAATTAAAACTTATTTATCCGAAAAGGCGAAAACGCTTTTTGTTGAGAATGGAGTGTTTTCTGATGTGGAGATTGATGCCCGTACTGAGGTTGAACTGGAGAAGTTTACCAAAAAGATCCAGATTGAAGCCAGGGTTCTTGGGGATTTAGCTCTTAATCATATTGTTCCTACTGCCGTTCATTATATGAATAAGCTTATTGAGAATGTTCAGGGACTGAAAGATGTCTTTGGAAATGATGGCGATTATGAGGAATTAGCAGCTGACCGTCTTGATCTGATCAAAACTATTTCACATCACATCAAGAGTATTAAGATTAAGACTCACGAGATGGTTGAAGCCCGCAAGGTGGCCAATAAGATTGAGAATATGAGCGAAATGGCAGATGCTTATGATCAAAAGGTACGTCCTTATCTGGATGATATTCGTTATCACATTGACAAGCTTGAATTGATTGTTGATAACGCAATGTGGCCGTTACCTAAGTACAGAGAACTTTTGTTTGCCCGTTAATGAACGGGAGAGGTTTTGACTCGGGAGTGTCTGTCTTTTATTAGGCAGGCACTCTTTTTTTTTTGACCATCTGCCCGCTATCCGGGCCGGCGGATTGATGGAAGCCAAAACGGGCGGCGTTCAAGGTCTTTCTTAGATCTATAAATCTAATTGTCTATTATATCAGTAAAACAATAGATCGTCAGATTTTTAGAAATAAAAGGTTAGGTGAAATCTATAATGATGACATTCCTGATTTTAACAGGAATAACCTTTTAAAAACAAAGAATTTGACAGATAGGGTTTTGCAAAAGTTTAACGGAGTATTGAGTAAAATAACTTTTGTTTTTTTTCGTTTCTATTTCTGATTAGTTTTAACTTTGAAATCTGTGATAAGAATTTTAATCTGATAATAAGTATGCTTCGCATAGTTTCCCGTTTTTTTTGTTATTCAGCGATATATGTTTTGTTTGTGGTGGTTGTGTCAGGATGCAGTGCCGAGGCTAAACTTGCTTCAGGGGTTAAGCTATACGATGTTGGAGAATACAGCAGAGCTGTGGAAAGGTTCAGAAAACTGGATTTCGATAACCGGTATTATCGGGGGCAGTCTTCATTTTATCTTGCCATGTCTTATTATAGTTTAGGACAGGCGTTAAGGGCATCTGCCTATTTTCAGAGAGCTATAACGTATGGATTTCCCGATCCGGCAGCTCAGTTCTATCTCGGGCAGTCGTTGCGAATGCGTGAAGATTATGAAGAAGCCATCGAGGCTTATGAGGCATTCCTTGAACATGATGTAGGAAACCGCGCCGCATTGAATGGTATCCAGTCCTGCCGGATGGCTATGCGAAGTCCTGAGGAAACACGATATGTTGTTGAGAATAATCATGATTTACGATCAAGAGAGAGTGATTTCTCTCCTGCTTTTTCCGGGGATGATTTTACTACCGTTTATTTTTCATCAATGCGTGGCGGGGATAAAAAGAGAAAAATGAATCCTGTTACCGGTCAGGGAAGTTCTGTAATTTATAGTTCTATTCAGGATGGCGCAGGTGGTTGGGAAGATCCTGTTGTTTTTTTTGGTGATGATGACCCTGCCACGGATGAAGGCACTCCGGCATTTTCTTTCGATGGGAAAGAGATGTATTTTACCCGTTGTATTTTACCTGAAGAAGGTCCTGCCGGGGCAACTATCATGGTTAGAAAACGGGTTGGTGGTCGTTGGGGAGAGCCGGAAGCTCTACCCTTAGGACCTGATAGTCTTGTTTTTGCTCATCCGGCCTTATCGCCTGATGGAAATACACTTTTTTTTGTTTCTGATATGCCGGGTGGTTTTGGAGGTAAAGATTTGTGGAAAGTTGAACGTTCTTCCGGCAGTGAATGGGGAGATCCCGAGAATCTTGGTGTGAAAATTAATACTCCGGCCGATGAAATGTTTCCCACAGTTAGAAGTGACGGACGTTTGTATTTTTCTTCCGATGGATTGGTGGGCTATGGTGGATTAGATATATTTGAAGCAGTTTACGATTCAGTGGAAGAAGATTGGGAAGTCAGAAATCTCGGATTACCCCTTAATTCTTCCGGACATGATTTTGGAATTGTCTTTCGAGGCACCAGAGAAATAGGAATGTTATCCTCATCCCGGGGCAGTTACCGGGGCGTGGATCAGATTTTTGATTTTGAGCTTCCTCCCATTGAGGCAGTTCTTAAAGGTGAAGTTGTTGATGAATCCGGAAACGCCATTGAGGATGCTTCTGTCAGGGTGGTGGGTAATAACGGATTCAATTTCACTACAACGACTTCTTCGGCCGGATCTTTTAACTTTGTACTGGAGCCGGAAGCTTCTTACATTATTATTGTCAGTGCGGAGGGTTTTTTTAATGGAAAACTGGATTTCTCTACTCAGGGAATGAAAGAAAGTGAGGATTTCAGGGAGGAAATTGTTCTTGAGTCTGCACCATCAAATTGATATATCATGCAAAAGACTTTGTGATATTTTCCGCTTGCCCCTGTGAATAGAATTTCCAGAGAAATTTCCTGTTTTTCTACCCCGAAAAGTTTGTGTATTTTTGCAGGAAATTTGTAATCATCCAAAAATAACTCTTCGTGCAGCAAGATCTAAGATACAACCAACGAGGCGTCTCTGCCTCGAAAGAAGATGTGCATAAAGCCATTGAAAATGTAGATAAGGGAATATTTCCCAGGGCTTTTTGTAAAATTGTACCTGATTTTCTGAGTGGTGATGCACAATGGTGTAATGTTATGCATGCCGATGGAGCTGGCACCAAGTCTTCACTGGCATATCTCTATTGGCGTGAGACCGGTGACTTGTCTGTTTGGAAAGGAATTGCCCAGGATGCCCTGGTGATGAATCTTGATGATCTGCTTTGTGTAGGTGCTACCGACAATATTTTGCTTTCATCCACCATCGGCCGCAATAAAAACAGAATTCCGGGAGAGGTGATTTCTGCTATCATTAATGGCACCGAAGAGTTGTTGCAGAATTTAAGAGAACAGGGGATCACAGTTTACAGTACGGGTGGTGAAACGGCTGATGTGGGTGATCTGGTGCGTACCATAATTGTTGATTCTACAGTTACTGCACGCATGAAGCGCAGCGATGTTATTTCCAATCATCTTATACAACCCGGCGATGTGATTGTAGGGCTTTCTTCCACAGGCCAGGCCAGCTACGAAGATTTTTATAATGCAGGGATGGGGAGCAATGGTCTTACTTCGGCGCGGCATGATGTGTTTGCTCATTACCTGGCACAAAAATATCCCGAAAGTTTTGATCCTGAAGTTTCTGATGACTTGATTTATCAGGGGAAATATAAACTTACAGATGTTGTGGAAGCCCTTGGAGTTGATGCTGGAAAAATGGTTTTGTCCCCCACCCGGACATATGCCCCTGTTGTAAAAAAAGTACTGGAAAGCATTCGTCCCCGGATTCATGGTATGGTGCATTGTTCAGGAGGGGCTCAGACAAAAGTGATGAACTTTGTTGATAACATGCATGTGATCAAAGATAATTTATTCCCTGTGCCTGAGTTATTCCGGATTATTCAGGAAACTTCTCAGACACCATGGCAGGAGATGTATAAGGTGTTCAATATGGGTCACCGGTTTGAGTTTTATGTGAGAGAGGAAGATGCTGAGGATATTATCGATATTTCCCGTTCCTTTGGTATTGAAGCACAAATTGTCGGGCGCTGCGAAGCTTCCTCCCAGGGGAATAAACTGACCATTGAAGGAGAAAAAGGAACCTATCATTATTAGGTTTGCTTAATATTTGTAACCTGTTACAGACGTCCGGGAACCTTGGTTTTTCCCGATCTGTAGTCAGGTTTTTTTATGTACTGATTTTTAGCAATAGCAATTACGACAAAGAGCTCTCTTTGTGAAAATAATAAAAAGAATATGGCACAAGATAATTCGTTACTGGAAAAAATGGAATCTCTGAGAATGCGCTTCGAAGAGATAGGGGAAATGATTACCGACCCGGAGGTGATTTCTGATCAGAAAAGGTATGTGAAATTGAATAAAGAATACCGGGAACTGGAAGATATTGTAAATGCAGGGAAAGAATATAAAAATCTTCTGGACAATATTGAGACAGCCCGGGCCATGCTTAAAGAGAATGATGAAGAAATGCGCGCTATGGCACGCGAAGAACTGGATGCACTGGAAGAAGAGCGCCCCAAAAAGGAAGAGGAGATTAAAATGTTACTGCTGCCCGGTGATCCGGAGGATTCCAAGAATGCGGTAATGGAAATACGAGCCGGTACAGGAGGTGATGAGGCCAGTATTTTTGCCGGCGATCTGTTTAGGATGTATACCAGATTCTGTGAAAGTAAAGGATGGAAAGTTGAAGTAACACATTATTCTGAGGGAACTTCCGGCGGATATAAAGAGGTGGTAATGAAAGTTACAGGCAACGGGGTTTATGGTATTCTGAAATACGAATCAGGAGTTCACCGGGTTCAACGGGTACCACAAACCGAGACCCAGGGAAGAGTACATACCTCTGCTGCTTCTGTGGCAGTCCTGCCCGAAGCCGAAGAGTTTGATATTGAACTGAAGCAGGAAGACATCCGCAAGGATACTTATTGTTCCTCAGGGCCCGGAGGACAATCAGTTAACACAACTTATTCGGCCATCCGGCTGACACATATACCCTCCGGAATCGTAGTTACCTGTCAGGATCAGAAATCGCAGCTCAAAAACCTCGATAAGGCTATGACCGAACTGCGGACAAGACTTTATAACCTTGAATACCAGAAGTATCTGGATGAAATTTCTTCAAAAAGGAAAACGATGGTGTCAACGGGAGACAGATCAGCGAAAATCAGAACATACAACTATCCGCAGGGTCGTGTTACCGATCACCGTATTAATTATACCATCCATAATTTGCCTGGGGTAATGGCTGGGGATATTGGCGGAATTATTGACAATCTGCAGGTTGAGGAGAATGCGGAAAGACTGAAGGCCAGTGAAATGTAATTTTGTTTTTCGTGATTCCTTTTTGTTGCTTGTTTGATTATTGCCGCTAAGTTTTTAATGTTTATGAATTACCCGGTCTTAGCGTAAATCAACAGATTATCAGCATTACAGGATTTATCTTTAATTTTATATCTGAAAGGCTAAAGATGTCAGTATAAGTGTATAAAATAAACAAATAAAAAAAGATAGATATGACCAGCCAGGAAATTTTTGAGCAAATAAAGAAAAAGCAGAGCTTCCTTTGTGTAGGGCTTGATAGCGACATTAATAAAATCCCTCATTTTCTTTATGACACTACCGATCCGGTTTTTGCTTTTAATAAAGAAATTATTGATGCCACACACGATATGACAGTGGCCTATAAACCCAATCTTGCATTTTATGAGAGCATGGGTGTAGGTGGCTGGAACACTCTTGAGAAAACCGTCAATTATATCCGTTACAACTATCCCGATATATTTATTATTGCTGATGCCAAACGGGGAGATATCGGCAATACTTCTAATTTATACGCCAAAGGTTTTTTTGATGCAATGGATTTTGATGCGGTTACTGTAGCGCCTTATATGGGCGAAGATTCCGTTAAGCCGTTTTTGACCTATGTCGGAAAATATGTGATTCTTCTCGCTCTCACATCTAATAAAGGAGCTTCCGATTTTCAGTATATGACGGAAAACGGAGAGCGTCTGTTTGAAAAAGTGATTAATACCTCGAAGCACTGGGGTAATGAAGAGAATATGATGTATGTGGTAGGAGCCACCCGGGCCGAAATGCTCAAAGACATCAGAAAAATTGCCCCCGGCCATTTTTTGTTGGTCCCCGGAGTTGGTGCGCAGGGAGGTAGTCTTGCCGAAGTTGCCCGTAACGGAATGAACGAGAAATGCGGTTTGCTGGTAAACTCATCAAGAGGAATCATTTTTGCCGGACAAGATGAGGATTTCGCTCAAAAAGCACGTGCTGCGGCTACTGAAGTTCAGCAGGAAATGGCATCTTTGCTCAAAGAAGCTTCTCTGATTTAACGAAAACGTCGGGAAATTGGTTTGTTATTTAAAATATTCGTAGATTGCAAAGTAAGGCTGGGTGCATCATTTTATTGATGACCATGGTTGCCTGTGGCTTAATCCGAAGCTTTCAGGAAACTGTAAAAGCCTTATTCCATGAATGAAGATTTTCTCCACTATCTCTGGCAATACAAAAGTTATAAGCCAGGTCTTTTTATTACTGATCAGGAACATCGGATGGAGGTAGTTCATCCCGGATTACCCAATTCCGATGCAGGGCCCGATTTTTTTAATGCGAAAATCAAACTCGATGGTGTTGTGTGGGCCGGGAATGTGGAAATTCATAAAAAGGCCTCCGAATGGAATCAGCATCATCATGATCAGGACCCGCTCTACGATAATGTGATTTTGCATGTTGTTTTGGATAACGACAAAGAGGTGAAAACCAGTTCCGGACGATGCGTCCCCTGTTGGGAGCTGGAGATTCCCGAAAATGTATTGAGAGATTATCAGTTATTGTATTCCAATAAGGGATGGGTTGCATGCGAAGGTTTTATTCACACACTTCCCCGCTTCGAGATACATGGCTGGATAGAACGCATGTTGATAGAGAAACTGGAAAAAAAAGTTGAGAGCATAGGGGAGTTGTTAAAAACCTACCGCAATGACTGGAAACAGGTATTTTTTGTTGTTCTGGCCCGGAACTTTGGGTTTGGCCTGAATGGAGATTCTTTTGAGCAGTTGGCCCGAAATATTCCATGGCAGATTATTCAAAAGAATGCTGATGCGACAGATAAGCTGGAAGCATTGTTCCTGGGGCAGGCAGGTTTTTTGAGTGGCCTGATTCATGAGGATGAGTACATTCATAAACTGGCCGGAGAGTATGAACTGTTAAGGTATAAATATGAGCTCTCACCTATGTCTTCGCACAGATGGAAATTTTTACGGATGCGTCCGGGGAATTTTCCTACCATCAGATTGGTTCAATTAGCGGCATTAATTTCAGGAAATGCTTTTTTGTTTGACAGGTTGCTAAGTTGCAGAGAGTTGTCTGAAGCACGAAAGCTGTTGACTGCAAGTCCGACCGAATACTGGAAACGGCATTACCGACCTGATGTGGCAGCCCCTGCGAGATCTAAAAAAATTGGAAAACAGGCCGTGGATTTGCTAATTCTAAACACTGTGGTTCCCTTGTTTTTTGCTTATGGAAAACTAAGAAGCAATGAATCTCTGCAACAAAGGGCGCTGGAGTGGCTCTCTTTAATGCCTCCGGAGAAAAATAGTATAGTGGATGGCTGGGGTCACCGGTCAATAGGAGTTGTAGCTGCATCATCGGCTGACAGCCAGGGGTTGGTGTATCTGAAGAAATACTATTGCGACCATAAAAAATGTTTATCCTGTCGCATAGGCCATAAAGCTTTATCATCAGATCGTAGCAGGAAATAAAAAAATGGTTCACTTTTTGATGTGATTTCTAGTGTTAAAAAACGTTTATTTTTTCGATAATCTCAAAACTGATTGTTATGAAATCTAAAATTCTTTTTTTTGCCGCAGTTTCCCTTATTTTTATGGGTAGTTTATCTTCTTGTAAATCAAAGGAAAAAGTATCTGCTAAAAGTGAAATAGGCGATATGATTGAAGATCTGCCTTGCGAGGACCAGGGGAAATCAAATAAAAATTTTTTCCGGGCAAGTGCCATGTCTACCAGTTCCGATCTGAGTTTGGCCAAGGAAAAAGCTCTTTTGCTGGCCAAACAACGTCTCGTAACGCTGATTAATTCAAATACCAAGTCTGTTACTGACAGATATGTGAATGAACGCGAAATTGGTGATGCTGCTGAATTTGAACAGAAGTTTGAAAATATGACGCGTGAAGTGGCCGATGAAACTATTAATAATATTGTGGTTACCTGCGAAAAAGCAAGTGTTACACAAGATAAAAAATATCATGGGTTTGTGGCCATTGAAGTGCATCGGGATGACGTATTGAACGGAATCGACCGAAGAATCTCAAACGATGAGCAGATGCAACTTGATTACGATAAGCAAAAATTTCAGGAGATTTTTGAAGAAGAGATGGAGCAGATGGCTAAAGAGAGGGGGTATTAGATTTTAGTCAGTAGTCAGTAGTCAGTAGCGTTGGCAAAGACTTGTTGACGAATCACTAATGACAAAAAACTATAGCCTAAACAGTTTGCATGACAAAAAATTATTCTATATCTTTGCGGCCTATTTGTAAATCATATATTTAATTAGATCGTATGCATCTGACAAAAGAAGAAAAACAAGAGATCTTTGCGAAGTACGGGAAGTCGAATACTGATACTGGCTCACCAGAAAGCCAGGCGGCATTATTTACCAACCGTATCGCACATTTGACAGAACACCTGAAGGCTAATAAGAAGGACTTCAGTACCCAGTATGCTCTGAAAAAGATGATTGGTAAGCGTCGTAACCTGCTTGATTATCTTAAAGCAAAAGATATTGAAAAATATCGTGCACTAATTAAAGAGCTTGGGATTCGTAAGTAAGTTGAAAAGGATAACATTGAAAAGGCAGTTCTCTTTCGGGAATTGCCTTTTGCTTTTTCTGACTGAACTGATGACTTTTTGAAAAAATATGATGATTCTAAGTGTCGGGTGGCAGATATTATCTATCTTTGGGGTTGACTAAGAGATTGTAAGAAAAAAATAGAAATTTATTTATGATTAAGCCGATTGAAAAAAGTATTGACCTCGGTGATGGAAGGTCAATCGTAATTGAAACTGGAAAGTTGGCCAAGCAGGCCGACGGATCGGTAGTTGTTAGAATGGGCAATACGTATTTGCTCGCAACAGTGGTTTCTGCAAAAGAAGCAAAGCCGGATGTCGATTTTATGCCTCTTTCTGTGGATTACAAGGAAAAGTATTCTGCTATCGGGCGTTTCCCGGGAGGTTTTCTTAAAAGAGAAGGCCGTCCCTCTGACTTTGAGATTCTTGTATCCCGTCTGATTGACAGGGCATTAAGGCCACTCTTTCCCGAAGATTATCATGCAGACACTTTTGTAAATGTCAGCCTTATTTCAGCTGATAATGAGAGTGTTCCTGATTCATTGGCCGGACTTGCTGCTTCTGCTGCATTGTGTGTTTCCGATATTCCTTTCGCAGGTCCGATCTCCGAAGTGAGAGTTGCTCGTATCAATGGGGAATTGAAGATTAATCCTTCGCTTTCGGAAATTAAATTTGCTGACCTTGAAATTATGGTGGCAGCTTCAATGGATAATATAATGATGGTGGAGGGCGAAATGAGTGAAGTTTCTGAAACTGAGCTTCTGGAGGCCATGAAATTTGCACATGAAGCCATTAAAATTCAGTGTGCTGCCCAGATTGAGCTTGCCGAAATGGTTAACGTCACTAAACGCGAATACTCACACGAAGTTAATGATGAGGATTTGCGCAAAAAAGTTTGGGACGCTACTTATGAAAAGGCCTGTGAAGTTGCTCGTGCCGCCAATCCCAATAAACATGAGCGTTTGGATGGATTTTCTGCTATTGTGGATGAGTTTATTGAAAGTAATTACAATGCGGAAGAGGACGAAATTCCCACAACTCTGATTAAGAAATATTTCCACGATGTGCAAAAAGATGCCGTCCGCCGGGTGATGCTTGATGAAAATATTCGTCTTGATGGGCGGGCCATGGATGAAATTCGTCCTATTTGGGGCGAAGTGGATTGTATTCCCGGGCCACATGGTTCAGCTATTTTTACACGGGGAGAAACACAGTCTCTGACTACAGTTACCCTTGGATCCAAGCTGGATGAAAAGCTGGTGGATGATGTGTTGTTCAAGGGATATGACAGATTTTTATTGCATTATAATTTCCCTCCTTTCTCCACCGGTGATGCTAAACCTTACCGAGGTGTAGGGCGGCGTGAAGTGGGTCACGGAAACCTGGCACACAGAGCTCTTAAAAAAATGTTGCCTGATGAAGTTCCTTATGTGATAAGGGTTGTCTCCGATATTCTGGAATCCAATGGTTCATCATCCATGGCTACTGTTTGTGCCGGCACAATGGCACTAATGGATGCCGGGATTCAGCTTAAGAAGCCTGTTTCCGGGATTGCTATGGGACTTATTACCGATAAGGACAGTGACAAGTATGTGGTACTTTCAGATATACTAGGAGATGAAGATCACCTTGGAGATATGGACTTTAAAGTAACCGGTACCAGGGACGGTATTACGGCTACGCAAATGGACATTAAGGTAGAGGGACTTTCTTACGAAGTGCTTGAAAAAGCCCTGGAACAGGCTCGTCGCGGTCGTCTTCATATTCTGGATAAAATTAGTGAGACCATCAGTGAGCCCCGGGAAGATCTCAAGCCTCATGCTCCCCGAATTGTTACTATACGTATTCCCAAAGACATGATTGGTGCTGTAATCGGACCAGGAGGTAAGATTATTCAGGAAATTCAGGCTGAAACCAATACCAGTATCTCTATTGACGAGGATGAAAAGAATGGTATTGTAGGCATTTCAGCAAGTGATAAAGATGCTATTGATAAGGCGTTAAACCGCATCAAAGGCATTGTGGCTGTTCCTGAAGTCGGAACAATTTATAGCGGAAAAGTGAAATCAATTGTTCCGTTTGGTGCATTTGTTGAAATTTTGCCAGGGAAAGACGGATTGCTTCATATCTCTGAAATTGAGTGGGGACGTCTTGAAAAAGTGGAAGATGTTCTTAAGGAAGGTGAAGTGGTTGAGGTAAAACTGATTGATGTTGATCAAAGATCCGGAAAACTCAAACTTTCACGTAAGGTGTTGCTGCCCCGGCCCGAGCGTAAATAATTATTGATTTAATTGCCGGGGATTATTCCCGGCAGATCATAATAACAACAAATCCCCGGTGGTTTTCATTTTACCATTTGGGGATTTTGTTTTTTTGTCTTATTTGTCTATTTTAACTGGCCTGTTCATCACCTCGATTGCTCTGGTGATGGTAAAAAATCTGCAATTATAAATATTATGAGTGGCTACCGAACAATTCAACAGTGGTACGAAATTTTGAGTAATCGACTGAAAGGAGCTCCCAGGGAGAGTATCCGGTTTTACAGTCTTGAGGCTTTTCCCCGGTTGATGCATCATCTTGAAACTCATAAGGCTGACTGCCACGTTTGTCAGAGGCATTTTGAGACATTGGATGAAATGAGTTTCGAGCTGGGTAGGTGGATGAAAAATGATGCCCGGGAAATGGCTGATTTTCAGGCAGAACTGGAAGATAGTGTCCGGCATCTGCGTGCAGATCATCAGGTGGTTCCCAAGGGGCTGTGGCTATCACGCTTTGTGTTGATGGGTATCCTGGTAGGTGTTTTGGGGGCATTGATTACAATAGTGGTGCT
Source organism: uncultured Marinilabiliaceae bacterium (assembly GCA_964403175.1). Taxonomy (GTDB): domain Bacteria; phylum Bacteroidota; class Bacteroidia; order Bacteroidales; family Marinilabiliaceae; genus Marinilabilia. Next base: position 19,887 of record CAYOFH010000013.1, read on the forward strand.
GGCCGGAGTTGTCATTGGCGGTGTGTTACTCACCGGGGCTTTTATTGGTATGCTTGGAGGCTGGATTGCAGGTAAGAATAAAGAACGACGCATAAAAAAGCAGGACCGGCTTTATTGATTGCCCATTAATTTGAGTTAGATTTGATGTCGGACTTGTAAATGAAACGAGCATGAAGATTTGATTTCTTAAATATATTACAAATCAATTTGTTACTTAAATTTGAAGTTTCATCTTCGCCGAGCCTTACTTTTGATCTGATATTTTTTTTGAATAATTCTGTTCTTATGGATGGCTGCCATGATAATAGATTGTTTTTGTTTTTAAAAAATCTGAAGGAATCCCTATTCCTGAATAAGCTGATAACTATAAAAATAAAAAAATGAACTACCGTACTGCAATTGTTTTAATGTTTGCTATGACTATGTTTTTTTCTTGCAAAAAGAAAGGACCGGATACCCCGGAGTATCCAGAAACTAAAAAAAATGATACCGTGGATGTATACTACGGAACCGAAGTTTCTGATCCATACCGGTGGCTTGAAGATGATCAATCGGAAGAGACCAAACAGTGGGTCAGGGAACAGGTAAAGGTAACCAATGAATACCTGGAGGAGATACCTTTCCGTGATAAAATTGAAGAACGACTTACTCAGGTTTGGAATTATGAAAGACAAGGAGCCCCCGTTCGTAAAGGGAAATATTGGTTCTTTATGAGGAATAACGGACTTCAGAATCAGTCAGTGGTTTATGTGAAGGAAGGACCTGATGGTGAAGAGCGGGTTTTGCTGGATCCCAATAAATTGTCTGATGACGGAACCGTTGCATTGGCCGATTATTCTATTTCTGAAGACGGAACATATATGGCTTATGCTATCTCGAAGGGTGGCTCCGACTGGCGTGAGGTTTTTGTGAAGAACGTGGCTACGGGCGAAGATCTTGAAGATCATCTCAAGTGGGTTAAGTTTTCGGGCATATCCTGGCGCGGAGAAGATGGTTTTGTCTATAGTCGTTATGATGAACCAGCTAAAGGAGAGGAGTTGACCAATCTGAATGAGTTTCAACAAGTTTTTTACCATAAGATTGGTAATGATCAGTCTGACGACCAGTTGATTTTTAAAGATCCTGAGAATGCTCTTCGTAATTTTACCGGGGTGATAGATGATGATAATGAAAATATCATTCTGATGGGCAATGAATCCACCAATAATAATTCATTTCTTATAAAAGGATTTGATGAGGAAGAGTGGATGGTGGCAGATACTACCTTTGAAAATAATACCAATTATCTGGGAACAGTAAATGGAAAATACTGGGTGCGAACCGACTTTGGTGCTCCACGTTACCGTGTTATGGCTATAGATCCGGCTCGTCCGGCTTTTGAAAACTGGGAAGAAGTAATTCCCGAAAAGGGAGATGTGCTTGATGGCGTTGACCTTTCTGAATCTTTTGCAGTTGCTCACTATATTGTTGATGCAGAATCCCAACTGATTGTTTACGACTTTTCCGGAGAAGAACAATCTGAAATTGAATTACCTGGAAGGGGATCTGTAGGAACTTTTCGTACCATACGGGAGGATGATGAGTTGTTTTATTCCTTTAATTCTTATAGTATCCCCTCACGAAATATTAAATATGATCTTAAGTCCGGGGAACAAACAGTGGATTTTGAGCCTGATGTTGATTTCAACGGAGATAATTATGTTACAAAACTTGTCTTTGTAGAAGCCGAAGATGGTGCACAGGTGCCGCTCCATATTGTACATAAAAAAGGTCTCGAACTTGATGGTAACAACCCTTTGATGTTGTATGGTTATGGTGGTTTTAATGTTGTTTATTCTCCGGGTTTCGATGTTCGGTTGATTCCGCTGCTGGAAAATGGTGGTGTTTATGTGAATGCTCATATCCGAGGTGGTGGAGAGTATGGTGAAGACTGGCACCAGGGAGGTACACGTTTTAACAAGCAACGTGTTTTCGACGATTTTATTCTGGCTGCCGAAAAAGTGATTGAGATGGGGTATACCAATTCGGACAAAATTGCCATTCGCGGAGGCTCTAATGGCGGGTTGTTGCTCGGAGCAGTTGTCAATCAGCGGCCTGACTTATTTCAGGTTTCTCTTCCTGCAGTGGGTGTGATGGATATGTTACGTTATCACAAGTTTACTATTGGTTGGGCCTGGGCAAGTGATTACGGGCGGAGTGACGAAAGTGAAGAAATGTTCAGATATTTGCACGGATACTCCCCATTGCATAATATTAAACCCGGAGTTGACTATCCTGCAACACTAGTTTTTACTGCTGACCATGACGATCGGGTGGTACCTGCGCATTCCTTTAAATATATCGCAACATTACAGGATAAATATAAAGGAGAAAATCCTGTGCTTATTCGTATTGAAACTAAAGCAGGTCATGGAGCAGGTAAACCGGTGGATAAACAAATAGAGGAAGTGACGGATATGTGGGCTTTTACTTTTTACAATATGGATATAGAACCTTATTAACAGAAGTTTCTGACAGAAAAAAGATAAAAAGTATTTACAATGTCATCAAAAAAACTTATTATTGTAAATAGTGATTTGAAAATCAAGTAGGTAAATCATAAATCATAAAAATTATTTATGATTTATTCATCTCAGGAATCAATATTTTTATTGAAAAACTTCAGCGATTGTCTATATTTGCAATAAATCGTGTGTGAAGTGTTTCATTTATTAAAAACATTCCTAAATTTGTAAAGAAGATAGGATTTATTCAAGAACAAATAATTCGGTTAACATTATGAAAAGAACAAAAATTAATCTTTTTGCGACTGTAGCTCTTGCAGCAATACTGGCAAGTTGTTCCGGTCTGGATAAGATGAAAGACAATGCACCAGACATGAATTATACTGTGACTCCGGAAGTGCTGGAAGCACATGGTGGTCAGGTGCCCGTAACCATCCAGGTACAAGTTCCAGGTGGATACTTCGATAAGAAAACTGAGATCACAGCAACTCCTGTATTGGTTTATGATGGAGGAGAGACTGCTTATGCTCCTTACCAGTTGCAAGGTGAAAACGTAGAAGGTAATGCTAAAGTGATTTCCTATGCAAATGGTGGACAGTTTACTTATGAAGGTACTGTTGATTATAATGAAAACATGAGAGTTTCTGATCTTGTGGTTAGAATTACTGCTTCAAAAGGAGATAATTCTATTGATTTTGAACCTGTTAAAATTGCCGAAGGTGTAATTTCTACTTCAGAATTGCTGGGTAAAAAAGGTGCTGTTGCTGCTCTTGGAGAGGACAATTTTGAGCGGGTTACTCCCGAGGCTGGTGATGCAGATATCCACTATTTGATCCAGCGTTCATATGTGCGTAACTCTGAATTAAGGAATGATGATATAGAGGCTCTTGAAGACTTTGTTGATTCTGCTAAAGTAGCAGAAAACAAAGTATTTAAAGGGGCTAATATTTCCGCTTATGCTTCTCCTGACGGACCTATTGATTTGAATACCCGTTTGGCTGGTGAGCGTGAAGCTTCTGCCAAGAGATATCTGCAAAATGCTATGGAAGAGGCTGGAGTTGATGCTGCTACTTCTGATGATTTCTTTGAATTACGTAATACTCCCGAAGACTGGGAAGGATTTAAAGAGTTGGTTCAGGAAAGCGATATTGAAGACAAAGATGTAATTCTTCGAGTTCTTTCTACACATAACGACCCTGAAGTTCGTGAGTCGGAAATTAAAAATATGTCTTCTACCTATGAGGTTCTTGCTGACGAAATTCTTCCCGAATTGCGTCGTGCCAAGCTCAAGGTTAACGTTGAAGTAATTGGAAAGTCTGATGAGGAAATTTCTGAACTTGCTTCCAATTCTCCCGAGGATCTGAACCATGAAGAAATTCTTTATGCTGCTACTCTTACTGAAGATCTGGATGAGCAACTTGCTATTTACAAAGCCGCTTTGAATCAGTATTCAGACAGCTGGAGAGCTCAAAACAATATTGGAGTTGTTCTTTATGAGCAAGGAGATGTTGATGCGGCAAAAGTTGCTTTTGAAAAAGCAAATAGCATGAAAGCCAATGAATCAGTTGTTTTAAACAATCTTGGTGTTATTGCTCTTCATGAGGATGATTTGGAAGAAGCTAAAGAATACTTCGATTCAGCTGCAGGTGCCGGTTCTGCTCTTGATAATAACCTTGGAGTTCTGGCCATCTACAATGGCAACTATGATGAGGCTGTTCGCTATTTTGGAAACAGTAACAACTGTAATGCCGCTTTAGCTAAGATTCTGAATGGTAACTACGATGCTGCTTTGGCTACATTGAATGCTAACCAGGAAGAAGTTGGTATGAAGTACTATCTGAAAGCTGTTATTGGTGCCCGTCAAAACGATTCGGGCATGGTATTTGAAAACCTTCCCAAGGCTGTTAATCTTAACAGCGAGTGGAAAGAAGTTGCTGCTACGGACATGGAATTTGCACGTTATTTTGAAGATGCTACTTTCCAGGAAATCGTACAATAGAACTTTTAAATAAGAAGAAATATAAAAAGAGAGGCTGCCTTTATTAAGGCAGCCTTTTTTTTATTCGGTATTTGTCAGGATTTACCTTGGGAGCAATCTCCTATATTATTTTTCAGGACTACAATAAGTTAAAACCTCTTATTTTTAATGGCAGGATAATATTGTTTTGATGATACCTGGTTATTTCTATATCAAGATAATTCATTGACCACTCAGTTATTATCTTCTTATGATGCAATCATAAGTTATATATATCTTTAATCCAATATCCACCTTCTGGATAACTCCCAAAGTACAATTCCTGCTGAAACAGAAACATTAAATGAATGTTTTGTCCCAAATTGAGGGATTTCTATGCATAAATCACACATGTTAACAGCCTTCTGGGATACTCCTTTTACTTCATTGCCGAGTATTATTGCATATTTTGCATTAAGATCAGGAGAAAACTCATTTAAAGGAATGCTTCCCTCTACTTGTTCGATAGCTGTCAGTAAATATCCATCTTGTCTCAACTTTTCCAGTGCATCTGTTGTTTCATTATAGAAATGCCAATCCATTGAATTTTCTGCACCAAGTGCAGTTTTATGGATTTCTTTGTGAGGCGGGGTGGAAGTGATGCCGCAGAGGTATACGGCCTCAAGACGAAAAGCATCTGATGTCCGAAAAATACTGCCGACATTATGGAGGCTTCGGACATTATCCAGAACTACAATAATTGGGGTTTTGGAGGATTCTTTAAATTGACTGACAGATATTCTTCCCAGTTCGTTTAGCTTTAGTTTGCGCATTTTTTTAAGAAACAAAATTAGAGAATCTCTTTTAGTCTTTCGAATACTTTCCCTGATTTATTTATTGTTGATCAGGTTTTATTTTAAAGTTTTACAAAAAAAACTACATTATGAACATTCATGAGTTTCAGGCCAAGGCCATCCTTAAGCAAAACGGTGTAAATATACAGGAAGGAATTATTGCGGAGACACCTGATGAGGCTGTTGAGGCTGCCAGGCAACTGCAGGAACAAACAGGAACCGGTTGGTGGGTGTTAAAAGCACAAATTCATGCTGGTGGAAGAGGAAAGGGTGGGGGAGTAAAATTAGCCAAAAGCCTTGATGAGGTTCGTAGTCTTGCTGATGAACTGATCGGGATGCAACTGGTGACTCATCAGACCGGCCCGGAAGGTAAAAAAGTCAGTAAAATTTTGATTGCACAGGATGTTTATTATCCCGGCCCTTCCGGGAAAAGGGAATTTTACATGAGTATTTTGCTTAACCGGGAAACAGGTAAAAATACTATTATGTATTCTGCAGAAGGTGGGGTAGATATAGAAGAGGTTGCTGAAAAGACTCCGGAATTAATATTTAAAGAAGAGGTGGATCCCGGAACAGGAGTTTTACCTTTTCAGTGCCGGAAGATAGCTTTTAATCTTGAACTTCAGGGAGATGCATTTAAGGAGATGACAAAATTTGTTCAGGCACTTTATCGTGCTTATGTCTCGGTTGATGCCTCCCTTTTTGAGATTAATCCTGTCCTTAAAACCACTGATGATAAAATACTGGCTGTTGACGCTAAAGTAAATCTGGATGAAAATGCCTTATTCAGGCATCCTGAGCTTGTAATAATGCGTGATTTAAAAGAGGAGGATGCGACAGAAATTGAAGCGGGAAAGTATAACCTCAATTTTGTTAAGCTCGATGGTAATGTCGGTTGTATGGTTAATGGAGCAGGACTTGCAATGGCCACTATGGATATAATTAAACTATCAGGAGGAGAACCTGCCAATTTTCTGGACGTTGGAGGAGGCGCAAATACCAAGACCGTAGAAGCCGGATTGAAAATTATATTGGGTGATCCGGCTGTAAAGGCAATATTGATTAATGTGTTTGGAGGTATTGTGCGTTGCGACAGAGTGGCATCCGGCGTTGTGGAAGCATATAAGAATCTTGGCGATATCCAGGTGCCTGTGATTGTGAGACTGCAGGGTACTAACGCGGAAGAAGGGAAAGAAGTGATTGATAATTCCGGGCTAAAAGTGCGATCGGCTATCACATTAAAAGAAGCTGCTGATATTGTGAAAGAGGTAGTGTAGTCAGCGCAAAAATATTCCGGGATATTAAGATTCTTTATAATATATCACTACTGACCGGCTAATATGAAATGGATTGAATGAAATCCTGTATTTATGTGCGTTCTGAATAACTTTACACTGTTCAGAGGTAAAAGTTGAAGGCTTTTATTGCCGGGCAGCAGTGATAATATATCCGTATAAAATTTGTCTTATCTTATTGGTCTGATGGAATTCGCATGATTAAGTTTAATACATAGACTTTTGTAAAAATCTTTGTCATGCTGGTTTTATGTGTAACGTAGCTCCTTTATGTTTAAGTTCTTCATGGGGGTATAAGGATGCCTTTTGAAAAACTATATATTTTTTCTCCTGACCGGCATAGTCATGCACCTGGCGCCACCTCCGCCTCTTGGTAGCTCAGAGCCTTCAATTGTAATAACATACTTATTGTATGCTGCCAGGTCAGTTTTGTTACTAAGAACATCAGATGCTTTAATGATGGAAAAGCCCTGTTTGTTAAGTGCCTCCAGGGTATGAACATTTCTGGCATAACCTATTAGCTTTCCTGGGCCTGTGGCAAAGAAGTTGGCCCCGCTATGCCACTGTTCCCGTTCCTGTTGCCACAAATCATTACCCCCGCATGGGACATGTTTTAGATCCATTCCCAGATTTTTCAGGCATTCCAAAAGACTAATCTGTCTTGAGATATCTTTTACAACACCATTTTCAATGGTCATAAGGATAGTTGAATACGTATTTTCATGGCGTAACATTGGTTCATAAATCATGCAGGTGTCTCGGTCGAGAAGCGTAAATATCATATCAAGGTGAATAAAAGATTCAGGTGATTCCGGTAGTTGTTGTACAATAATATGCTTCTTTCCTTTTTGTGATTTTATCTGTTCTGCAAGAAAATCAATCCCCTGGGTCGACGTTCGTGCTCCGTTGCCCACAATCAAAATATCGTCTCTTGCAATAAGAACATCCCCTCCTTCTATAAAGGTTTCATTACCCACATTCCAGGTACTCATGGGGTTTATGGTATGGGTCTTGAAATGTGGAGAGTGATTAAAGATGGCATCCATGATTATTGATTCCCGTTCTCTTACTTTGTTGGCCATTTTGGAAATCATTACCTGGTTATATAAAGTGACAGAAGCATCGCGGGTAAAAAAGAAATTGTGCAGCGGACGCAATGCATATCTTTCATCCGAAAGAAAAGTGGTTAGGGAGTCACGTTTAAGAGTAACTCCTTCGATTAATTGAGCAGCGAGTTCTTTGTGATTAAGAGCCAGTAAATCCTCTTTTATGTTGAGAACTTTCTCATGAGTACAAATGCGTTCTATCAGTGAAACTTTGATCTCAGGATCAATTAAAATTTCTGTTAGCAGATCTTTCACCTGAAAAGTTTTGCAGATTTTTTCCAGAATACCGCTAAATTGTTGATATTCTTCAATAACGACCGGCAGGTTTAGAATATCGCTGTAAAGGGCCCTTTCGGCATTGCCCGGGGTCATATTTTCCACTTCCGGCCCCGGAGTATGCAGTATTACAGCTTCTAAATCGCCTATTTCAGATGTTACATTGGGAACTATGGGGGTATTCATATACAACTGATTTTGGTTTATTTTTCTGGTGTTTATTGAATATGCAATTTAGTGATTGTTTAGAGAAAAAAATCTGATTTTTCCCATGCAAATAGCGGATTTATTACTTTCGATGGGGAGGTAAAAGTGAAGTTTTTCCTGTTATTTTGTATGAAAATGATATTTTAATTTTTATTTTAATTCTCACAAATGTTCTCTTGCAGGGAAGCAAGAATTAATATTAACTTTCAAATCAGATATCAAATGGCAACAAAGTACATAGGGGCCCATGTTAGTGCTGCGGGTGGGGTTGAAAATGCTCCGGTAAATGCAGCGGATATTGGCGCCACAGCTTTTGCATTTTTTACAAAAAATCAGCGGCAATGGAAATCCAGACCTTTAAGCGAAGAGAACATCAGGAAATTTAAGCAGAATGTTGAGGAACTGGGGTTTTCTACAAAGCATATTTTGCCCCACGACAGCTATTTAATAAATCTCGGACATCCTGAAAAACTCCCATTAGAGAAGTCACGTGAAGCGTTTTTGGATGAAATGCAAAGATGTGAACAACTTGGTCTTGAGATGCTGAATTTCCATCCTGGAAGTCATATGAAGAAAATTTCAGAGGATGAATGTCTTCAGCTGGTGGCAGAGTCGGTAAATATTGCCCTGGATAAAACATCAGGCGTAACTGCCGTTATTGAAAATACAGCAGGTCAGGGATCTAATGTGGGATATAAGTTTGAGCATCTGGCTCGAATTATTGAACTGGTGGAAGATAAATCCAGGGTCGGTGTTTGTATTGATACCTGTCATGGATGGGCCGGAGGTTATGATTTTTTGTCAGATTTGAATTATGAAAAGGTTTGGAAGGACTTTGAAGATATTGTGGGATTAAACTATTTAAAAGGATTGCATCTGAATGATGCTAAAAAGGAGGTAGGTAGTAAAGTAGACCGGCATGCAAGTTTAGGAGAAGGATATATGACCAAAAAAACCTTTAAACGTATTATGAAAGATAAACGTTTTGATGATATTCCCGTTATACTGGAAACACCACAGCCCCTGTTGTGGCCTGATGAAATTAAATGGCTGAAGAAAGAGGCCGGCATCTAAGGGTGCTCTTTATTGATTAAGCCTGGATAATAAATTTAGGTAAGCTTTTTGCATGTATATTGTCTGATCACAATTTTTTTAATTGGTAGAATTAATGATTCCTTTAAGACGATACATATTTCTTTTTGTCTTTGGTTTTTGGGCAATATCTTTTCTTTCTGCACAAAATGTCAGGACGGAAGAGGTGGCCGGAGAGAACGTATATCTTCTTGAATCAAGTGTCATTGATGGAGATACGATTCCCCATGTTGTTTTGGGAGAAGTAAAGGTAGTTCCCGATTGGAAGTATAGAAGTAAAAGGGAACGGAAAATATATAATCGTATGGTCCGAAATATCAAAATAGCTTTGCCTTATGCCAGACTTGCAGCTCATAAGCTTGAAGTTATTAATTCCGAACTGGCCCATATTGAAGGAGAAAGAAAGCGAAAAGAGTTTTTGAAGGATGCTGAAAAAGAGTTGTTTAGTCAGTTTGAGAAGCCATTGAGAAAATTGACTTTTTCTCAGGGGCGCATGCTTATTAAGCTTATCGACAGGGAAACAGGCGATACTTCTTACGACCTGATAAAGGACTATAAGGGTGGTTTTTCAGCTTTTTTCTGGCAATCAGTGGCCCGCCTTTTTGGCTCCAATTTGAAGGATGAATATGAGGGGGATCGTAAAGATCAGATGATTGAGCACATTATTATTATGATTGATAACGGGATGTTGTAAAAATTTTTCTTCTTTTTCTATTATTGGTAAGTCCAAGAAGCAACTTATATTGAGCCATCCCGGTCATCATCCCGGGTGCTCAATATATTTTAAATTTCCGAATTAACCGGATATTGTAGCTTTAACAAATCTAATGCTTGTACCGGAATTCAGACATTAGATTATATTTTGGGGTGTTAATGTTCAAATTTATTGTGCTGGTCACTTTATAAGCTTTTTACTTTGCCATTTCCAATACTGCTTTGACCACGTTTTCCGCCCCTTCAGCTATCTGAGTGATTTTTGCATCAAGCATGTAGCATGGTGTAGTGGCAATTTTAAAGTTTTTATCGGTTACTACTTCACCATGAGTGGTATTAACATGGGTAGCACCCATTGCCTGGATGGCGTCTGCTGTTCCCTGATCAGAGCCAATGGTCATTTTGGCATCTTCGAAAATTTTAGCCAGTATTACGGGAGAAATACAAAGGGCACCAATGGGTTTTCCGGCCTTATTGATATCCAGAATTGCTTTTTCCACTTCAGGATTTACCAGACAGTCTGTTCCCTCAAAAGCAAATGAACTAAGATTCTTGGCAGCTCCAAATCCGCCTGGAATCATTAGTGCATCAAAGTCTTCAGCGTTAAAACCACTCAGGGGTTTAATATTTCCACGGGCTATCCTGGCTGATTCTACCAGGACATTTCGTTTCTCCTCCATTTCATCTCCCGAGATGTGATTGATGACATGATATTGTTCCACATCAGGGGCAAATATTTCATATCCGGCACCGGCTTTTTCAATGGCCCAAAGGGTGAACACAGATTCATGAATTTCAGATCCGTCGTAAACTCCGCTACCGGATAACACAACAGCAATTTTCTTTTTTTCAGACATAATTTTTCTGTATTTTGGTTTGAACAGTTTCAAAGACTAATTTAAAATTTTTCTTGATGTTGTGCAAAATCAATTTTTATGGATAAGATCAGATCTTTTGTTGCTATATCTCTGGATGCAATTCCTTCCTTGACCAGATGGATGGAAGATATCAAAAAGCACTACCCTTATGATAAGATCAAGTGGACTGACAGCCGGCAATGGCATGTAACATTGAAATTTATCGGTGATATCCGGGCATCAGAACTGCCAGAGTTGTCGGGTCGTTTAACTATGGCCTTTAAAGATGTAAAGCCCGGGAATATCGTGGTTGAAGGAAGTGGGTATTTTGGTTCAGCAGACAACCCTAAAGTTTTGTGGGCAGGGATCAGGGAAAGTGAATGGTTAAAAAATCTGCAACAGAGAACAATAGAAGCATGTTCAGGTTTTGGGCTGTCCGGACAGTCCGGAACGTTTAATCCACATTTGACTCTGGCCCGGATTAATTTTATGAATAATGGGGCTCAACTGGTTGCAGAGATGAATCAAAAGAAAAATATTCTTTGGTGCGAGAGAGAAATAGATCAGGTGATTTTATTTAAAAGTAAACTCACACAAAAAGGGCCGGTTTATACGGTTCTGAAAAAATTTGAATTAAGATGAATGAAGAAACGGCTGAAATTATCCATGCTTTGGGGTTGGAGGAGAGACTGATTCTTGATCTGGTATGCTCCAAGAATTAAGAAGTATATATTCAACTATTTGAAATGAAATTTGATATTTTAAAAAATAAAAAGAAGCTGTCCGAAAATACATAAGTTTATAGTTTTATATTTTGAAATTAATGAAGAATCTCATAATTAAGGATCTTCAAAATGTAAAAACAATAACTATAGAGACTTTTTGGACAGCCCCTTTTTTGATATTTTCTGTTCTGTTCGAGAGGGAAAATACTACCTGACAAATATTTTAAACTCCCAGGGTTGTAATAATAATTTATTGGCAGGAAGAGTAATCTCTTTTCCGGTCATAACTTCTGTGAAGTTGCCCGTTGGCCCATTTTCAATAATAGTGGATATTGATTCGTCTGAAAGATTGAAAAGTGCAACAACAGTGTTTTCTTCTTTTTGTCTGTAGAAACCAAATACCATTTCTTCCTTGTTGGTATTGATTATTCTCATATCTCCTCCAAATCTGCCGTTCCAGAGAGCCTGGTTTTCGGCTTTTAACTGAGTCAGTGTTTGATAGAATTGTGTCATATCTTCTCCTCCGGTCCAGTCTATCTGGTCTTTTTCAAAAAACTCCAGTTGTTTGTCCAGTCCGACTTCCTGTCCGGAATAGATGAGAGGCATACCCTCTACGGTAAATGTGAGGGCTGCCATGGTTTTTACAGCCTCTCCCATACGTTCAAAAACAGTACCGTTCCAGCTGTTTTCATCATGATTGGTAATGAATTGCATTGGCCAGGTGCCTGCCGGATAAATGGTGTCAATTTTCTGGAAATATTCCGCCACGTGAGTAGCATTTTTTTTCTTTTGAGCCACCTCATTCATTATATGGTGAAATTCCCAGCCGTAATTGGCATTAAAAGCGTTTTCCAAAAGTGCAATTTCTGCTTCATCTTCGGCAAGCATCCATACAGGTTTTACATCTTCGATGGCTTTTCTGGCATCTTCCCAGAAATCAACAGGAACCATTCCTGCCACATCGCACCGATAGCCATCAATATTGGTTTCTTCTACCCAGAAGGTGAGTGCATCCGTCATGGCTTCCCGCATTTCGTTGTTGCTGTAATCGAGTCCTGCCACATCAGTCCAGTCCTCCACAGGGGCTACGATTTCTCCCTGTTCATTTTTCAGGTACCATTCCGGATTTGTATCGATCCACGGATGATCCCAGGCAGTATGATTGGCCACCCAGTCCAGAATGAGATGCATGTCCATTTCATGTACTTTTTCCACCAGGGCTTTAAAATCCTCCATGGTGCCGAATTCCGGGTTTATGGCTTTGTAATCTTTAATTGAGTAATACGATCCTAGCGAACCTTTGCGTTTTTCCTCTCCGATGGGATGAACAGGCATTAACCAAAGGATATCTGCGCCAAGTTCTTTCAGTCTTGGCAGATGTTCAGCAAAGGCATTGAAAGTGCCTTCTTCGGTATATTGACGGATGTTTACCTCATAGATGACAGCATTTTTGCTCCATTCAGGGGTTGGAGTGTTGCTTGTATATTCAGTTTCTTGCTGATTGTTTTTTTCCTTGTCAGAGGTTGTTTGACAGGCAGAAATCAGGAAGACAGCTGCCAGAAAAAGACTGATGGTTTTAAGTTTTTGCATTTTAATTTTTTTATTGTTAGTTGTTGTGGAAAGGAGGGGTAAATGATGTTTTGTCTCCGCCTTAATATCATGGGCGGAGACAAACATCAATTAATAGGGATTTATTAAAAAACCGGATAAAAATAACCGGAGGTATTTATGGAAATGCAACAGAATGCTCCTTAAAGCACCTGTTCCATTCATCCACGGAACAGATATTAATTCAGTTCTATGATTCTTGCCGATTTGGCCGGAATTTCGAAAGTTTTAAACGATGAAATTGATTCTCCGGTCATCACATCCAATCCTTTCGAATAGTTAGAAAGGACTTCTTTAAAACGTTCTCCGGACACAGTCCGGGCCTCTTCATCGGAGTTGTTTAACATTACCATTACCGCCTGATCATCCAGGTGACGGAAGTATACATAAACATTGTTCTCCGGAATGAAGTGGGTAGTTTCACCATGGTGGATGGGGGCACTGGTTTTTCGGTAGTTTAATATAGTTGATAGATAATCGAAAATCTCATTTTGCTCCTCGGTGCGTCCTTCTCTGTTAAAAGCATTTACTTCATCTCCTGGCCATCCCCCCGGGAAGTCATGGCGTATATTTGCATGGCCTTCATATCCACTGCCATCCATCAGTAATTCACTTCCGGAGTACCATTGTGGAATACCTCTCACTGTAGCAAAGAAGGCGGTAACCATCTTCATGCTGGCAAGATCGTTATTGAGAATATTGAAAATGCGGCCTACGTCATGATTTTCTGGGAATACCATGAGGTTGTGGATGTCGGGATACAGATGATCATTGGCCAATACATCGTACAGACGCATTAGTCCGTCGCTCCATCCTCCGCCTTCCTCGTTAAAGGCAACATGCATTGCATCCATCAATGGAAAATCCATAATGCTTTTCAGGTGTGAATTGTACCCGTCACTGTTTGGAAAGTCTTTCTGCCAGTAACAAAGTTTTGCAGCGTCACCTATCCAAGCTTCTCCAACTATGTTGAAGTTTGGATATTCCATGTTGATGCGTTTGTTCCATTCGGCCATTCCGTGTTTGTCGGGATAAGGGTACGTATCCTGACGTATTCCCTGTAACCCTGCATATTCAATCCACCAGATGCTGTTTTGGATCAAATAATTAAGCATTAACTCATTTCTCAGGTTCAGGTCGGGCATTGATGTGTCAAACCAGCCTTCGGTAGCCAGTTTTAAATCAGCTTTTGATGCATGGGGGTCTGAGACTGTAGATAATCTGTAGTTTGATCGAACAAAATTATCATAATTGATCCAGTCGTCCGATGGAAGGTCATTCATCCACCAGTGCTTACTTCCGCAATGATTAAAAATGAGGTCTTTGATAACCTTGATTCCTTTTTCATTGGCCATTTTTACCAGTTTACGATAGTCTTCGTTCGTTCCGAACCGGGGATCTATTTTGTAATAATTGGTGGTGGCATACCCGTGATAGGATGATTCCGGTTGATCGTTTTCCAGTACAGGATTTAACCAGATAGAGGTAAAACCCATGTCTGCAATATAGTCCAGGTGATTCATAATTCCCTGAAGGTCTCCGCCATGCCTGCCATAAGGAGCATCCCGGTCAGCTTTTTCGCGCATGCCTGCCACGTTATCATTCTCCGGATTACCATTGGCAAAACGGTCAGGCATTAGCAGGTAAACTGCATCCGTACTGTTAAATCCTTCCCGGTTTGCCGAACTTTTTCCCCTTTCGTTAAGTTCCAGAACCATGGTTTTTTTGGTCTTTTTGCCATCAGTGAAGTTTACCTCCACGTTTCCTGGCTGAGCATCTTCATTAATCAGTAAATCAATGAAAAGGTAATTGGGATTTTCCACTGCCGTGATACGTTGAATGGAAACACCTGGATGGTTGACTTCGGGACGCAAATAAGCGATATCTTCACTGTATGCCATTAGTTGCACTACCGGGTTTTTGAAGCCAATCCACCACGATGAAGGTTCCAGCCGGTCTTTTAGTTCTGTTTTCGCCTCAGCCGGCATCGTTGCGGACAAAAGCAGGGCAGAAAGCAGAAGAATTATAAATCTGTTTTTGTTAAGCATGATATTTAACGTTTAAAGGTTCTTTTATTGATTCCCCGGGGGCAATAGTAACATCTTTTTCATATAATGTTACAGAAATTGTTTCATTAGCATGCGAGAATATCTCTACATTGTTACGGTTTACGGTTACTTCTAAATCATTTTCATGGAAGCGGATTCTGAAAGAGTACTCTTCCCATTGTTTAGGAATGATGGGTGAAAAACGTAATTTACCGTCCTTGTAAACCCGTTTTCCTCCAAATCCTTCGACAAGTGACATCCAGGTTCCGGCCATGCTTGTAATATGAAGCCCTTCATGAACCTCATTGT
Source organism: uncultured Marinilabiliaceae bacterium (assembly GCA_964403175.1). Lineage (GTDB taxonomy): Bacteria > Bacteroidota > Bacteroidia > Bacteroidales > Marinilabiliaceae > Marinilabilia. The sequence continues at coordinate 35,439 of CAYOFH010000013.1, forward strand.
TGTAATCGTCAATGTCCAGGCGGCTGGTGCGAAGATACATTTCGTAGGCTTTTTCGATATTACCGATGCGTGCAGCCAGAATATTATGAACACATGGAGAAAGGGAGGACTCGTGAACTGTCCGTGGCTCATAAAAGGCAAAGTTTCTGCGGATGGTTTCTGTGCTGAATTCCTCCTCGAAAAGATAGATGCCCTGCAGTGTGTCTGCCTGTTTAATAAAGCATGAACGAAGAATTCTGTCCCATGACCAGTGTTGGTTAATAGGCCGTATGGAAGGGCTCAGTTCATCTGCTGTGATTTGCTCTTTGTCCATGTATCCATCCTGCTGAAGAAAAACTTCCTCATCTTTGTTATATGGAAGATAAATGCTTGTTGCCACCGATTTCCACAAACCGGTTTCTGTAGTTGTATCAAGATTAATTTTTTCAGTGATTTCAGCAAATCTTTCTGGGTTGATCTTTTTAACAATTTCAACTGCTTCGCGTGCATAAAGCAGACACCATTGGGCTATTTTATTGGTATACCAGTTGTTGTTAATATTGTTTTCGTACTCGTTGGGACCTGTAACTCCCAGAATTACGAATTTCTTCTTTTCGTGGGAGAATGTGGCCCGCTGACTCCAGAATCTGGCAATAGCAACCAGCACTTCCAGCCCGTACTCAGCCAGGTAATTCTCATCTCCGGTGTGGCGTATATAGTTGTATATAGCAAATGCGATAGCACCGTTGCGGTGGATTTCTTCAAAAGTAATTTCCCACTCATTGTGACATTCTTCTCCGTTGATGGTTACCATGGGGTAGAGGGCAGCTCCATTGGTAAAGCCAAGTTTTTCGGCATTTTCAATAGCCTTTTGCAGATGTTTGTAACGATATATCAATAGGTTACGAACCACCTTCTGAGGAGCTGTCATGAGAAAAAATGGTATGCCGTAAGCTTCCGTATCCCAATATGTTGTTCCTCCGTACTTTTCACCGGTAAAACCTTTCGGGCCCACATTTAGTCGTTCATCTTCTCCCGTGTAGGTCTGGTTTAGATGGAAAATGTTAAACCGGATACCCTGCTGGGCTGCAACATCTCCTTTAATTTTGATGTCGCTAAGCTGCCAGATGTTTTTCCAGTGTTTCTTTTGTTCTTCAAGCAAAGTGTTATAGCCTGCTAATTCTGCTTCGGAAACCTTTTGCCGGGCGGCGGTCAGCAGTTCATCGTATTCGTAATTTAAAGAACTGCAAACTCCTGCATACTTAGTAAGTGTAATATTCTGTTTTTTGTCCGCCCTCACGGTAATATGGCTCCCCGAATAGGTTTCATTCCGGATCGGTTGTACATTTGCTATTTCAGCGCCAATTATTTCTGATTTCATTGCAAAAGCCACTCTGAAATCCAGTTTTTTGGTCTGGGAAATAAGTGATGCCTGCTTGTCGGATGCGTCTGTTTCTAAAATGTTCCAAAACTTTTCATCGTAGTTACTGTCTTCGTTTTTAACGTCTCCATCAATGAAAGGGGTAAATATGATTTTACATTTCTTTTCCGGTGTTATAGAATAGCGCACAACTCCCGTTTCAGGTCTGGTCATACTCAGGAACCTTTCAGTTTTGACAGATACTTTATGTCCGTTTTTCAGGGTTGCATCAAAGATGCGACTTAAAACGCCTGTCTGCATATCGAGGACACGCTGAAAGTTTTCCACTTTTTCTGCATTGAAGAGGTCAAGTGTTTCCCCGTCAATATTTACATCGATGCCAATCCAGTTGGGAGAATTAAGAATCTTGGCAAAATATTCCGGATAGCCGTTTTTCCACCAGCCTACACGGGTTTTGTCGGGGTAGTAAACTCCTGCAATGTAGCTTCCCTGGAGGGTCGGGCCGCTCCAGGCCTCCTCAAAGTTGGCACGTTGTCCCATTTGCCCGTTACCCAGACTGAAAATACTTTCTGATGCTTTATGGTGTTCAGGACTAAATCCTTCTTCAATAATTCTCCACTCATCTTGCTTTAAATACTGTCTCATCGTTTTTTCGTTATGTAAATATCAAAAGCTGCAAATTTTTAGATCATTCGGCCGAATTCTCTGTTTCAGATGGTGTCAGGATGCATTGCTTTTGTTGTTCAATGGTATTGTTAGAGTTGTTTCAGCATTTCAAAACTCATTTCATGTAACCCGGCAACAACTAAATGGGCTTTGCCCAAAACTTCCGGTGAGCCTATTCCAATGCATTTCATTCCACCCGCCAAAGCCGCTTCTACACCTGCCTCCGCATCTTCGAACACAACGCATTCTTCCGGCTTTACATTGAGTTCATCGGCTCCTTTCAGGAATACTTCCGGGTCAGGTTTAGCCTTGCTAACTTTTGTGCCGTCTATTACTGCATCAAACCATTCGATAAGTTGCAGCCGGTCAAGAATGGTCATTGCATTTTTACTTGCCGAACCAAGGGCAATTAAAATCCTGTGTTCTTTTAGTTCTTTGATAAAATCAGCGGCACCCGGCAGAATTTCATCAGGTTTCATTTGGGTGATAAAAGAGCGGTAGTGCTCGTTTTTTCTGGCTGCCAATTCTTCTTTTTTCTCCTGGGAAAATTTCTTGTTGCCAATTTCCAGAAGAATATCCAGAGATCTCATGCGGCTTACCCCCTTGAGTCGCTCGTTATCTTTTTCCGTAAACTCAAAACCCAACTCATCAGCCAGGGCTTTCCAGGCGATAAAATGATATCGTGCAGTATCTACTATTACACCGTCCAAATCGAATATACAAGCTTTCAACATATCTTAATCTTCTTTATCTTCAACAAAATATACTGCGCCGGCTGCAATCAATAAGCTGACACCGGCAATTATCAAGGCATATATAGCCTGGGAGTTGAATAAGTTTTTAATAATGGGACCGCTAACCAAGCCGTTAACAATTTGCGGTATAGTAATGAAGAAGTTGAATAAGCCCATGTAGATGCCCATCTTCTTAGCCGGAAGTGCTCCGGAAAGGATCGCATACGGCATGGACAAAATACTGGCCCACGCTATTCCGACACCAATCATTGGCAGGATTAGTAAGTCCGGATCTTTTACAAAATAAATGGACAGCAGCCCTGCAGCTCCTATGACAAGAGAAATGGTATGGGCTGTTTTCCTGTTGGTCATTCGTGCCAGAAATGGAAGAAGCATAGCATAAAGAGCAGCTACTCCGTTATAGACGCCAAAGAGCACCCCTACCCAGTTTCCTGCATCGTTGTACATCTCCGAACTTGTATCGCTCACCGGAAGATTGTAAACATGCTGGGCAATAGCAGGAGTGGTGTAAACCCACATGCCAAACAATGCCAGCCATGAAAAAAACTGTACAATACCCAGTTGTTTCATAGTTTTGGGCATTGCTGCAAAATCTTTGAAGATCTGTACAAAGCCATTGTCTTTTTTTATTACTTCGGTAGCAGGGTTGATCTCTAACTCTCCTTCAGTATATTTCTCAAGTTCTTTGGGAGAATATTCTTTGGTTGTTACAACTGTCCAGATTATGGTGGCAATTAAAACTGCTGCCCCAATGTAAAATGAGAGAACAACATTGTCGGGAACGCTGCCCTCTGGAGCTGTCTTGGAAACATTGAACCACTCGGCCAGTGAGTAAGTGATCCAGGATCCTACCACAGCGCCAATTCCAATTAATGTGGATTGAACAGAAAAGCCGAGTGTTCGCTGATCCAGTGGTAATTTGTCGGCCACCAGCGCCCGGAAAGGTTCCATGGAAATATTGATGGAAGCATCCATAATCATCAACATACCTGCTCCTACAAACATTGGTGGTATTATGGAAGCCAGAATTTCTGCATTGGGCATGAAAATGAGCGCCAAAGCAGCAAATACTGCACCGAAGATAAAGTAGGGGCGTCGACGGCCCAGTTTTGTCCAGGTGCGGTCACTATAATGTCCTACGATGGGTTGAACCAGCATCCCGGTAATGGGAGCCGCCAGCCAAAACCATCCTAAGTGTTCAATGTCTGCACCAAAGTTTTGAAGGATTCTTGAGGCATTGGCATTTTGGAGCGCAAAGCCAAACTGGATTCCCAGAAAACCAATGCTCATATTCCATATCTGGGCTTTTGATAAACGAGGTAATTTCTTCATGTTTCGTGATTTCCTTTTATCAGTTATTTGTTTCAGCCTGTGGCTTTTGTTCAGAAAATATTATTGTTCTTTTTAACAACACTCAAGCGTGTTTTAAATGCTTTTGCATAAGATTTATGCGATCCCGGTTTAAACGGATTATTATTTCAAGGAACCCGGATTTAACTTTTGTTCTATCAATGTGGACTTTTTGTAAATAATCGTCCTTGATTTACCTTTCTACTTTATTAGAACTAAACTATTGAAAACAGTTTTTTCTTAACCCTGGCAGCTGTCGGAGCCGAAAATAATTGAGGAAACGATTTTTTGCGTTGTCAATTATCATGTTCCATTAACAGTTGATTAATTGGCCGCTGATTTTTGAAAAGGCATTCTTTCAATTTTTTGAAATTTAAAGGTTGTTTTGATTAAGTTCAGAACATCAATATTATATGATGTGTCTGGCCTTAAACTCCTGAAAATTTAAAGATGCGATGAGTGAATGCGAATCAGAAGAAAGTATTCTGAAACAATCTCAATACAAATGGGCCTGAAATAAAACAGAAAAATAAGTTGAATGCTGACAATGATTCCATCGGAATTCCTGACAATTGTCAGAGCACATTGCGATGAAATAATTGCCCAAAGAAGTGATTGTGAGGGATAAAATTAAAACTGTCAAGTCTTCCCTCTCTGATAAAGAAAAAATACGGTACAATGCAAATGTAAGAATTACATCTTAAAAAATGCAAAGAAAATGATCTTTTGATAAAAAGGGTTAAATTCTAATAGTCTTGTTATCAATTATTTCAATTGGTTGCGGTTCTTGTTGAAATAATCGTTTTCTGAAACTTTTTATTTATGCAAACGATTTCGGGATTAAGTTTAGACCTTTTAACAGCTCTCCTATAAAAAAAATCAGGTGGAATGACGTTGTTTCAGTGTAGGGGTTAATACCTTTGTGGAATAATTGATTTCGATACCCGGATTTTCAAGCCTTTGCAGTAAAAGGCGCATGGCCTCCCGTCCGGTTTCATACCCTTTTTGTTCCACAGTGCTGAGAGGCGGATAAGCGATGTTGGCATTGGGGCCGTCTCCAAATCCTATTACCTTAATTTGTCCGGGGATTTTAATGCCCTCGGACTGGAGAGCCTGCATTGCAGCAATGGCAGTGCTGTCATTAACAGCAAAAATGCCGTCAATATTTTTTTCTTTAATAAGTTTGATGAGATGTTGCTGAAGGCTAAAAACATTTTCGCGGGTGTCGCATTTGACGATAAGGTCCTCATCAGCACTTATTCCGTGCTTTTCCAGTGCATGAAGATAGCCTTCCTTACGTTTACTGCCGATTACAAGATGTTGGGGAGCTGCCAGATGTAGAATGTTTTTGCATCCTCTTTCAACCAGATGACCGGTTGCAATGCTGGCTCCCTGGAAGTCATCGGTTATGACGCGGTCTGATTTTATTTCTTCAACAATGCGATCGAAAAAAACCATTGGAATGCCATTGTCATAAGCATTACGAAGATGATCGTAGTCCCTGGTTGTTTTACTCACCGAAACCAGAATTCCATCTACTCTGTGATCTATTAGTGCCTGTGTGTCAATAACTTCTCTTTGGTAGTTTTCGTTTGACTGGCATATCATTACATTATAACCTTCACCATAGGCCAGGTCTTCGATACCGCTGATGACTGATGAGAAGAAGTGATGAACAATTTCCGGAATGATCAGTCCTATTGTGTTGGTTTTCTGTCTTCTCAGGCTTAAAGCAAGAGCATTGGGACGATAATTGACCTTTTCTGCAAAGGTTTTTACGAGTTTTTTGGTGTCCTCGTTAATGTCAGGGTGGTCTTTTAATGCTCTGGAAACTGTTGAAGGAGATAATTCCAGTATGCGCGCAATATCTTTCAGAGTGACGTGATTTGATTTCATATTATAATGTGTCCCGGTTGTTTTTAGTTTCAATTTAACGATCCTGCAAAGTGTGTTTAAATATATACAAAAGTTAGGGATTTTTAATCTTCCGGTTTCTGAAACCTGTTTTGTGAGTATTAGTGTTCCGTTATGGCAACTAAATAAGTATAATCAGAAGTAGTTGCATATTTAAGGCTAAATGCTAACGGGAAGACGAATTTGAGCAATGAGGTCAGTTCCTATGAATTAATTAGAAAGGATATAATCTATAATAGATCGTTAGACTTTTAGATATAAGATTTAAGCTAAATCATGTAACATTGAT
>CAYOFH010000014.1:0-6640 GCA_964403175.1 uncultured Marinilabiliaceae bacterium
ACGAATTTAGCGAATTTAAACGGTTTTACCATTTAACCTAAAGCATCTGGTAATAGAAAAGGCGGCAAACAAGTTAATCCGGTTACTGGATACTCTTGAGCATAAGATCGAGGTGGTAAAAACGTTAAATTCAGTGGAGGATTCTTTAAACTGGCTAGAAAAGAACCATCTCCCCGACCTTATATTCATGGATATCCAACTGGAAGATGGAACCTGTTTTGATATTTTTGAAGCAATGAAAATCCATACGCCTGTAATTTTCACCACTGCTTACGACCAATACGCCTTAAAGGCTTTTAAAGTAAACAGCGTGGATTATTTGCTAAAACCCATAGATCCGATAGAATTAAAAAAAGCAATTGACAAATACATCCAAACACAATTTGCCGGGAATCATTTCCAACAATTGGAATCAGTATTCAACCATCTGGTCCCCAAAAAGAAAGAACGGTTCCTGGTAAAATCAGGCCAGCATTTTAAATCTGTTCCAACCTCAAGTATCAATTGCTTCTTCATTGAAGAACGTTGCAACTTTCTAAATTGCGGAGATGGAAAATCTTTTTGTGTTGATAATTCGCTGGAAAAAATAGGGGAAATGATAGATTCAGAGCAATTTTTCAGAGTTAACCGCAGTTTTATTGTCAACTATTCGTCCATCACTGATGTTATTGCCTATTCACCCGGAAGCTTAAGGGTAAAAATAAAAGGAATTTCAGATGACACTTCTGTTATGGTCAGTCGTGAGCGGATCAGCAGTTTTAAAGCCTGGATGGACAGGTAAAAGTGTAGAATGAATTCATGAATTCATTCTACACTTTGCCGGACTGGATATTAATTAGAAGGAGAGTTATTCTCTGCTTCTTTCGTTTTATTAAAGATATCGCCCATTACACCACCAATCAGATTATTTTTCATATCATCAATAGCATTGGGATGAATGGCAGAAATAGGCTCATGCTTACCTTCAATTCCTGTAATAACAGAAATTTTATCTGACGGGAAGAAATTCAGTGTTTCGGCAAAAGGCTTAATAAGAGAATTGAAATTCTCAATCAGGTAAATCTGATTTCCGATTTCAGGATTCTTACGAAGGATGTTAATGGTTTCTTTCAATTCATCAATCTCTCCTTCAGCTTTACCTATCACAGAAGCCATTTTTTGTTTCGCCTGAAGAATCATCTTTTCTTTTTCGGCAAAAGCAGGCGTAACAATTTCAGCCTGGAACTTCTGTTTCAACATCTCAACTTTCTGACGCTCTGCTTCAATCTCGGATTGCAAAACAGCCACTTCAGCCTTTATATCCTGAACCACTTTCTCAACCCCTACTTTTTCACGCTGTTTTTCCTCCATAATTCTGACCCGGGTTTGAGCAACCAACTGCTCATACTGGTTTTCAATATTCCGCACTTTCACCTCAGCTTTACGGGCCTCTTCCTGCTCCACAGCAGCAGCTCGGGACTCAGCCTTTGCTTTACGCGCTTTGGTTTCAGCATTTACCGTCTGGACTCTTTTGAGCAATGCAATATACAAATCGGGTTCTTCCACTCCCTGAAGACGGTGATCGTCCACATCGGCAATGTTCATTGTCGTAATCTCCAAACCAATGTTCTCCAGGTCGTTTTTACAAACATTGATCATCTTTGCCACAAGGGTATCCTTATCCTGCATTACCTGCACCGGTGTCATGGTGGCAATGGAATCCCGCAGGTGTCCTTCAATGATGTTACTGGCAACCTGTTTTAACTCCTCTGGATTGTCAACCATGTGAAGGATGCGGGTTGCTGCCAGACTGCGACCGGCCTGGTTGGATGCTATGGCAAAGCTTACGGTGGCTTTCACATTAAGAGGGACAACACCTTCTGCAATAGCTGAATCAACCACCACCTCAATGGTATGAGGAGTAAGATCCATTTTAGCAAATTTGTGAAGCAACGGAATGGTAAACATCCGCCCTCCGCTAATCATTTGAAATCCTTTGGGACCGGAAACGCCTGAGACTATACCCAGTTCATTACCGCCAACAATTCTCATATTTGAAACTACCTGAATAATCAGGGTCAAAATGATCAATCCGAAAAATACACTAGCAAAAACTATCATTTCTCTACCTCCGCTTTTTTAGTTGTCAAAAAATTCTTTACCGAGATGCCGGTGGCTTTCTCAAACTCACCAAGGAACCTCACAAATGACTCGGGTCCTCTGTTTACAGCACCGCTAAAGCCTTTCTCATTGTCCATAAGAATATATGAATCAACAGAGAAACCGGCACTGTATTCCTTAAAGGACTCGTAAAGCGCAGGTAGTTGTTGCTGCAGGAACAGCACTGAAGTACCAAACTCTTTGGCTTCTGAAATAATTTTCACTTTTTGTTCCAAAATACGGTTGCGGGCACTTTCCACAATTTTAACAGCCTCTTTTTCCCCCTGACTAAGAATCTCTGCCATTTCATTAGAGGCCTCTTCTTTAATCAGTACTTCTGTATCGTTTTTAAGTTTCTTAAGAACAGTATTCAATTCCTCAATTCCTATCCGCCCTTTGTTCCTTGCACCTTCAATATTGTTATCGGCCTCAAATTGCACCTGATTAATGCTGGCTTCACTCTCTCTACGGTACATTTCGAGTTTTTCATTGGCACCAATGATTTTTTCGTTAGCTTTCGACCTGGCAATTTCTATTCTTCGCTGTGCATCCGATTCGGCCTGCTCGGCAAGTGCTCTCAGGCGGGCCTCTTCAATTTCGACCTCCTGTCTCTTCTCGGCAAGGGTTTTTTGCGCCAGGTTACCGATATAATTAGAGCTATCCCAGATTTTCTGAAGGGAAACGGAAACCACTTTCATCCCAAAACTGGCGATATCACTGTTGATATCAACCAATAAGGCATTCCTGAACTGTGCTCTGTCACCATCAGCTCCGGGAGATTCCTCGTCGTCACCGTGCGCATGGCTTTCTTCCATGCCGATAGCCTCAAGCGGAGTTGCCTTGTTAAGAGCTCCCCTGAAGTTACCGATCAAAGTCTGACGAACCTGTTCCTGAAGTTCCTCCACATCTTTACCCATCAGGCGTTCAACAGCTGCATAGAGCATCGAATTCTTCTCGTCATCAATACATACACAGGCGGTAGCATCGGCACCTACAGTAATGCCGTTGGCAGAATTTACTCCATCGACCTGGACATTAATGGGCAACACCCTTAAGTCAAGATTCTGAGCACTTTGAAAATAGGGAATCACAGAGCTACGACCGCGCTCAACGCTAAATCCAAATGTCTTTCCGTTTTCTTTACGTTTTCGACCGGTAATAACCAGCAATTTGTCGGGCGGGGCCACTTTAATAAATGCTTTCAGGATACCGAGCAGCAGAAAAAAACAAACTACGGCTAAGATACCTTCGAGAAAACCTCCGGATCCCTGTTGAAATAATGTTTCCATGTTTTGAAAAAATTTATTGGGTTAAAAAAATTGTCAGTTAAGGTTTCGAACATATACCACATCCCTGTCCACATTGCTGATTACTATGGGCGCACCCTTTTTTATTGAAGTCTCTTTTGAAGCGGATTTCGCATACCTTTCCACTGTTGTGGAACCAAAATGGATTCTCACTTTGCCCATACTATCTCCCGACATAGGCAAAAGAGCCTCACCTTTCATGTTGAGCAATTCCCTGTCGGAAAAACTGGAATCCAGCTTATTCCTTTGAATTTTTCTGAAAATTTTAAAAATCCCCACGGTTCCAAGTCCCATAAAAACACTCCACAAAAGACTTGATAAAGATGACTCTCCGGTTAAAAGTGCAAAAATCCCGGTTATGCCAAATCCGGCACAGAAATAAACCAGCGTTCTTAAAAAGGCGATAAACTGCAAAAGTCCACGAGCCTTATGTTTATGGTAATCTACAAGATTTGATCCGTCAGCATCATAATGCTCTCCGTCTTCATCAATCGAAAAATCACTGTCATCAGTCTTTGAATCCACTGCATCGGCATCATCACCTCCATCTTCGATTGACGTCAATACACTTGAAAAAAAATCGATTATAATGACACCGGCCCCAAAAACACCAGCTACAATATATAAATAAAATAATCTGTCCATGAAACCGGGATTTATACTGAAAAATATTAATACAAATAATCTTAACTATTTTGAGCCACCGCTTTCAACTTAAGTTTTAACTCGCTTTCAATTTTGGCAAGTTCTCCTTCGGCCTGTTGTCTTTTAATCCTCCCCTCCTTCTGAATAGAAAGTGTTTCGTCTATAGTGGAAATAAGATCATCATTAACTTTTTTAAGTGTCTCTATTTCAACGATGCCCTTCTCGCTCTCACGGGCTGTTTCCAATGATCCTTCTTTCAGCATTTCAGAATTCCTAGACAAAAGATCATTGGTGGTTTTGGTAATGCTTTTTTGCATCTCCAAGGCATTCTTCTGGCGGAAAAGACTTATAGCAATTACCATCTGATTCTTCCATAGTGGAATAGTGTTCAGAATGCTGCTTTGGATTTTTTCCACCAGCAACTGATCATTATTCTGGATAAGCCGAAGCTGAGGAGCTGTCTGTAATGAAATAGTACGACTCAGCTTTAAATCGTATATTTTTTTCTCAAAACGATCAACCATCTGAGTGAAATCCCGAAATTTCTGAGCTTCCGACGGATCATCAGACTTTTCCACGTGCTTTTGCATTTCAGGAAGCACAACATCCCGTAATTCTCTCAATTTTATCTGCCCGGCTGCAATGAAAAGATCCAGTTCTGAAAGATATTCAAGGTTTTTATCATAAAGAGTATCAAGCATAGTGATATCTTTTATCAACTCCATCCTTGCTTTTTCAAGCTCTGTAACGATCTTTTCAATTTGAGTACTGACTTTTTCGTATCGGCTCATAAACCGTTGAATGGAGTTAACAAGTCCACCAAGCAATGGAATTTTTGAAAAAACAGAGTTGCTACCCAATTTTTCAATCCTCATACTTTTTACCTGCGTTCCCAGATCGGTCAATGTCTCTCCAATATACCCGGAATCCTTCGACCGAACTTTTGACAAAACACTATCTGAAAATTCCGAAATACGGCTTTGCGCACCTATGCCATACTGAATAACTGACTGGGAGTCGGAAACATCAATAGACAGAGCGATATCTTTCGCTTTTTCAATTTGGGCCGGCTCAAGTTTATTGAGCTCAATAATTTTCAGTTCTTTCTCAGAAGAATCATTTTCTGCTGTCATTTAAAAACCCTCCGATTTTATTGTTTTGGCTAATACTTTTAATTCAGTGTCCAAATCCATCACATCATCCTCATAGAGCTTTTCGAGCTGCTTTTGATAAGCAATTTCAACAGTATCCAGAAGTTCTTCGGTTTTCCGGAAAGATTCATCTGCAATGGAAAGATGTTCACTGTTTTTTTGAAGTGTGATGTATTTATCTAAAATTGAATTTGTGGCATCCAGATAATAATTGAAGAATTGCCGTGCGGCATGATAGTCTGTAGGATTTTCATGCACATCATCCAGAATTTTACGGCCAAGTCCATAAATCCGCCCGAGTTTTTGCCTGATTTCCTCATCTTGAATTTCATGGGATTTTTTATCCAAAGCATGTAACTTTTCAAACCCAATTTCGATGGCAGTTCCAACGTTAAAAGGAATTTTCTCTTCTCTCTGATCAGGGTATTTCCCCGTACCAATAAATCCGGAAAACAGAAAGAACAAGATGACGGCTGGCAGTGTAGCAAGAATAAAAGAAAAACTAAAAAGAAAGAACAGTGCAGAAAATACTCCAATGGAAAAGAGCAGATACAATATATTTATGAGAGTCTTTCTCATTATTTTAAAAAAACAGGGTTAAGCAATATTTATATATTGTTTTCAAAGTTAGTAAAATGTGAGTCTTTTCATAAAGATTTAAATAAAAAATCGCAAAGTCAGCTTAGAAATCAGCCATTCTGCTACTTAAAGAAGGTTTTTTGTTTGTACAAAAGCTCGGAAAACGAATTTTAAGTAGCAATAAGCGAGAGAAAATTCATTTTATCGCCTGAAAATAATCCAGAATCTTTCTCATAAGAGCATTGGTTTGGGAACAAAATTTTTCTCCTGCAAGAATATCCTGATTTGTCTGGATAAATTCCCCGGGAACCAGTTCATCGCGACAGTTTTCGACCATTGCTTCTAATGTTTTCGGTGTAGCTTCAAGATGAAACTGGAGTGCCAGAACCGTTGTCCCGTAAAGAAAAGCCTGATTAACACAAACATCAGATTTCATCAGATGCAAAGCTCCTTCAGGTATTTCAAAAGTATCACCATGCCAGTGAAGTACAGTCGGAGCATCAGGAAAATTCTCAAATGGTGGCAATGATCCGGCCTTTCCCCAAAAATCAACCGGATACCACCCTATCTCTTTTTTATCATTCGGAAACACTATTGCCCCCAGAACATGGGCAATCAATTGAGCGCCCAGGCAGATTCCAATAACCACTTTCCCTCCATCTATAGCTTTCCTGATAAAATCTTTTTCCTCTTTCAGCCAGGGATATTGATCCTCATCATCAATGCTCATAGGGCCTCCCATCACAATCAGCCAATCAATGTCCTCCAGTGCAGGCAGCACCTCATTCTCATAAAACTTTGTTGAGGTAAGGATATGGT
>CAYOFH010000014.1:6740-20582 GCA_964403175.1 uncultured Marinilabiliaceae bacterium
TCCAGTGCAGGCAGCACCTCATTCTCATAAAACTTTGTTGAGGTAAGGATATGGTCATTTTCCCTGACCCACGTCTCAATAAAACCAATTCCTTCGAAAGGAACATGCTGTAAGTAATGTATGCGAAAATTTGTCATAGAAAAAATCTTTGAAATATCTAAAATATTATAGATTAACAGATCGATAAACTTTTAGATTTAAGTGAATTAGTCAGTAGTTGGATTTCAATTACTGCCATACCCGAAGAACTAACAAAGCTACATAAACAGCACATTTTTAGTGCTTTATGATTTTTATCAGATAAAAGATAAACCATATAATATTAATAACCAGAACTTTAAAACAAAACACTCTCTGCTTTAAAGCTCTTATTTACAGCATCTTGTGAAAGCTAAAAAAAGTATTACCAGATTAAACGATATGCATGACCTCTTTACGAATCAGGTTTTCGGTACTCTGCTTCATAAAACGGCATCCCAATTTTAAAGTGCTCTTCTCTGAGCAGTTGAAAACCCGTCTGCAATATCAATTTGTCCGTTGGCCTGTTGAGTTGGCACCCTTCTGCAATTTTAGCCCATGCAGGTGTCAACAGATCCTGCAATTTCCCGGCAGAATGATTGTGCGAACGGATATGTTCCAGTACCAAAAGACGGCCACCCGGCTTCAGCCATTTCATAAAATTACAAAGAGACGTTTCCGGATCCGGAACAGTGCAAAGCACCAGCGTGCAAACAACAGCATCGAGTGACTCCGGAGCTACCAGGTTGTCCATATCATCAAAACCACACCCGGTATGATGCAAATTGATTCGTTCAGGAAAATGCAAAAGATCTCTTTTCTTCCGGGCCCGCTTAATCATATGTGGAGAAGGTTCAATACCGGTAACTTCAGTCTGATGACTGTAAAATTTCAAATTGGTCCCGGTTCCTACCCCCACCTCAAGAACTTTGCCCGTAATACCGGTTAAAAGCCTTTTTCGGCGCCATTTAAGCCATGGCTCTTCGAGAAGAACCATCACGAAATCATAAACTGCTCCGAAAGTCCGACTAAATTTCATGATAATTGTTTCCTTATTTAATAAAAACCTTCAGCTTAATGCCTTTATGAAATGCAAAAAGAATTTTGGGTAATATAAAAACAAATTGAATATAAGGATAATAAATGCATCAAAATACCACAACAACCGTCATTAGCATTTTTTAACCACAAACCCTGAATTATTTATTTCCGAATATTGAATCAAAAAACTACCTTGCACAGCATCAATAATCCATTTAAGCTTCATCAAAATCCCGGAAATCAAATTTTTAAGTGACCGGGAAGGATTGTTGGTAAAATCCGACATATCAATGTCATACGATTTATCTTACCTCTAATGATTTATTGTATCATACTTTATTGATGAAAATTCATCTCTTATGAAAAAAATATCCCGGTTTACACTGGTTTTGGTTATAGTTATACTCTCAGGAATTATCTCTTCCTGCATTCCCACACCTCTGAAAGGCGATTTTAACAACTTCAGATTTTTGGAATACAATATTCCTCAAATGCAGGCCGGTTATGATAAAGGGGAATTTACGGCCAAAGAAGTAGTGGAAGCATACATTGACCGAATTCAGGCCATTGATGCCTCAGGTCCGGAAATAAATTCCATAATTATTATCAACCCGGAGGCCTCAGAGATTGCGGCCAGACTAGATGCCGAAAGGACTTCCGGCAAGGTAAGAGGTCCGCTGCACGGCATCCCTGTGGTGTTAAAAGACAATATTGACACTCACGACAAAATGCCAGCCACTGCCGGTTCCAGAGCCTTAAAGAACTCGTTTCCTTTGAAGGACAGTCATATCGCACAAAAACTACGAGAAGCAGGGGCCATAATTCTGGGCAAAGCCAATTTGAGCGAATGGGCCAACTTCCGGGGAGAGCTCTCCTCGAGTGGCTGGAGTGGTGTTGGCGGACAAACAAAGAATCCTTATATATTAAGTCGTAACCCATGTGGATCCAGTTCCGGCTCAGGAGTGGCGGTATCGGCCAATTTAGCCATGCTGGCCATCGGTACCGAAACCAATGGCTCCATTGTTTGCCCCTCACACGCCAATGGAATTGTGGGCCTAAAACCTACCGTCGGACTGGTCAGCCGTTCAGGAGTCATTCCTATTTCCTTTACACAAGACTCTCCCGGGCCGATGGCAAGGTCAGTCACCGATGTAGCCCTTTGTCTCTCGGTGCTTACAGGTACCGATTCTTCAGATATAAAAACTCTTCAGAGCCAGGAGCATATTCAGCCGGACTATTCAAAATTCCTGAATAAAGAGGGACTCAAAGGAAAACGCCTGGGCATTTACAAAGATCCTCTGGGTGCAAATTTCAAAGTTGATTCACTATTCAATAAGGCCAAAGAAGATCTTACCGAGGCAGGTGCTGAACTTGTGGAAATTGAGCAGCTGGTGGAGTCTGAAACAGGAAACCATTCATTTGAAGTAATGCTTTTTGAGTTTAAAGACGGGCTAAATAAATATTTTGAGTCACTTGGCCCCGAAGCCCCAATAAAAAGCCTGGACGAATTAATTACCTTTAACAAAAACGACTCTGTAGAACTTCAGTTTTTCAATCAGGCATACCTCGAAATGGCAAACAAAAAAGGGAACCTGTCTTCACGGGATTATCAGGAAGCTCTGGAGCGCATGAGAGAAGGCGCCCAAAACAATGGATTAGACAAAGTGATGGCAGAAATGAACCTTGATGCCATAATTGCTCCAACAGGCAGTCCTGCATGGAACACCGACCACATTAACGGAGACAGCTTCCAGCTGGGCAGTTCGGGCCCTGCTGCCATGGCAGGATACCCCATCATCACGGTTCCCATGGGGTTTGTGCAAGATTTACCTGTAGGCATCTCTTTCTTTGGAAAAGCCTGGAGCGAACCCATACTGCTGGAAGTGGCTTATGCTTATGAGCAAGCTACTAAACACCGAAAGGCACCGCAGTTTTTGGATCGGATGCAAACGAAGCAGCACTAATTTATTCATCCCCGTTTTTCAGCGAAGGTTGGATTTTTAAAAGTCAGAGGTGAGATGAGGGGAATGCTGTTAAGCTTTTTGGATTTATTACGAATACTCTTTTAAAGCATAAAAAACTGACTGCTATTTTCTTGAAATAACCTAACAAATTATTATTTAGCCTGCTTTATTGTAACATCCTCATTACAATACTTCGTTAAACTTTTATAAAAGCCTAAAGTTCAAGCTTTTGAAAATAAATGAGTTTTATCTTATAGTACAGATTATCAATGTTATATGATTTAGCTTAAATCTTATATCTAAAAGTCTATCGATCTGTTGCATTAGAAATGCACAATCAAAAAGGAGAGATTTTCAGGAGTTTTGGGAGTCATAAGAACAATTGAAGCGCAATACCGGCACTTTCACTAATAAAAATAAATTATTACACCATCAATCTGGTAACCGGTAAATTGGTATTTAAAAGCTGCTGAACTTTTCGTCTCAATTTTTTGGCCGAAAAGGGCTTGGCCAAAAAATCATTAACCCCCTTTTCCTTGGCTGTTTTTATATAATTCATTTCAGACATTCCTGACATCATCAATACAGGAGTGTTTAATCGCTGATGCCTTCTTATAAAGCTGATAACATCCAGACCCGTTTTTTCCGGCATCACAGCATCCGTAATTACCAGATCGAATGTCCTTTTCTTAAGTTCTTTAATTGCCAAAGCACCATTACTAACAACCCTGACTTCCACCAGATCACTTTTAACAATCTGCTTGATAATCTGAGCCATCAGCCTGTCATCGTCACATATCAAAATGGCTGGCATATTTCTATTCATGAGCTTCGTACTTATGCTTTTCATTACGCTTATTGCCAGAAAAGGTTTCTTTACCAACTTTATGCATCTTATCAAATTACTCTCTTTGGAATCCTGTCCTGTTATCTTTTTCTAATCCTTTTATCCGAATTTAAATATTAGTTGCGTCTAAGGCTGATTTTGAAAAAATGTCCTAAACTGCTTTATTCAAAAAAAATCATTCCAATAATTTATAAATGAAGGAGGCTAAACAGCATATTTCCATATAGCAAAAAAATGACAGGTGGCTGCCGCCAATACAGAAAAATGAAAAATGGCATGATTGTACGGGATCTTCTCAATTTGATAAAGCACTGCTCCAATCATATAAAACAATCCACCAGCTGCAATCCAAAGTAAGCCCGCAAGCGCAAAATGCTCAATCAATGGTTTGATGGCAATAACCATGACCCATCCCATAGCTACATAACTAATGGTTGACAAAGTTTTAAACCTGCCTGTATAAAATATTTTCAATACCACCCCGGCAACCGCCATTGTCCAGACAATAAAAAATAAGGGCCACCCCCAGTCCTCACGGATAACAATTAAAGTCAACGGCGTATAGGTTCCAGCTATGGAAATATAGATCGCTGCATGATCAAGAATCTTAAATCGCTGCCGATTTGTGGGATTTTTCGCTGAATGATAAAGAGTCGAGGCACCGAAAACCATAATCTGGCTAATACCATAAATCAAATAACCGGCCCAGTGCCATATAGTATTCTGTTCAGAAGCCTGAAAGATAAGAACAACCAGCGCGATAATGCTCAGTAGAAATCCGGCACTATGGCTGACAATATTGAGTTTCTCTTCGGCAGGAGAATAGGAATTTAAGGATACCTGTATTCTGGACATAAGTGCAAAAATACAACATTAGGCTCTAATACCCGCCCCGCCCCGTTATTTTTCTTTCGTGCGAAACTTTTTCCCTGCCGGGATCTCCAACCTGATTTGCCTTTGAAAAAGTCAATATTTTCCCGTTTCCCCAGGCAGTCAGTGGATGAAAAATAAGCAGCTCCATCATGGCCGGTAATAAATAATAAGTTATATGCGAGGCTTTATCATATTTATTGAAAAGTATGGCTTCCAAAAGAGACAGAAAATGTCAGAAGAATAATCAACTGATACCTTTCAATAAAATTATTGTCTTCAGAAAAAAGCATTGCCGATATTGCAACATGGTTGCATTATAATCTAAAATGAATTAATATTGCAACATGGTTGCAGACATGGAGATAATTGGCGGCTTTCTAAAGTCGCATGGCCTGACGGGAACAGTAATAAGAAAACACGTGCTTCATCATCTGTGGGAAGAAGACATCGCATTGACTCAAAAAGAGATAGAAGAGCGATTGCCTTCGGATACAGACAGGGTTACCCTGTATCGCACTTTAAAACTATTTACCGAAAAGGGCATTCTACACAAAATTGTGTTAGACGGAGACACTCAAAAATATAAGATGGCAGGCCGTTTTCGAAAAAGTGATCATGCTCATTTCTATTGTACCAGATGTCACAAACTGTTATGTATGCCTCAACTCGACGTGGATCTCTCTGAGCTTCCGTCTGGATTCAGGTTTTCTTCAGCAAGATTAATAGTTGAAGGCATTTGCGATCATTGTTCAAATAATCCGGCAGATGATTAGCGAAGATACGCATAAATATATTTACAAAAAGCTGATTAATAAATTATTAACACACTATAGTCCTGAAAAATGATAAATAAACTAACTTTTACGACGCTAATAGTTATTTCTCTGCTGGCTGCTCTTTCAGGGTGCAGAACAGGCCGGTCTGATAAAGATGGAATAACCGTTACCATTGAACCCTTTAAGTTCTTTGTGGACGAATTAACATCAGGATCTATCCCTGTCAATGTCATGGTTCCAATGGGCAGCAGTCCGGCAACCTATTCCCCTACCACAGGACAACTGAAGGCACTATCAACTACCAGTCTATACATAAAAGCCGGCCATCTGGGCTTTGAAGATGCATGGATGGAACGATTAAAAGAACTCAACCCTGACATGAAAGTAACAGATTTATCTGAAGGAGAGGAATTAATCAGAGGAGAGGGACATACGCACGGAGATCATGTTCATGAGGGAGGAACAGATCCGCACATCTGGATGTCACCAAAAAGTGTTATGCGTTTTCTTCCTCAGATAAGGGAGGCTTTAAACAAAACCTTTCCTGACAAAAAACCTGTCATCGAGGAGAATTATTTAGCACTTCTCACTGAAATAGAAACCATCCATAATAATTTCAGCCAATTATCAGAGCAGGTAAATTCGGGCAAATTTATGATTTTTCACCCTGCTCTCACTTATCTGGCAAGAGATTATGGGTTGGAACAGATTTCTATAGAATACGAGGGAAAAGAACCGTCCCCGCAAAAGCTCAGAGAACTAATAGACATAGCAGTTTCTGAAAACATTGATATCATTTTTATTCAGGAAGAGTTTGATCAGCGCAATGCAGGAATGGTCCGCGATGCCACAGGAGCAACCATAGTATCCATTAATCCGCTGGGATACGACTGGACTCAGGAAATGAAAAACCTCTATTCTTTAATGAAGGAACACCTTTAACCGGCCCCATACCTGAATCTTTCTGATCTCCGGATCTCAATTAGTTGAAAGATGCAGGTTGTTTATTTCAACAAACAAATTTTCAACCTAACAGAATTCATCCATTTATTCCAAAGGATTTATACATCGTGCCAGGGATTATATAAACCATTAACTATCAAATATTTCTAAAAGTTTAACAAGATATTGCGCAGAATAAGATAAAAACAATCAGAAAATCATATGTCTCAGCCACTGGTTTCCATAAAAGATGTAACAGCAGGATATAACGGAAGTCCCGTTCTCCATGATGTGGATCTCAATATTTTCCCCAACGATTTTTTAGGTGTGATAGGCCCAAACGGAGGTGGAAAAACGACTCTTTCCAAAGTATTGCTCGGAGTTCTGAAACCGTTCTCGGGCCAGGTCAGCTTTCCTTTGGGACGGCCCAGTATCGGATATCTGCCACAGGTATCTCAAACAGATCACTCCTTTCCGGTAACAGTTATGGATGTCCTTCTGTCAGGGTTGGCAACCCCGGCAAACTGGTGGAAACCCCTGAAAAAGAAACAGAAAACGAAGGCCCTGAGTCTGTTAAAAAAAACAGGACTTGAAGGTCTGGCCGACCGCCCGGTGGGAGAATTATCAGGGGGTCAGTTTCAAAGAGTTCTACTTGCCCGGGCGATTATTAACGATCCACAATTGCTGGTATTGGACGAACCCGACACATTTGTTGACAGGAGTTTTGAGATAGAACTTTATCAATTACTTGCGGAGCTAAACAAAAAGATGGCCATCTTTTTGATTTCCCATGACATAGGAACAATATCTTCAATGGTTAAGTCTATTGCCTGCGTCAACGGAACGCTTCATTACCATCCATCAAATGTACTTACTGCAGACGTTTTGAAAGTTTACGACTGCCCGGTAGACCTCATAGCCCATGGGCCGGTACCCCACAGAGTACTGAAGGACCATAAATGATTTTTCATGCAGCCAAATCCGCCTGATAATTAATCAAATTTAACGGTATCTAATGCAAAACATATTATCCCTTTTTCAATATCAGTTTTTTCAGAATGCTCTGATAGCAGCCATAATCACAAGTGCACTTGCAGCAATGATTGGCACCTATATCGTCAGTCGCAAAGTAGTTTTCATTGCCGGCGGCATAACACATGCCTCTTTTGGCGGCATTGGAGTGGCCTATTTTTTCGGACTAAATCCTTTCCTGGGAGCTATTATTTTTGCTGTTGCCTCATCTCTGGGTATAGAATGGATTACCACACGGGGTAAAATCAGAGAGGATAGCGCAATAGCCATTTTATGGTCACTGGGAATGGCACTGGGGATAATTTTTATATTTCTCACTCCCGGCTATACCCCCAATCTGATGAGTTTTCTTTTTGGAAGCATCTTGTCAGTCGGAATGACCGATATTATCATCCTGGCAATTACATTGATTTTTACGGCTTCCTTTTTTATCATCTTCTTCCGTCCTATTGTATATACTGCTTTCGACCCGGAATTTGCACGTACAAAAAAAATACCCGTAACTCTGATGCGCAATATCATGGCAATTTTAGTGGCCATCGCAATAGTTTTATCTATCCGTGTTATGGGAATAATTCTGGTACTCAGCATTTTTACCATCCCACAGAATACCGCCTTTCTGTTTTCCGGAAATTTTTCAGCAATCATCAAAGGTTCAATCCTCTTTGGGATAACCGGATCTGTTATTGGACTGATCACTGCTTCCTTTTTTGATATTCCCGGTAGTGCTGCCATCATCTTTATTCTCACCCTCCAGTTCCTTATTGCAAAAGGAGTTAAGATTGTTTTTAAGCTAAATAAATAGTGAGGGGCCCGGATTTAGACTCTGAAAATCGGGCAGAAACTTACAAGACAGCACTTATGCGTCATTTTACACATTTTGCGACACCAGTCTCCTGGTCTTTTGCATCATTTCCCTTTTCGGTCTTTCCACCGCTCTTTAAGTATAAGACTTCCCGATCCCGCAACAAGGATATAAAACGGGTAAAGCAGCGAAAACAATAAAAACCCGGACGTTTTTGAAGAAACAGAAAAAAATCCCTTTCCTCTGACTATTACCATTCGGTCAATAATCATTTTTAAAAGAAATGCAGACATCCAAATCCAGAGTACATTAACCTCAACGAAAGCAAAAAGAGGAAGAATTACTAACCAGCTATTGATCAGTAAAATAAGCAAGGCGGTCAATTTTGCATAAACATCGGTATAGCCTTTACTTTTACCACCCCACCGCATTCGCTGAAGAAGAAAATCTCTCAGGTGAGCTGCAGGTTGCGTCTTAACCATCGCCTGTGCCGATTTCAGATAAGAAACCTTAAACCCCTCTGCCTTAAAAGCATGAAGCAGAAACACATCATCTCCCGAAAGATATTTTCCTCCGGGAAGCTTACGGACTGTCTCCAGATACGATTTTTTCTTAAAAGCCAGATTAGCACCACTCCCAATAACCGGCATACCGCACCCAGCGGCACCGGCTGTAACCATCTGAAGCGCCAGATAATCATTCTGCTGAAATGCTCCCCAAAATCCCTTTCCTCTCTCCATGGCTACCGGCATGATAATCATATCCGGATTATCCCGGAGATAAGTTTCCGAAATAGTCTGCAGCCAGTCTCTGCCAAAGTAACAATCAGCATCGGTTGTCACTATAAGCTCACCGGTAGCTGCAGAAATCCCTTCACGTAAGGCGGATTTTTTCCCCTGCCCGGTACTCTTTTCAATTTTAAGCCAGTGAAATCTTTTTTGTAATTCACTCAGCAGCTCTACTCCATTATCTAAGGAGTGGTCATCAACCATTACCACTTCCAGATGATGAAAGGAAAACCTCTGCCTGCTGATACTTTCTATCAGCGGCCTGAGATTTCGTTCCTCATTGCGAAAAGGTATCACTACAGACACAAAAACCCGGCTGATGTTTTTGTGTCTTGTATTAATCTCAGGCAGCCTGTTCCAGCCTCTCAAAAATGCAATCAGCAGACCGGCATAACTGATCAGAAGAATTACAGAAAATAAATATATCCAGACCATTAGGAAAATGAAGCGGGTGGCATTGTTAAGAAACATCTACCACCCGCATTTTAATTTTTTTATTGTAACCAGATTAATTCATAAATAATTTACTCCGATGATCTCAACTATCTGCGGAATATGAACGTCCCTGATGGAAATTTATCGGAAAAAGTTCACTATTCCCCAAACCAATTTTTCTGTGGTTGTACATATTTCCTGATGACCAACTCACAATGATTCATGAATCGAAGATCGACGAAGTCAATAAATCAGGATAAAAACTCTGCTACTTTTTTGTAAGAATCCAATTCTCCATTCGGTGCTCCTGAAGGATTTTTTCCTGAGCATCACGGGCTTTCAGGAGAGACTCAAAGGATTGAGCTGTTACCATATACTGATTATTTTGCCTAAAAACGGATGCCTGATCAAAACCTTTTTCTTTCAATGACTTTACAAGATTGACAGCATTGGTTTCTTTCTCAAAGCTCCCTACTATAATGTGATGCCTGCGTGTTGCTGTCTTTTCAGCTTCTGCCTTTTCACGTGCCTCCTGTTCCTTTCTTAATCTCTCTTTCTCTTCAGCTTTCTGTATGGCTATACTATCCACTGCCGGTTGGGTTGCAACAGTATCGACAATTTCTTTCTCCTCAACTGTATAAGAATCCTTTTCGTCTTTATCATGCCAGAAAAACAAATAAAGAATAATCAGTATCACCGGAACAAGTATAATTAATGCGATAACCCACGGAGGCAAGCCATCTCTCTTATCTTCATAGGTGCCCGACGAGGAGACTCTTTTCCTTGCTTCTGGTGAACCTGGAAGGGGAGTTTTTTTTGCAGTGGATGCCTTTGGCAGGGAAGGTTTCCCCGAAGACTCACTCTTTTTTTCTTCCAGACTCAGGAGTTTGCTTTCTTTTTTGGATCCGGGTATTTTTTTCTTTTCTTTCTCTTCTTTCTTTGCTTCGGGAAGAGTTTTGTCTGCCGAATCACTGCTGTCAATATCCAGCAACTCATTGTCATCATCTTTCTCGAGGGGTTTTTCCTCTTCGGGGGAATCAGGCAAAACTTTTGCCAGATAAGGATCCTGTGTAAACCTTAAAATTCCACTCTGATCTTTGGTAAAACGCCCAAGTTTTTCAATGGTATATTCCCCTTTCTCATCCAACTCTTCCTTTATTTTGTCCACAAAATCCGAAACCTGCTGGGTGGCCTCGGTTGTATCAATTCCCTTCCGGCTGCTGATATGGTTTATCAACAAACCGTCGTTGAAACTCAGAAAATTATTGAAAAGCACGGTAGTTCCCGCATCCCTGGACACTATGAAAGCACCGAAATTGGGCACGATGACCCGGTTGTTGCTCTTAATTAATTCGAGTAAATATTGCTCCATAACCGGCTAATGGTTTTTAATACAATCATTTCAGATAATAAATATAGCGAGTTTTATGCAAAAATAAAATTCTTTAGTTAATTCTACTTTGACATATTATTGTTTTTCCAGACTGAAACCCCGAAAACAAAAGCCCCGGGAAAATGAAATGCCTTCTCATCCATTCATTTTTTGTTGCCGTGACAACCCAAAAAATGACAAACCGCCTGGGTATTATCTCCCCGGAACGTTACTCCGGACAATTAATCAAAGACCTTTGACCTTACACTTAATCAAACGGGATTATGTCAAAACAGAGTAAGCACTGATATGTTTTTCTCTAAAACGGGTTTATTAGTCGGGCTTAATAAACATTTGTAACTTTGCAACAGTATTAAATATAATCTGTTCTTCTGCTGGAATGTAATCAAATTGCTAAAAATGGTTAAAATAAAGTCAGACATAGAAGATTTTCATGCAACCCGCCCTGCTTTAACGATGGGAATGTTTGATGGAGTTCATAAGGGACACCTGGCCTTGTTATCTTCCCTGGTAAAAAAGGCTGAAGAAACAGGAGGTGAATCTGTTGTTCTGACTTTTTGGCCGCACCCCAGAGAAGTACTGGGACAGGATGCTCAAAGACTTCAACTGCTCACAACGTTAGAAGAAAAAACCCGTCTGTTGAGCGAAGCCGGAATCGATCATGTTATCATATTACCTTTTACAAGAGAATTTGCCGGTCTCACAGCACGGGAGTTCATAGAACAATACCTGGTAAAAAAAATAGGTATAAAACATCTTCTGGTAGGTTACAACCACCGCTTCGGGCATGGAGGCATCACCGAAGCGGAACTTCATCAACTCGCCGGTCAACATGATTTTGAGATTAATTCCTTTGGCCCGGTCATCATCGACGGAGTAAAACCCAGTTCTACAGCAATCCGCCAGTTCCTTAAAGATGGAGATGTATGGGAAGCCTCCCGCCTGTTGGGACGATTCTACTCCTTAAAAGGTCAGATTGCCGGAGGGAAACGCATTGGAAGGCAACTGGGATTTCCTACAGCGAATATTCAAATGGATGACACTCATAAGCTAATACCTCATGACGGCGTTTATGCATGCCAGGTTTATCTCCAGGGAAAACGTTTCGGGGGAATGTTAAATATAGGAGGACGCCCAACTATTGAGGGAGGAAACGGAAAAAGATCACTGGAAGTACATATTTTTGATTTTCATAAAGATGTTTATTCAGAAGAAATCACCGTGGAATTTATTAAACGGACACGACCCGAAATAAAATTCCCTGATCTGGAAGCTTTAAAAGAACGATTACGAAAAGATGAAGCAGAAGTCAGAGACGTGTTGCAACATAAAGGAATCGATCCGGCGGATAACAAAACTGCAACCTGATCTTATCATCCCTCACAAGAAACATTTCACAACACTTACTCCTTAATTCTGGTATAAACGAACCACTTGCGGAAAAGAGCGTTTTATTGGATATCAGATCTATTTTGTATCTTTGCAAACTGACTTTTTGAATAAAAAACAGCAACCTACATATTATTAATATATGGATTACAAAGTAAAAGACATATCATTGGCTGAATATGGCCGCAAAGAAATTGAAATTGCCGAGAAAGAAATGCCGGGCCTGATGTCCCTGCGCAAGAAGTATGGTGAAGAAGCGCCCCTGCGTGGAGCCAAAATTATGGGTTCTCTTCACATGACGGTACAAACAGCTGTTTTAATAGAAACTCTGACAGCTCTCGGTGCCCAGGTGCGGTGGGCCAGTTGCAACATATACTCTACCCAGGATCATGCAGCTGCAGCCATTGCAAAGACCGGGGTTCCCGTTTTTGCATGGAAAGGGGAAACGCTGGCTGAATACTGGTGGTGTACCGAACAGGCATTGAACTTTGGCGACGGACAGGGTCCCGACCTTATTGTTGATGACGGAGGCGATGCCACCATGATGATTCATAAAGGAGTGGAAGCAGAAAAAAATCCATCTATCCTTGAAAAGGACTACAGTGAAGAAGGAGAGGATTTCCGGGAGCTGATGGCTTTGCTTAAGCGCATGCATACCACAAACAGCGACCGCTGGCAAAAAACAGCCAAAGGTCTCAAAGGCGTGAGTGAAGAAACCACCACAGGTGTGCATCGTTTATATCAAATGATGGAGCGAAAAGAATTACTTTTCCCCGCAATTAATGTAAACGACTCCGTTACCAAATCTAAATTTGACAATCTTTACGGATGCAGAGAAAGTCTCGCTGATGGAATTAAACGTGCCACCGACGTGATGGTGGCCGGAAAAACCGTGCTGGTTTGTGGTTTCGGAGATGTAGGCAAAGGTTGCGCGCAAAGCATGCGCGGCTTCGGAGCCCGGGTGTTGGTCACCGAGATTGATCCTATCTGCGCCCTCCAGGCAGCCATGGAAGGGTACCAGGTAACTACCGTGGAGGACGCAGTAAGAGAGACCGATATTTTCATTACTGCCACAGGTAACCGCGACATCATAACTGTGGAACACATGGGGCAAATGAAAGATATGGCTATTGTCTGCAATATCGGTCACTTCGACAATGAAATACAGGTCGAAAAACTGGAGAATCTGCCGGGAATTAAAGAAACCAACATCAAACCACAGGTAGATAAATTCACTTTCAGTGACGGTCACAGCATTGTGCTGCTTTCTCGTGGTCGCCTGGTAAACCTTGGAAATGCCACCGGACATCCAAGTTTTGTGATGAGTAACTCATTTACCAACCAAACACTGGCTCAACTCGACTTGTGGCAGAAAGATTTCGAAATCGGAGTTTACACATTGTCCAAAAAACTGGACGAAGAAGTGGCTCGTTTGCACCTCGGAAAATTAGGTGTAAAATTAACCGAGCTTACTCCTGAGCAGGCTGCTTATATCGGAGTTCCTCCGGAAGGCCCATACAAGCCGGAGCAATACAGATA
>CAYOFH010000014.1:20682-37512 GCA_964403175.1 uncultured Marinilabiliaceae bacterium
CCAAAAGAAAGACAGAACCACAGCATTCACACTCTGCAAGAGTTGGATCATCTTCCACATCCACACTGACATTGCAACCCATACTTTTTTCATGCGGACACATTAAATCAAAAGCATAAAAAGTTCCTCCCTGATTATACACAATAATTCCATTATTGCCCACAAGGGAGCCATCCATGTCCCTACTGGCTGTAAATACCATTCCCGAGTATTCAGAGTACCGCAAATCGAAGTATCCGGTAAAATTTCTTCGTGGAAAATCATCCCGTACGGCATCACCGCAGGCAAAAAACATCAAACCAATTGTGATTGCAAAAAACAAAAAACGAAGTAAGCTCACACGCATAAATTAAAGTAAATTAGTCATTAAACAACCATCTGAAATTTTATTGTATATCCCTGGCATAAGCACTCAGCTTTCATCTAAATTGCATTCTGTCGACAAAATTAAGCCTCTTTCTTTGGTTATATCAAAAGTTGGGCCTAATTTAGTACTTTAATTGCAAACATTAAGATTTCATTGAATGGATGGCATTGGCGAAATAATATACATCATTATAATGGTGGCAATTTTTATCTTTTCTGCTTTAAGAAAGAAAAAGCCGAGAGAGGAAGATATGCCAGTGCCGGAAGACCATCAATCAGAGAATCCGTTTGATGAAGTCTTCAGCCCCTTCAAAGAAATTTTTGGAGATGATGAAAGGGCTCCTAAGAAAGAGACTCAACAGCAGCCTCAGACAGAACCGGAAATAGTCAACCGGAATGAGAAAAAACTTAAAGATGCACCTTTCATTAAAGAAGACTACGTTTTTACTTCAAGAACTTCTCCGCAGGATGTGCGTCGACAACGGAGAAGCCAGACACCAGGGTGGCAGGACAAGCTAAAATTCCAGGAATCCGAAATCTTCAGAAAAGAAGAGGAGGAGCAGAAAAACATCAACAGCTGGTTCAACCTCAGAGAAGCTGTTATCTACTCCGAAATCCTCAAAAGACCCGATTATTAGGAACTTCTATAAGGTGATTGTCCGGACTTAATTTTTTTTATTCCAATAACATTTGCTAAATTTGTAGCAAAGAGTCCCGGACTATAAAATAGTCTCAGGGATTCTTTTCTTTTTATATACCCATTTAAAAGATTAATTAAAATAAACAGGAGGATTTTATACAATGTCTAATGTAAATTACATAACTCAGACCGGGCTGAAAAAGCTTCGCGAGGAATTAATTCAACTGGAATCAGTTGAACGTCCCAGTATTTCAAGGCAAATTGCAGAGGCACGCGATAAAGGTGACCTATCCGAAAATGCGGAATATGATGCAGCCAAGGAAGCCCAGGGGCTCCTGGAAATGCGGATTGCCAAACTTAAGGAAACCATCGCCAACAGCCGTGTTATTGACGAGTCAAAAATTGACACTTCTAAAGTTCAGATGATGAACAAGGTGAAGGTAAAAAACCTTAAAACCAACAAGGTAGTAACCTATACACTTGTTTCAGAATCGGAAGCCGACCTTAAATCCGGAAAAATTTCCGTTTCCACTCCAATTGCTCAGGGATTGATGGGCAAAAAAGTGGGAGACAAAGTAGATATTAAAGTACCATCCGGAATAATGCCTTTTGAGATCATAGATATTTCTTTGTAATTTAGAGAAAATCAATTTTTACTCAAAAATATTAAGTTATGGCAACCATATTTTCGAAAATAGCGGCAGGAGAAATTCCCAGCTTTAAAATTGCAGAAGACGACAGGTTTTATGCCTTTCTGGACATTAACCCATTGGCCAAAGGCCATACATTGGTCATCCCCAGACAGGAAACCGATTATCTTTTTGATCTCGAAGATCAATTACTGGCTGAAATGATGGTGTTTTCCAAAAAAGTAGCAGTAGCCATTGAAAAAGCAGTGCCCTGCAAACGTATCGGAGTAGCAGTGCTGGGACTTGAGGTTCCGCATGCTCATATTCATCTGGTACCTCTCAACGCAGAATCGGATATTAGTTTCTCTAAACCAAAACTGGAGATCCCGAAAGAAGAAATGGAAGCTATAGCCGAAAAAATCAGAGCAGGTTTTTAAGAAGTGAAAAATATATACTACTTCTAAAAGCCGTCCCCGAAGCACAAAACTTCGGGGACGGCTTTTTTTACAGAACGGGCGACTACCCTATCGCCCTTATACCATTTCACCTTTTTCCCCTCTCTATTTCACCCTTCCAGGATTTTGCCGGATAAACTCCTTCCAGCTCTTTGCTCCGCCGCTGCTTATCAGATTTTGCTTCTGAAAAAAGTGGCAAACAGCAGCAGCCAACCCGTCAGTCGCATCCAGATATTCAGGCATATCTTCCAACTTAAGGTACTGCTGGAGAAACATGGCAACCTGTTCTTTGGAGGCATTTCCACGGCCTGTAATAGCCTGCTTTATCCGCAAAGGGGCATATTCAAAGATAGGCAGAGAACGGGACAACGCAGCGGCCATCGCTACCCCCTGTGCCCGGCCAAGTTTGAGCATCGACTGTACATTTTTCCCGTAAAATGGCGCTTCAATTGCCAGTTCATCAGGATGATAATAATCGATCAGACTCACGACACGATCAAATATTTTCTGAAGCTTGAGATAGTGATCACTATATTTGGACAACTCCAGCACACCCATGGAAATCATTCGGGGAGTTTTTCCGGTAACCTCTATAATACCATAGCCCATAACCGAAGTACCGGGATCAATTCCGAGAATAATTTTTTCTGCAGCAGCTTTCGGCATTTTGCGACACTTAGTCTATCTTGATTAATACTGAGTTGAAGTTGGCTATCCTTTCACCAAACCGGGCCCGGAAATTATTAAATACGGTACTTAACTCCTTTTGTAGCACCTCAAGCTGCTCTGGCGTACTACATCTTATTTGCACGGCAAAAACAAGCATATCCTTATTAACATCAGACTGAACCTCAAAAATTTCATGCTCACTGTCGGGCACCTGATCATCCACAAAAGGGAGAAATATTTCGTCAAGCCACTTTCTCCATTCAGACTGGTAGTTCTCGGTGGTATAAAAAGAGGCGTTGAAAATATATCGTTTGTCGTTCATTCTAACTTTTTAAGTTCTCTTTAGGGGATTTAGGGGCCCCTACTTAATAATTTCGGTCCCCATAAACGGAACCAACACCTTGGGCACTCTGATTCCATCAGGCGTCTGATTATTCTCCAAAATAGCTGCTACAATACGCGGAAGGGCTAAAGCACTACCATTGAGAGTATGAGCAAGTTGAGGCTTCTTCTCGCCGGTTTTGCGGTAACGCAATTTCAGGCGGTTGGCCTGGTAGGTTTCAAAGTTGGAAACAGAACTGACTTCCAGCCAGCGTTCCTGCGCAGCTGAATAAACCTCAAAATCAAATGTCAAAGCAGCAGTAAAGCTTATATCTCCTCCGCAAAGGCGCAAAATACGCCAGGGAAGTTCCAGTTTCTCAATCAGTGACTGAGCATGTGCTACCATCTGATCCAGGATCTCATAAGAATTGTCGGGATGGGCCACCTGCACAATTTCAACCTTATCAAACTGATGCAAACGGTTCAGGCCCCTAACATGAGCACCCCATGACCCTGCTTCCCTTCGAAAACAGGCAGAATAAGCGCACTGTTTCACTGGCAGATCTTTCTCTTCAAGCACCACATCGCGGAAAATATTAGTGACGGGAACCTCAGCGGTAGGAATCAGATAAAGATTATCCTCAGTAACATGATACATCTGCCCTTCCTTATCGGGTAACTGCCCCGTTCCGAAACCTGATTCCTCATTTACCAACAGGGGAGGTAACACCTCATCGTAACCGGCTTTCGCAGCCTCATCGAGAAAAAAATTAATCAAAGCCCGCTGCAGTTTGGCACCCCATCCTTTGTAAACAGGAAAACCGGCACCTGTAAGCTTGGTTCCCAATTCAAAGTCGATGAGATCGTATTTTGACGCCAGTTCCCAATGGGGCAGGGGATTTTCCAGTTTAGGGATTTCTCCTCCCTCACGCTCCACCTTATTGTCGTCTTCGCCCTTTCCCGCGGGAACAGACGAGTGGGGTAAATTAGGAACCTGCACCAGTAATTTCCGGATGGTTGTCTCTATCTCACTCAGTTTGACATTCAGAATACGGATTTCTTCCTTCAGGTCGCCTGTTTGTTTTCTTGCCTCATCGGCTTCGGCGGTTTTTCCGGATTTTATAAGCTGACCAATAGACTTAGATACAGTTTTAAGTTCGTTTTGCTTCTTATCAGCCTCCTGCTGGGTGGCTTTTCTGTCGTTATCGGCAGCAATAATTTCTGACACAACCTCCTCAGCGTCGAACCTTTTGGTTTTCAAACGGGCAATTACCTCTTCCCGGTTATCCTGAATATACTTGAGTGTGAGCATATTTTCAATATATTTTAGAAACACACAAAAAATCTCCTGAATTTGTTACGAAAGTAACAAAAACAGGAGATTATGAGAATTTTTTTACGAATAAACTTATTCTGCAGCTGCGGGATCAACAGAAACAAAAGATCTGTTACCTTGTTTTTTTCTAAAAACAACAGTCCCGTCGGTCAGTGCAAAAAGAGTATGGTCTTTTCCTATGCCAACATTATCGCCCGGATGATGCTGGGTACCACGCTGACGTACAATGATATTTCCGGCTTTAACGCCCTGGCCGCCAAAAATTTTAACGCCCAAACGTTTACTTTCTGATTCGCGTCCGTTTCTGGAACTACCTACACCTTTCTTATGTGCCATATCGCATTAATTTTTTTTCGTGATTAACCTTCAATGTTTTCGATCTGAATCTGACTCAGATACTGACGGTGTCCGTTCTTCTTGCGGTAACCTTTACGGCGTTTCTTTTTGAAAACGATCACTTTTTCGCCTTTCAGGTGGGCCAATACTTTGGCAGTTACTTTAGCACCTTCCAAAAGAGGGGCGCCAATTTTCACATCACCATCGTTGTCAACCAATAATACCTCAGCAAATTCAACCGAGGCACCTTCTTCAGCATTGAGGCGATTCACATAGACCTTCCGGTCTTTCTCAACTTTGAATTGCTGGCCTCCAATGGATACAATTGCGTACATTGAATACAAGTTTTTAGATTCTCTCCGGCAGGTGGTTCCCTTCATGGAAATCTCTTTTCTACCTGTACGGATTATTTCGGTCTGCAAAAGTAGTAACTTTTTATTCTTCTGGCAAATAATATTAATGAATATCATTTATGTCAGCAGTTATTATTGGCCGGGCTGTCCAAAAAGTCTCTATAGCTCTTACATTTCACGCATTATGCTCTTAAAGATTATTGACTATGAGATCCTTCACTGCGATCAGAATGACAAACAGACGAAAACCATTACTTTCCGGCCACACTCGTCATAATTAATGCTCTGAAACAGTTATTGCTATCCTTATGAGGCACGAAATCGAAAAAAAGAAAATTATTAAATACAAGACCAAATCGCCCCTTAATGAACGCTGTACCTTATTAATCCTCAAAAAATGCTGTTGCCTTAAAACAAATCATTAATTTTGTGACCTCCAAGACTAAAAATACTAAGCTGATGCAGAGAACAAAGGTAGCCGATCTTCTGAGGTCGACAGAAATTGGAAAGTCTTTCACCGTAAAAGGCTGGGTGCGTACCCGCAGAGGAAATAAACACGTAAATTTCGTAGCGCTGAACGATGGTTCAGGCATCAATAATCTTCAGATAATTGTTGACATGGAGCAGTTTGATGAGGCGCTGGTGCGTCGCATTACCACAGGTGCTGCCATTTCGGTTGACGGAGAGCTTCAGGAATCCCAGGGATCGGGACAAAATGTAGAGCTGGTTGCCAAAACCATTGAGATACTTGGCGACAGTGACCCGGAGAAATATCCGCTTCAGCCCAAAAAACACTCTCTGGAATTTTTGCGCGAGATAGCCCACCTGCGTTTCCGCACCAATACTTTCGGTGCTATTGCACGGGTGCGCCACTCAATGATTTTCGCCGTACATGAATTTTTTAACAAAAAAGGATTCTATAATATCCATACCCCCATCATTACCGCTTCGGATGCCGAAGGTGCCGGTGAGATGTTCCAGGTAACCACACTGGATCCGGACAATCTGCCCCGCACGGAAGATGGTAAAATTGATTACTCCAAAGATTTTTTTGGTAAGCCAACCAACCTGACAGTTTCCGGTCAGCTGGAAGGCGAGCTGGCCGCCCTTGCTTTGTCGGAAATATATACTTTCGGCCCTACTTTCCGTGCCGAAAACTCCAATACGTCACGCCACCTCTCAGAGTTCTGGATGATTGAGCCTGAAATGGCTTTCTATGAACTCAAGGAGAATATGGATCTGGCCGAGGAATTCCTAAAGTATTTGATTCAGTATGCACTCACTAACTGCAGGGACGATCTGGAATTCCTGAGTCAGCGTCAGCAACAGGAGGAGAAAGGCAAAAAAGAGGCCGACCGGGCCATGGAACTCATTGAAAAACTGAAGTTTGTTCTGGAGGATGATTTTGCCCGCATAACTTATACAGAGGCCATTCAAATATTAGAGAATTCAAAGCCCAACAAGAAAAACCAGTTTAATTATCCCGTCAAAGGATTTGGAACAGACCTTCAGTCAGAACATGAGCGTTATCTGGTAGAGAAACATTTCAAGAAGCCTGTGATTCTTACAGATTACCCGAAAGAAATCAAAGCGTTTTACATGAAACTGAACGATGACAACAACACCGTTCGTGCCATGGACGTGCTTTTCCCGCAAATTGGTGAGATTATTGGTGGTTCGCAGCGGGAAGAAAACTACGAAAAACTGACTACACGCATGGCTGAAATGAACATCCCGGAAGAAGAGATGTGGTGGTTCCTCGATACCCGCCGTTTTGGCTCAGTACCTCACAGTGGTTTCGGACTGGGTTTTGAGCGTCTGATGCTTTTTGTAACCGGAATGACCAATATTCGTGACGTAATTCCGTTCCCAAGAGCGCCCAAAAGTGCCGAATTTTAATCACATACAGGAATATATTACCCGGCTATAGGCGGGTGATTTATATACCCTCACAAATATTTTTTTGAGCCGGCTTCGAGCCGGCTTTTTGTTTATAAGTGGTTGTCAGGAAAGCAACCATTAATCCTCAGGAAGAGCCTGTTCCGTGACTCTTTCGTACCAACGCCGATACTGATTCACTATAAATTTGTTTTAAAGTAATTATAAAGTCATATTAAAGTCTGATTAAACTCAATTATAATTGAATTTAAGTAGACTTTAATATGACTTTACAATGAGTTTAATATGAGTTTATACTGAAGCAGGTACGACGTTGATATGGAGCTGATACGAAGCAGCCTAAAAGAAATATCAAATAGCAACCCTTATTCAAATCATATTTTTTTATGGGCTCTAAGCCTGGTCAATTGCAGATTCCTGCCTGCACCTCAGAAATTTTACCGGTTATTTACAAGTATATAAACAGATCAGGTTTATTGTGGCTTACAACGATCATCCCAAAAATGGGTATTAATAAAGGGGTGAGCCTGAAATTTTTTTTATTATCTTTACAACTCAAACCCTAAACACTATCAATTATGGGCATTTTTTCTTCTCTGATGGGCAACGCCGGAACGGTTGACCCTGAAAAAATCAGGGCCGAATACTCCAAATTACTGACCGACGATGAAGAGATTGAAATCGGGTTTAAATTAACCCGGGACACTTTTATTTTCACCTCCAAACGCCTGCTGTTGATCGACAAACAAGGGCTCTCTGCACGAAAAACAGAGTATTTTTCCGTTGTTTATGGCAGCATTTCCCGCTTCAGCATCGAAACAGCCGGAACATTTGACCTGGATGCCGAATTAAAAATCTGGATCTCGGGAGAAAGCACACCCAGTATTCAGAAAAAATTTAATAAGTCGGTGGATGTCTATGAAGTACAGAAACTGCTGGCTACTCATGTTTTGAAATAAGATCTGCTGCTATTGGTTTTCCACGGAAAAATTAAGCCATCGTTTGGGACGAAAAAATTAATATATCCCTTCTCTGGTTGATTTGTGCTTACGCCAGGAAACATATAAATTGCCATTAATTACGCAAGAGAATCATAATCTGTTTTAATCACTCCCTAAAACCCACATTATGCGCTATTCACTCCTTTCCCTTATCCTCGTCATTTCAGGATCAACCTTTTCTCAGGACTATAACCCCATTCCTGCCCTACAGGAGCAGGTTACAGATACCTTTTTCAACACCCATATCATTGAGGACAACTATCAATGGCTCGAGAAAACAGAAACCTCTGCGACCATCGAATGGGTTTCCAGGCAAAACGAAATGTCCGGAAAATGGCTGAAGAAGGCAGAAAGAAAATCCAACTCATTTAATGAAATTCACAAGAACAAACATGTTCGCTATAACTTTCCACAAAAAGCGGGAGATTACTTTTTCTCATATGCTTACCGGGATACGCGTATCGGTTCATCACTTCTGATAAACACCAGTCGCAACAAAGAAACAAGAAAAATTCTTATCGATCCCTACAATGACATTTCCAGAAAGGATAAGATTAATATTTCATCCTACGCTGTATCGCAGAATTCTGATCTTCTGGCTTATCAATATACCCGGAACGGCAGTGACTGGCACGAAATCGGGGTTGTTGGCCTGCCTTCGGGAAAACATTTGAAGGACCATCTAAAAGGGGTTAAGTTTTCGAATATAGCATGGCAGGGAAACGGTTTTTTTTATTCGGTTTTTGATCAGGAAGGTAAATTCGGACAGACCTCAGGTCAGAAAGTATTCTACCATAAAATCGGGAATACTCAGGAGATGGACGAACTGGTATTCGAAAGACCGGAAAGACCATGGGTCAATTTCCAATTCCAAACCACTTCTGATGAGCAATTCTTTGTACTGGTTGAAACTGATGAAAGAAACGGGAAAACAAATGTTTTCTATAAAGATTTTCATTCTCATCAAACTTTTCTCCGTCCGTTAATTACCAATTTTGACAGGGATTTACGAATAGTAGACAGCCGAAATGGTAAATTTATTGCACTCACTTATAGTGCATCAGGCAGCAACAGTGTGGTGGAAATTGATCCTGAAAAACCTCTGCATTGGAGAGAAATAGTTCCTCCGTTCTCCGATGGCGTCCTAATGGATGTTGTTACCTACGACGACCGCCTGGTACTAACATTGCAATCGGACAACCACCCCATCCTTATGGTAACGGGTTATGACGGAACTGTTTTACATCAGGCCAAATACCCTTTTATTTCTTCCATTCATGCCCTCGAAGGAGAACCCGAAGAAGATGTGGTTCGGTTTATTCTGACCTCATGGACAGTGCCGCCTGTGGTTTATGAACTTAACATCAGGACTTATGAAAAAGAAGTTGTGGAACGCACAGAAGTTCCTTTCGATTTTGAACAATTTGAATACACCGAAGTGAAATATGAATCGGAAGAAGGTGTTCAGGTTCCATTGGTTTTGGTGCACAAAAAAGAGATGGAACAAAATGGGAATAACCCGGTTCTTCTGAATGCCTATGGCGGATTCGGGATAGTTTCCACTCCTTCTTACAGGTCGGAAATCATTCATTTTGTAGAACACGGCGGTATTTTTGCTTTTGCCAATATCCGCGGAGGAGGCGACAAAGGCCCCAAATGGGCGGAAGCCGGAAGAGGAAAGAACAAACAAAATTCCTTTAGTGATTTTATTGCGGCGGCAGAATATCTAATTGACCAAAACTACACCAATCCTGATCTACTGGCTGCCACGGGAGTCTCCAACGGAGGACTGGTAGTCGCGGCGTCAGCAGTGCAGCGACCTGATCTGTTCAAAGCAGTAGTGCCGGTAGTCGCCCCCACCGATATGATACGTTTTGAGCAATTCACAGTTGGCCCGTGGCATATTGATGAGTATGGAACCGTAGCGGACAGTTCAAGCTTCTGCAGACTTAAAAATTACTCTCCTCTGCATAATATCCGGGAGGAGCATAATTATCCCTCAATGTTTTTGGTCACTTCCGAAAATGATGACCGGGTACCGCCATTCCATAGTTACAAATTTGTAGCCCGCCTACAGAATCGCCAGGTACAAACCAATCCCATCCTGTTGAAAGTTGAGGAGGGAGCCGGACATTACGGAGGTTTTACTTATTCCTCCAGAATTCAGAAAGGGGCTGATATTTATTCCTTTATCATGCATGAGCTAGGCATGAAATAACAAAAAATCCTTTGATTTCCCAACCATTGCAAAGACTCCATTTATGCGCAAACTCATCATTGTTTTCTTATGTTGGTTGTTTTCTCAAACAATCACTTATCCACAGAGCCCCACAAAATGGACCGTTGAAGCAGCAACGTCCTGTAGGATCAATAATTCTGATAAGCAAAAAGGGTTTGGTGCTTTATTGTCACGAAATTTAAAAGGTAATTTGTGGTTGCAATCAGGGCTAATCTACAAAAGCCAAAAAGATCACATTGAATTCATTTTAACCGGCGTAAGTTATTCCTTTACTTATGAAGCGAAATTGAGGCTTAACTACATAAGCATTCCGCTAATGCTTATGTACAACAGTAATTTTGTTAACGTTGGATTGGGAACTTATTATGAGAGATTCCTCAATTCTAAAGACTTGTCTGACAACCCATTCGTTAAAACCACTGCTTCTCCTGGAGACAAAAGCAAATGGTACTTAACCGGTTATCTGGGATACCCTGTTTCTATTACCAACAACATACACCTTGAGCCAGGAGTATTGTTTAACTACGCCAACGAGAAGATTTTTACAGACATTAATCTTTCTTTTAAGTACATTTTCTAAGAATGGTAATTTTATATTATCGTTCTCAAAATAGAGATTTGCAGCTTCAAATGCATTCTCCCCGCCTTTTGAACAGTAAAACTCATTCAAATATAAAACATGCTTTTGACCAGTAAGTTGTTGATAATTTACCTTCTCAAGTGTAGACTTATTTGATGATTTACTTGAAAAACCGGTTAGACGCTATTTTTATGCTTTCGTAATTGCGAAATAAACAATCCCCCGATAACAATCGCAATACCGGCAAGTTTCTTAAGGGTAAGTGCTTCATCCAACACCATCCAGGCAAAAATGGCCGTAAAAACCGGAATCATATTGGCAAAAACATTGGCACGGGTAACCCCGATACGCGCAATGCCATAGGCAAAAAAGATAAAGGCAAAGGAAGATGCAAAAACTGCAAGCAAAAAAAGCGAACCAAGTGCATCGGTTGTTGGGGGAGTAGAAACAAAATGCTCCCAATCATTAAGGTAGAAAAAGGGAAAGAAAAAACCGACACCAAACAGGTTTTGCCAGGCAGTAAGATTCACCGGCGAATAACGGTTTCCCATCCGCTTAATTACAACGGAGTACGCCAGAGCAGCAAAAACGGCAAGAGCCATAAATAACAATCCTTCGATGGGTGCTTTCAGCTCAAAACCATTTTCAAAAAGAATCAGTCCCACCCCGGTAAAGGATATCACAATCCCCAGCAGGTTGAGCCACGAAAACCGCTCATTCATAAACAATACCCCGGGAATGGGGGCCAAAAGAGGAATGGTACTCACAATGACAGATCCCATGGTGGAGCTGAGATAATTTAGTCCGTTGCTCTCTCCCATGAAATAAAGGAACGGCTGAAAAAAAGATAGCACCATCAACCACTTAAGGTCTTTCTTTCGCAAAGGCTCCAACCGTTTGGTCAATGCCAAATATCCAAAAATGAAAAGAGAGCTGAGTACCAACCGCAGCCAGATTGTAGAAATGGGTGTCCATACAGTAAAGGCTACCTTAGTCCATACAAACGAGAAAGCCCAAAAGAGCATGGTGGCGGTAAGGGCTGCAAATACTTTTAGGCGCTGGTTCATGGAAGTTTGTGAGTGGTTTTAATGCAACAAAAATACACTTCCGGGGGAAATTGGGGTATGATAATTATTAGAAAAGTTGTGAAGTAGTGAGGAAGAAGGCAGAAGTTAAATATAGAACTACCTGAAAGAAAGATTTTAACCCTTTCATTGTGGGCAGCGTATTTTTTACAGTTAATAGTATATCTGAGAGTTGAATGAGAGATCTGGCCTTGAAAAATGATCTGGAAGTTCAATTAAAAAGCTGTTTTACAAACTCCTCAAAGAAAAACGGCTTAAAATTAAAAAACTGTTTTGTTCTTTCGAAATTAAAATGTATTTTAGCTTTCGAAATTAAAAACCTGTAACTCAACCCAAGCCTCAAGTAATGAAACATAATTTTATACTACTCCCTTACGGTAGCTCATGCCGATCCTCAAGTAATAGCCGTCCGATCTTAACGAGTCAATTTAAAACCCCTTTTCGTACGATCTCAAAATTATATCCTCAGAGCCATTGGCTACCCACATAATTTTGCGCCAAAATTTATTTGCACAATCATTCCTGCCACTTCATCTTAAGAAAACTAATCACTCTAATTCTTTAATCATGAAAAATTCATTTTTAAGTATTCTACTGGCAATCATTCTTTTCAGTTGCAGCCAGCAAAGGCCGTCGGTCATCGAAAAACCGGTGTTTGAAACCTGGAGCGGAAAAACAATTGAAATAAACAAAATAGAGACTTCTGATAGTGCAACCATTCTGCACCTGGATGCCTTTTTTCGTCCGGGCTGGTGGATCAAAATTGCCAGCGATTCCTACATCAGGGAAAGCGGGACAGAAACCAAACTATTTCTTGTAAAAGCTGATGGGATTAAAATCGA
Organism: uncultured Marinilabiliaceae bacterium; assembly: GCA_964403175.1. Lineage (GTDB taxonomy): Bacteria > Bacteroidota > Bacteroidia > Bacteroidales > Marinilabiliaceae > Marinilabilia. The sequence continues at coordinate 33,434 of CAYOFH010000014.1, forward strand.
TGAGGAACACTGGATGCCTGAATCGGGGGAATCATCGTTCAAACTTTATTTTCCACCTTTAGATCCCGATGTTACCAAGATTGATTTTATAGAAAGTGATTGTGAGAGTTGTTTCAAAATTTGGGGAATCTCTCTCCTGCCTGATGCCTCGGCCGAAACAATTTCAAAATCTACGTTTAGTAAGGAGACTCAGAAATTATCACTCCCCGATCCTATCTTCAGTGAAGAGCCGGCAAAAATATCAGGAAAGCTTCATGGCTTCAAAAAGGCGATGATGCCTTACGACATAACATTTTACACCTTTGATTTGATATCCGGTGATTATCTGGATACAAAACTGACTGTTAAAGAGGATGGAACTTTCGGCGGGGATATACCTGTCAATACGCCTTCCATTATCTATACCGATAAACTTGGAACACTTTTCCTGGAACCGGGAAAAGACATAACCATTGATGCCGATCTGAGAATGAAAACACGTTTTGAATCACGCTACAGGACTGATAAAGAACCTGAAGATTCAATTTATGTATTTACATCCGGAAGTTCCATAACACCGGCTCAACTTGCTGAAATTGACAATAAACTTGAAGAACTATTTGATCAGGATGCCTTCATAAATGAAATCACAGGTATGAATCCCGATGATTATAAAAAGCATCTTTTGGACAAATGGCAGGCAACTCAGAAACAAATTGAAACAATAAATATGAGGGCTCCGCAAAAAAATTTACTTTCGGTTGTTGCCAAATCAAAGCACCTCCATTATCTAATGTTTTATTTCAATTATCTGATGGAAGCCCACATGACAGCCAACAACATTCCAAGGGAGAAATGGGGAGAAACAGATTTTCGGATAGAAAATCCGGGCCCTGACTATTATTCTTTTATTAATGATATGGTTACCGATGATTTGTCGTATGACCGTGAATTTCCCAATCTCGTACGAAGCATTAGTTATTTACCAACGTTGCAGGGTGTATTACATGAGAATCAGGGAATTGAAAAGACCACTGCTGTTGGCGAAAAACTCACAGAAGTCCTGAATGAAAAAAGCGACCTGATCATTGAAATAACAAAAGCTCAGATTCTGTATGAAGAATTACAACAACTCAATTTCCTTACAGAAGAACAAAAGCAACAACTCAATTCTATTTTTGCAAATAATGCGTTTTCAAACAAACTTATAAATGAAAATGACGAACTTCAAAGAATTATAGAAGCCAACAAAGCCGCCTCAGGAGATGCGTTTGTCATTCATGATATCCCCACAACTTCCGAGGATAAGATGTTTGAGGCAATACTTGCCGAACACAAAGGAAAAACCATTGTCGTTGACTTCTGGGCCACCTGGTGCGGCCCATGCATCGGTGCCATGGAACAAATAAAACCGCTCAAAGAAGAGATGAAAGACGACGATGTGGTGTTTGTTTACCTTACAGGAGAAACATCCCCTACCGGCACATGGAATAAAATGGTGCCCGACATACATGGTCATCATTACCGGGTAAGCGATGTGCAGTGGCAGTACTGGTACAAAAATCTGGAAATTGAAGGAGTTCCTACCTTTATGATTTTTGATAAAGAGGGCAAACAGGTTGCACGACATACGGGATTTCCGGGAGTAGATGCCATGCGGGAAGCAATTACAAAGGGATAAAATTTATATTAAGATGATTTATTGAGGGTTTCACTTGAAGTGAAGCCCTCAATTTGTTTGAAAAAAATTAATATCTTTGAGTTATGCAGATAAAAGATGAAATAGCTCAACATATTGATGATTTCAAAACACTGTGTAAAACACACAATGTCAAACACCTGTATGCTTTTGGCTCATCTGTTACTGACTCTTTTGATCCTCATTCAAGTGATATCGACTTATTGGTGGAACTTGATACTCTGGACCCTTTAGACAAAGGTGAGAAGCTAATATCACTGTGGGATAAATTTGAAAACTTTTTCCATAGAAAAGTTGATTTATTGACTGATTCATCCATCCGAAACCCATATTTAAAAAAAAATATCGATTCAACGAAAGTCTTAATCTATGACGGAAAAGGGACTCAAGTATTTGTATGATATTCTCCAGGCAATAGAATTAATCGAGGAATTTACAGAATCACTTACAAATTATTACGACTTCGTAAGTGATTTAAAAACCAGAGTGCCGTTGAACGACAATTGGGAATCATAGGTGAAGCTGTTAATAAGTTTGATTCAATCCACCCGGAAATTAGCCTATCCCACTCCAGAAAGATTATCGGATTCCGAAATCGGCTAATTCATGCCTATGATGGGGTTGATTCATCAATGGTTTGGGCCATAATAAAAAAACATCTGGCTCCACTCAGGGATGAAATAAAAACTATCATTGAATAAATTCGGTTTCAAAGTAATCACAACTCTATTGACCGGAACCGCTCCTCCATCTCCTCCCATAATGCATGAAAACCGGATACAATTATCACATAAGCGTAAACCAGCGTCAGAAAAATATCCTGTTTTCCCAATACCGAAGTGAGGTAAAGCAATGCCAGACAAAGCAGCCACAATGGATAGTACAATCGAAAGCCGGACTTATATACGAGCGAACCTTTACTGAATAACACCGGGAAATTCTGCCACTGTTCGGAACTCACGCCGGAACCCATAAAAGGGATGAAGCAAAGTGCAGGAAGAAAAATCAATAGAGTTTGCCAGTGATTATTAACAATGCAGGAGATAAGAAAAACCAAACCCAGAAGAAGATACTCCCCCAGCAACATCCGGTATTTCTGCTTTCCGAAGAAATGTTTCAAATAAAAACCGTCTTTTCTTCCAAAATGAATCAACACCATTATTCCTAACGAGATACCACCCGAAAGTGCCACATTTTCGGTGGTGTAAAGAAAAGCTCCCACGAAAAAAAGAATAATACCCACCAATGCGCCATAAAGTGGCCCCATCTCTTTCGAAAGGCGTATAAAGGAAAGTATTAAGTTTTTATAGTGGGTTAACATGAAATGGGAAATTTCAAAACCAGTACCCAAAAGCCAGCCTAAATCCCAAAACAACACCACTATCTGTAGTGCTGATTCTCTCCCCGGTGTAGAGTGTATATTCATCGAAAGACCAGGCATACCCAAGTCCGATGGAAGTTTCAAAAGAAAAGCTGCTACCAATGCTGCGCCTTATACCCCACATGGGGATTACATGAAACCCTTTATCCAGCTCTACGTTATCAGACGTAAGCCCAAAATCGGGTTCAATTCCGACACTTAGTGCCAGAAAATTACCGCTATTCCCGTTTATCCGTCTTCCCTTGTTCAGTCGTTTATTGAGGTTGTAATAGTAGCGGGGCTCAACCATCACAACAGGCATCACAGCCCATGCTGTCGAATTATCGGCAAATAAACCACTTGAGGATCTCCAGGCGAATCCAAAACCAAGTTCACTTCGCAATACAATGCTTTCTGTAAGTCCGGTTTCATTGTAAATCCCCAATGGATGGATACCTATCTGGGCACCCCAGATACTTTTCTCCACACCAGCCTCCTGGGCATTGGCACTTAATATGAAAACCCACAATAAAATAGTAGTCAGAAATAAATTTTTCATTTGGTTAATTGAGTTAAGCAGTTAAACAATATAAAGATGAAGATCGGCGATAGACCCGAAAAGCGAAAAGCACAAAAAAACAGAAGAACCTGTAAGAAAAGAAAAAACGCATCAGGGCTATGGTTTTAGAATTATATTCGGGAGTAAAAATATAAAAACTGTGACTAAAACAACAAGTAAACCAAGAAAATTAAACAAACTCATTATAAAAATTATCACTTACCAATAGTCCCACAACCTTCCGTTAAACTTTCGAAGAACCCTATCAGTCAATTCTTTGTTTTTAAAAGTTATTCTTGTTAAAATCAGGAATCAGGCATTATAGGTTTCATCTAACTTCTAAAAATCTAACGATCTATTAAGCCTGGACTATTCACAAATTATCTATTACGATGTTCAACTACCTGCTAAATAAAGACGTCCTCAATAAAATTGACTTGAAAATAATTCATTATTTCCTTCATCAATTTTCTTTGCGGTTG
>CAYOFH010000015.1:0-36927 GCA_964403175.1 uncultured Marinilabiliaceae bacterium
CATGGGCAGCGGCAAAAGTACTTTTGGACGCCTGCTGGCCCGTGAAATCAATTTCGAATTTCTCGATCTGGACAAATACATTGAGGATCAGGAAAAAATGAGCATTTCGGAGATCTTTTCCCGGTATGGAGAAGAAAAATTCCGGGAATTAGAACGTCAGGCGGTTCATGAAAGCACAAATTTCGGAAAGACCGTGATTGCCACAGGAGGAGGTGCCCCCTGCCGTTTCGATAATATGGAGATTATGAACAGTCACGGACTCACCATCTATCTCAGGGTTTCACCATCCGAATTGGCAGAACGTTTGATGCCTGGAAGGGAACACCGCCCTCTGATTGCCGGGAAGAATAAAGAAAAACTGCTGGAATATATCACCGGTACTCTTAAACAAAGAGCTCCCTGGTACGAAAAATCAACTTTGACCGTCGACACCACAGGTTTGACGCCCGAAACTTCTGTAAGAATTGTATTGGAAGCGCTGCAGTTAGAATAAAGCTAATGAATCTCACGGAAATGTCACCCTGCCCGGGCTTATTGATTTTTTAAATATGTATTTCTCATTTATTGGTGTCCGATAAAAAAAGATTTCCGCAGACAATCGCAGGACGTTTGATCCCTTAAAAATGCTGTTTTAACCAATTATTAACCTGCCTGCTACATCCGGTTGACAGGATTCTTGTACTTTTGTATAAAACGGCTGGTCGTCATGCAAAAAACACCACTATTCATATTTCTTTTTTTTCTGTTCGGGATATTTCAAGTTCAGGCGCAGGAAGAGCGCGAGCGTCCAAAGGTTGGGCTGGTACTCAGTGGCGGGGGGGCAAAAGGACTGGCTCATATCGGAGTATTGAAAGTGTTGGAAGAAGAAGGAATTATTCCCGATTACATTACGGGAACCAGTATGGGTAGCATCATTGGAGGACTTTATGCCATCGGGTACAATGCCGAAGAACTGGATTCCATTGTAAATAGTGTTTCATGGTCTGAATTATTGTCCGACCAGATTCCCCTTTCGTCAGTATCTCCTCAGGAAAAAGAAGATTACAACCGCTACCAGGCCGCGTTTAACATTACCAAGGACGGCCTGGAAATTCCTTCCGGCCTTATCCGCGGCCAGAAAATAAGTGAACTTATATCAAGGCTGACCTGGCATATTTCAGATACTGAAACATTTGATGATTTCCCCATTCCCTTCCAATGTGTGGCTGCCGACCTGATCAGTGGTAATCAATATGTATTTGACCGGGGAAACCTCACAACAGCACTCCGGGCCAGCATGTCTATTCCGTCCGTTTTTGTACCCGTCCAGCTGGATTCTATGTTGCTTGTAGATGGAGGAATTCTTAATAATTTCCCGGTTTCCCTGTGCCATAAGATGGGTGCCGATATCATTATCGGAATATATGTAGGCTATCAAAACAAACCCGAAAGCAGAGATCCTCAAACTCTGCCCGAAATCCTTATGGCTTCAGCCACCATTGGTGGAAACCTGTCCTTACAGGGTGAGATAAAAAGAACAGATCTGTTCATTTCACCTCCTCTGGAACAATTCAATACAGCAAGTTTCTCCGACACCCGGAAAATTATTAGTATTGGAGAAGAAGCAGCCAGAAAAAAAATTGATGAACTGCGTGACCTGAAAAGAGACAAAGGTATTAGGTCCCAGCCTCTGCTGAATATTGATAAGGAAGTGAACCGGGAAAAGCTTGTTTCCAGAATTCAAATTAACGGGCAAAAGACCACCACCCCACAATTCCTGCTTGGAAATATGGGAATTCAAACCGGTGATACCATTACCAGCAAAAAAATACGCTATGGCATCGAACGTGCCATGGGCACCCGGTATTTCGAAAATATTACCTATCATCTCTACTCGGTTGAAAACGGTAATCTGTTGGTTTTAAATGTGGAAGAAAGCAATCCGGCCAAAATAAAACTCTCATTGCACTACGATAATGAATACAAGGCAGGGTTACTGGCCAATTTAACCATCCGCAACCTTTTCGGAAATTCATCACGAACCTCTTTTACCACCGATATTTCGGAAACTCCAAGATTCAATACTAGTCACCTCAACTACATGGGGAACAACCAGGTGGCCGCCGCAAAGATTGCTGCTACTTATGAGAATAATAACCTTCCTGTGTATCTGGGAAACGGCTCTCAATACGGAAACTTTAAGCAACAATACTCCTATGTTCAGGCAGGAATCCTGACCACCCTGGGAACCTACTGGCAAATGGAGGCGTTTGTGCGCTATACCCATTCAACCCTTCAAAACAAAAGCGGATTCTCAGACATTTTTTATGCAGGAGTTGAACATTTTGGCAATACATTTCTATCTTCCCGGTTCGACTTTTCCTACAGCTCTCTAAACCGCAGGTATTTCCCTGTCAAGGGCTCCAATATCAATTTATTTTACCGTTTCAACATTGCTGGAAGCGAACTTTACAAAGGAAATCCCAACAGTAAAGAAATGATTGCTCCGATTACTAATATTCCCAACTCCCAATATTTTACCGTTGGAGGAACCTGGAACAAATATTTCCCGGTGAGCAGACGATTCACTCCGGGAATCAGGCTCTCCGGACAACTTACCAATAAAGAGATTCCGCTTCTGGATCACACCTTTATTGGCGGACTTCCCTTTAACAACCGTAGCAACGAAGTTCACTTTATCGGCTATTCTTTTCGCGAAAAACTGGCAGAGGATTTTGCCCTTGCTGAAATAGACCTGCGCTACCGGATATTAAACCAGATACACATCAATGCCAAAGGAGGGATACTTTTTTCCTCCACTAATCTTCCTGAACGGATTGAACCTATTGGCCTGGATAAAACAGACCGCGTGTACGGCTACGGTCTGATGCTGGCCTACGACAGTTTTCTGGGGCCTCTGCAAGTTGGTGCCGGTGGCAACAACACCGACAACCGGCTAAGATGGTACTTTAATTTTGGATTTAATTTTTAATGCTGTTGTTAAACCTGATTTATTCACATATTTACCGGTTACAATGTCCAGCCATCTGTGAAGGAAAAGTGTTCCCATCTAATACAACTTGAAAATAGTTCACCCCGGAGTTGCAAGGAAAAAGCACAAGAGACAATGGATTTATGAAAAATCACAACACATAATTAACCAACAGCCATTTTTAATTAACTACTAACAAAAAAAAACCGCTCACTCAATTTCGCCCCCCGCTCACTCATGATTTTAGGAATACTCTTCTTCTGCCATTACTTTCACATTGAATTACAACCCCGCCCTGTTTCAGACCATTTTTTCACCAAAAGACCCTGCCTTTGGTAATTAACCTTTCAACCAGGCAAAGAAATGAGCAATGTAATTGGCATGTTGGTGCTGGTAGATTCTGCCGCACTGATAAAAGACCGTAGGATACAGGAAATGATTGAATCCGCCTCAATAATCGAAGATATTCCTGTTTTTACCCTTAAAGAGGAAGATGATTTTTCTTCGTACATCTACATGATGGCAGACCGTCGTCATGTGGTGGATGGTCAGGGAACCAACAACCTGATCGTAAAGGCGGCACCCGGTGATGAGCTGCGATGGTGGGAAGCCAATATTTACCATAACTCACCGTTCGACATAATGATCAAGGAAGTCTCTCCCGCAGCCAGTGATAAGTTAGACTGGCAGGAAGTATTTCATTATACGCCGGTCCTGCATCCCGATATTGAAAAAGAAAATCCGTCCACCATAGGACTATTTGGAAAAGATTTGTTCTGGGCCGCTGCATTTGCCGATTTCAGATATCAAACGCAAATAAAAGAAAACACCCCTTTAAGTGAACCTAATATAGACCTGAATTATCACATAGATCTTCAGATTATGGATAAGTCGCATCCTGAGGAAAAGCCTGTCTGCATCTTCAGATGGTTCCCAAAAATACAACTTCAGGAAGCGTCTTAACCAAACTCTCTCTATCTCAGTTTGTCTGGAAGAAAGACCTGTCAGCTGCTCTGGTCAAGCGCTGGCAGGTCACTTCTACAATATCTTCTTTACTTTATCTTCATAAATCTTGATCTTCCTGAAAATCTATCAAATCAGGCTGTCCAAAAAGTCATGAATTTCAAGTCTTTTGTTATTCTGAACATAGTGAAGAATCTTTCTATCAAGTATCTTCATGATCTCAGAATGCTCAGGTTACAAATATAATTCTATATTACCCTAAAATGCCTGAAAACCTTCTCTTGTGCTGACCGTGTAACAGGAATTTTTTGATTGTCCATAAAAAGTGTATTGCCTTCAAAACCGGTTACATTGGAGAGATTTACAATAAATGAGCGGTGTACCCGCATGAACTCTTTGGATGGAAGTTTTTCTTCGAAGTTTTTCAACACCACAGAGTAGGTGTATTTCTCGGTTTTTGTGTGGATGGTGGTATAGTTGCTCTCTGCTTCGAGCCAAAGGATGTCATTAAAATTTACTTTATGATAGCTGGTGCTTTTCCTCAAAAAGAGACAACCGGGCATTTTCAATACATACTCTTGATTCGCATTAGTAGATTCATTATAGTCGTCACACTCCTTCCTGTTTTCACCATAAAAATTCCGCAAGGCCATATCTACCGATACTTTAACCTGCCGGTCGTTGAAAGGCTTTAGCAGATATGCCGCAGGGTTTACCTGGCTGGCCATCTCCACCACCTCATGATTGGCCAGCGATGTGAGGAATACAAAAGGAATGTGAAACCGTTCGTTGACAACGCGTCCAAGATCGATTCCGGTTTTGGTTCCCCTCAGGTTCACATCCACCAGCATAATATCCACCTTGTTTTCATCAAGCCAGGCGATCGCTTCCTCTACGTTGTCGATTTTTTCTGCCACCTCATACCCCATGTCCTCCAGGCGCATGGCGATATCTTCGGCGATCATAAATTCATCTTCAACAATAAGAATACTAATCTTGTTGCTCATGCATTAAGTCTGTAGTTTGTCTGAACTCATCGATAGCTCCCACCGGCAACCATGGTCATTGGTCTGGGTCAGTTCGCCCTGCAACTGCCTGATGAGAGAGTGAACCAGCTTCATTCCCATGGAGCGACTTTTTCTAAAATCGAAACCTTCGGGAATTCCCGGCCCGTTATCGCCTATTATCAACCGCAATTTATCATTTTCTTCTTTAAGTGCCACGTCAATACGCAATTTGCTTTCGCCCGATGCATATTTCAATGAGTTGGTCAGTAGTTCATTGATGATTATTCCCAGCGGGATGGCCAGATCGATGTATAGCCTGGCAGTGGAAAGATCTAAATGTAAGTCCACCTCTTTGCCGAAACTATAAACCAGGTTATCCACCAGTTCTTTAATGTAATCTGCTAGTCGAATGTGGGTATCCACATCTTCGCGATACAGTTTCTGGTGAATCAGCATCAGTGCATCGATGCGCCGACGGGCAGCCACCAGGGCATCGGCAGCCGGTTCACCCTTAAACTGGGCGGCCTGCAATGAGAACATGCTCGATACCATCTGCAGGTTGTTTTTCACCCGGTGGTTCAGCTCTTTCAGCAGCAGGGCTTTCTCTTGCTCACGCTTTTCAATAATGTCTTTCTGCTCGGCAACCTTTTTGTAGGCACGCTTACGTAAAATTTGGAGCCGGTAAAGAACTGAAAGCAACACCAGCAGGATTAAAGCTCCGGCAGAAAGTACAATTACCGTTCGGCGTTTGCTTTGATGTTCCAGTTCCAGAATGCGAATGTTGGCATCTTTACGATCGAGCCAGTACTGACTCTCCAGTTGCTCTGTCTTACGAACGTTTTCGATATTCACCAGACTGTCGTGGTAAACTTCGTATTGTTTCCGCAGCTCCAGAGCATCGTGAAAGCGTCCGGTTTGCTCGTAAAACCGGGACAAATCTTTACTGATGTCCCGGATTTGTTCTTTTAGTTTTTCACGTTCTGACATTTGAAGGGCATCGCGCAACAGTCCCTCTCCCTGCTCCTTTTTCCCCTGCCGGATGTAAATCTGTGCCAGCTCTGACTGATAAACCGAGGTGGAGTAATAGTCGCCCATTTCACCCAGAATCTCCATCGCTGATTTCAGCATTTCAATAGCTTCTTCCTCTTTATTCTGGGTAGAATATACCATCCCCAGGTTTCCCCGGGCATAGCCTTTTACCATTTCAACATTATCATTATCTAACTTTTGATTTAGCTCCAGACACTCCTGAAACAAAATGGCAGCACTGTCTGCGTTGCTATCCAATCGGTAAGTCTCTCCCAGGTTAATCATGGCCAGCACCACATTGGCGGTATCTTTGCGTTGCTGGAAGGTATTCAGGGCTTGGGATATGTACGGAATGGCTTTGGGATAATTTTTTTCTGCTGTAAAATGGCTGCCGATTTGGAGTTGCATTCCTGCAGTTTTCTCCGGAATATTTAAATCATCATATATTTTAAGAGCTTTGAAAGAGGACTCAATTGACTTAGAGTAGTTTCCCAAATCTCTATAGGCAAGACTAATTTGTTCATAACAATAACCTTCCAATTTCCTATTATTCTTTTTCTCTGAGAGTAATAATGCCTCTCTAGCAGTTTTCAACATTTCAACCGGGCTGCCTGAATAAGCATCTGAGATTTTGATTAACAATCTAATTTTTTGATCATAATCTGATGTCGAACCTAAAAGGTTCCTTAAACTGTCTATTTCATTTTTATTGGAAGAGTTTTCCGCCGCTAACGGATAACATGTAAAAATGGATAGGAATAAATATACTCCTATCCAAGTCCTTTTTAATATCAGAAAGACAAGTAACATATTAAGAATTGTCCTATTACAATGTTGATAGCAAAACATGTTTAATCATCGGGATCCGTTTTATTCTTAATCAATGGATCAATCACCGCCATTTTATCCGCCCCCCCAATTTTAAAAAATATCAGATAAAAAATATTTTCTTTGAGTTTTACTTTTTCGGGTGTAAAAACAGAAAATTTGTCATCTTCCGTGGGCTTCACAATCAAATGGCCATCGAGAGTAGCTTCACACTTGGTGCGATCCAGATCGAATATTTCGGCCCACTCCTTCCTTTTCGTAATGGTAGGCGTAATCAAATCCATGTTGATTTCACCATTGATTTCGCCGGTGGATCGGTCGAAAAGGGTAACCGGGTACTTTTTAGAATTGGAAACCAGCGTTACTACATACTCGGTATCGGCTTCCAACGGTAAAATTTTATTGCCTTCCCATTTAATGTCGGGGGCATCAATTTTACAGAAATCATCGGCTACCAATGGTTTGGAGGCTGTTCCCCAAGTGGGGTCTTTTCCAAAAAAATCAATCAAACCATCGGTATCAACAGTGACTTTAATTGTCTTTTTCTTCATAATAATTAGTGTTAAGTTAGGTATAGTGTATTAATCGCCTGTGAATTTATCAAATAAATTATTAAAATAAAATTTTATAGAAAAAAAGCCACAACAGTGGTAACACCTTTTTTGTAGGGCGGCTCAGAGGTTAGTATATGAGGCAGAGTACGGTTGGTTGGTCGTCAGAGACGACGGGTAATAACCCCCTCGTGCGGAAACGAGGGGGAGGGAGATCTCATAGAAAAACTTCAAACTGTAACTCTCCGTCCGGCAATTGGAATTAATTGTAATGACACGATAAACTCATTCCAACATATTCACACAATTAAACCTGATAAACTACCTTTAGAACCGAACAATATTTCTATTTTTGTGGCTTCCCGAAATCAATAATTGAAAATCATTAGAGCAATTTACAATGAGCGGTTTTTTTGGAACAACATCAAAAGTTGACTGTGTAGCAGATGTATTTTATGGCACAGATTATCATTCTCACCTGGGTACCAAACGTGCGGGAATGGCTTTTTACAATTCCACCGATGGCTACCAACGTGCCATTCACAGTCTGGAAGATGGATACTTCCGAAATAAGTTTGAGGGCGACATCGTCAACTTTTCAGGAAAATCGGGCATTGGAATCATCAGCGATTTTGAAGCACAGCCGCTGGTCACATTTTCCCATCTGGGGCGCTTTGGTTTGTGTACGGTATCCAAAATCAACAACCTGGAGGAACTGTCCGACCGTTTTCTTTCGCAGCACAAGATGTTTTCCGAAACCAGTCAGGGAGGCATCAACCCCACAGAACTGGTGGCTATGCTGATCTGCGAAAAATCGAGTTTTGAAGAAGGCATTGAGCATGTCTATGAAACTATCAAAGGTTCCTGCTCCATGCTGATTTTGCACGAAGACCGTATCATTGCTGCCCGCGACAAAGTGGGCCGTACACCCATCATAATCGGAAAAAGAGATAACGCTTACTGTGCTGTAAGCGAAACCAGTTCGTTTCAGAATTTGGGATTTAAAACAGAAAAATATCTGGGGCCTGCCGAGATAGTGGAAATTACGGCAGAAGGTTATTCAGTATTGCGCAAACCATCAAAAAAAATGCAGATTTGCTCGTTTCTGTGGGTTTATTACGGTTACCCACCATCGTTTTATGAAGGCATCAACGTTGATGAGTGCCGCTACCGGTGTGGGAAGAAACTGGCCGAAAATGACGACCAGAAGGCCGACTTCGTGGCAGGGATTCCCGATTCCGGCATTGGTCATGCCATGGGATACAGCAACCAGGCGTGTATTCCGCTCATGCGCCCTTATGCCAAATATACTCCTACATGGCCGCGCAGTTTTATGCCTCAAAATCAGAAAATGCGCGAACTGGTCGCTAAAATGAAGCTGATCCCCAACACGGCACTTCTAAAAGACAAATCAGGAATATTTCTGGACGATTCCATTGTTCGCGGCACACAGTTGAGTGACAATGTGAAAGACCTGCACAATGAAGGCATCAAAGAGATTCACATGCGCATAGCCTGCCCGCCACTTATCTATCCCTGTGAATATCTGAACTTCAGCCAGTCGCGCACCAAACTGGAGCTGGCTACCCGTAAAGCCATCTTCCATCTGGAGGGAACAGAAGATACCGATTTCGAAAAATATACAGACCCGGAAAGTGAAGATTACCACAAAATGGTAGATCAAATCAGGGAAAATCTGGGACTAACCACGTTAAAATTTCAGAAACTGGATGATTTAGTGGAAGCCATTGGGTTACCGAAAGAGCAGTTGTGTACCCATTGTTGGGATGGTAGCGGGGAAGAGTAATTCACAGAAGAATAGCACCCGGGGTTAGCCGGATGGTCGTATGTGACGGGGAGAGGTTTCGGGATTCGTTTTCAAGCCGGTGGCTTGGGTGAAATCCTCTGTCACCACTGCCGTGGCTTGTTATTTTTTCCAGTAATTGCTATTACCATACTATCGCCCGCCTCCGGGGGCTGGAACGAATACACCGGGAGTTCTATTTACCAGAGAGAATATTCTTTTCATTTGTAAAAACAAGAAAACTTTTACCTGATTCTCCCTATCTGACTATCATAAGATTCTTCGCAAGCTCAGAATAACACCTGACTGATTGTCATTCTAAGGGGTAGTCCGGTCATTCCTCTAAGTGACAACCCCAAAAAGTTGGGGCATAATGCTCCGATGAATGAATTTGCCCGTCGTTTTCCGGGGATGTTTCGTCCAAACATAGAACTCAGAACATGGAATCCTCAACTCGAAACTCTCTACTCGAAACCCGAAACACAGCACTAAATACCATCAGCACGTAATTCCCAGATCCCGTAACACTGTCACAACTCAAGACACAAAACAAGAAATTCGAAACAAGAAACCCAAAACGCTCAACTCAGAACTCGTTCAAATAAGTCCTCTTGCTTTAAACTCCAGATATTTGTTCATGGTAGCCACAGTCAGTTTTCCGGGTTCACTGAGAATGGCATGGATACCGTTTCGCTCAAGTTCTTTAACAATCAGTTTTTTATCGAACATAAACTTTTCGGCAATAGTTTGCCGATAAATATCTTCCACATCGTTGGCCTCATTAAGCACCAGTTTGCCCACCTCAGAATTCTCGAAAAAGACGACCATCAATAAGTGATTGGCCGCCAGGCGACGGAGAAATGGCAATTCGCGGCGGGCCGACTTCAGACTTTCAAAGTTGGTATAGAGAACCAGAAGGCTGCGTTGCGGGATTCTTTTCCGGACAATGGCATACAGGGCCTCCAGATTGTGTTCCTTAAATCCGGTTTGCTGGTTGTACAGCATCTCCATGATCATCTGCAGGTGGTGTGGTTCGCGGCGGGCCGGAACCATGCACTGCACCTTATCATTAAAAGTAATGAGGCCGGCTTTGTCGTGCTTGAGCATGGCAATATTAGAAATCACCAGGGAAGTATTGATGGCATAATCGAGCAGTGTCAAGCCTTCAAAGGGCATTTTCATGGTACGCCCCATATCCACAAGCGAAAAAACCTGCTGCGACTTTTCGTCCTGATACTGATTGACCATCAACTGCTGACGTCGTGCAGTAGCTTTCCAGTTGATGGTACGAATGTCGTCTCCTTTAATGTACTCCCGGATCTGGTCAAACTCCATCTGGTGACCAATTTTCCGAACTTTCTTAACTCCCAGCTCACTCAACCGGTCTGATATGGCCATAATCTCAAACTTCCTCATCTGCATAAAAGAAGGATATACCTTTACATTGGCCGGAGCAGACAGCCGGACTCTGCGTGACAAAAGTCTCTGACGGGTGGTTACGAAAGCATTCAAAACCCCAAAATGATACTCTCCTCGTTCCTTTGGTATGAGGGTATAGGAGAACGACCAATCTTCACCTTGCTTTAGCCGGACCTGACGAAAAAAATCCCGGATCTGAAACTGAAATGGTAATTCCTCAACAACCGCCAGATCAACAGTAAATGGATAATGATTTTCCATCTCCACAACAACCTTGTTGGTATCTCCGTTACTAAAACGTTCAGGCAGGTTGCGGCGACCTGTCAGAATCTTTTTTTTACGGGGAAAAAGCATGAGCAGATCGATGATAATCAAGGAAAAAAAAGCTGATAACCCGACAAACCCCATCACATAAAACAGATGCCAGAAATGCCCCAGGATAAACAACACAATTAATAATGCCAGTCCGTAATATAAGCGAGATTGTAGATATATGGATTCAAAATTCATTCGTTTAAAATTTTGTAATTACCTGAAATAAAAAATATGAGAACGAACGAAACCACTTCACTCCTGCATAATTTTATTTAACGTGGCACATCCACCGAGTCCACAATTCGTTTGATAACACTTTCGGGCTGTAGTCCTTCCATTTCCTTTTCAGGAGTAAGAATAACACGATGATTAAGCACCGGAACAATCATTTCTTTAACATCCTCGGGAGTAACAAAGTCACGCCCTTCAAGTGCGGCAAAAGCTTTGGCCGATTTCAGTACTGCGATAGATGCTCTGGGGCTGGCCCCGAGAAAAAGACTGTTGTTGTTTCTGGTTTTATCGATAATATTTGCGATATAGCTCAATATATCATGCTCTACTTTAACCTGCGTTACCAGATGCTGAAAATCTACAATTTTCTCACCCGAGATAACGGGAGAGACCTGATCCATCTCCATGGCCGCCCCTCTTTCCTGGGTATTTTGCAAAATTGTAACTTCCTGATCAAGGGACGGGTAATCCAGCTTAATTCTGAACAGGAAGCGATCAAGCTGCGCTTCGGGCAGACGATAAGTTCCTTCGTGCTCTATGGGGTTCTGGGTGGCCAGCACAATAAAAGGTGTACTCAAAGGATGGGTTACCCCGTCGATGGTGACCTGCCTCTCTTCCATCACCTCAAACAGGGCTGCCTGGGTTTTGGCCGGAGCCCGGTTAACCTCGTCAATCAGCACAAAATTGGAAAATACAGGACCTTTACTGAATTCAAATTCTTCGCGTGACGAATGAAATACCATTGTTCCCAGCACATCGGATGGCATTAGGTCGGGAGTAAACTGAATACGCGAAAATCCGGTATTCACGCATTTGGACAGTAATTTAGCGATCATGGTCTTAGCTATTCCGGGAACACCCTCGAGCAGCACATGTCCGTTGGCCAGCAGTGCCGTGAGCAAATGATCAAGCACTTTTTCCTGACCCACTATTACTTTTCCAATTTCGTTACGGATCTGAAACGCAGCATGGTTCAGTTCCTCTACGTTAAGACGGTTCTCGAACAGAGACTTTCCGCCATCATTGGTTTGATTGTTTAACTCCATAATTATCGGCAGTTATTGTAAAAAAATTCTATTTGTCTGTTAAACTGTTCCAGGTCTTCCTGTGAGATCTGTCTTAATTGTTCCAATCGGTTGCCCATTTTAAACAATGCTGCTACGGAACGCTCAGGAACCCCGGATTTTCTGGAAACCTCAGCAATAACTCTGCTTTCGTGAACGGCAGTATTTACATAATACCGCGACCTCAAAAATTCCAGAAAATAGGTAAAACGCTTACGGGCAATATCCAGGTGATCGTGACGGCTGTAATATAACCTGGACATGGTATCTATAAAACTAAGCGACGTATTTTCAGGTTTATCAACTATGGGAATGGCCCGTTGTCTTCGCCGGGCGCCAAAAACAAACAATACAAGAATTCCAAAAAACAAAATGTACCAGGCAAGTCGCAGTGACCTGTTATCGAGCACAAAATCAAACAATCCTGTTTGATGAGTTATACCCGGTTTAAAATACTCATCCCAGACCGTAGCTTGTTCAGGCAAATAAGATAAAGCCTTAAAAACATACTCGGAATTATTACGGGAAAGCAAATGATAATTAGTAAAGGCCAATGGATTACTGTTAAAATAGAAATACCCTTTCCCTTGTTTAATCCTGATGAAATTGGTTTCTCCCTTTTGGTCATGTCCCAAAACAGTGGTTCGGGTAGAGTCATAACTCTCAAAATAAAAACGAGTCATCCACCGCGGGTACCAATAACCAAACCCGGACTTAAGTTTAGAATTAGCAAAATGAAATCCAACAGAATCTGAACTATAAAACGCTATTCCCGGCACCATATCCGGTTTAAAGTCAAGATTAAATGTATCTGCAAGCAATCCGTAAATATGCTCGGCAGCAATAAAAACATGATTTCCTGCCGATGCAACATTTAGCAACTCCCGGGCATCCTTATCCTCCATCTTTATCCGCCCATTAAGGAAAATAAAGTTGGTATTCAATGGCATTTTATCCTCCAGGAAGGAGGCAGGACTTAACCAGGAGGTAACCATTTCCTCCTCTGGAAAAAGTTCAGACAATGACTCATGCACCAGATAAGTACCAAAAGGGATTTCATCATTTTTAGAAAAGCTGTAGCTCCAGTCTATAGGACGTGGAGCAAATACGGCTGCAATGATCAACAACAGCAACAAAGCACCTACAATCCAGGTCAGAAGAGAGTGTTTTTTGTGGGTACCTTTCATGGGCGTCCCTCCTTCCCTGTGTAGTTGTCAAAAACCTTCTCCACCTGTTCGAACTGCTGCGTATTTAAATCTACATGCCCGTACCACACCACATCAAACAATCTTTTGCGCTTCCGAAAAGCTTCTTTGTCCTGCGTATCGGTTATTTCTCTATAATATTCCAGATTGGTTTTAAAAGGTTTAATGGTTATTTTATCACTTTTCTGAAGTTCCCTGAGATACAACAAAAACATCACCCGCACTGCTTCTCTCCATGCATGATTGGTTTTGAACATATTCAGCATCTCCTGTAATTTGGCGGTGGGATACTCATGCGCTTCATCAGCAAAACTCAATAGCGAATCTGTTTTGTGTCGGGACAAAACAAATAACCCGGAAACCGGAACATCCAAAATACGCAACAATAAATAAAATACCAGTAACCCGCCAAAAAAGAGAATGACATAAAAAAACCAGGTCCGCTCTCCCATAAAAGAACCAAGCCACAACAACACCCGGGACAAAATATAATCCAGTAACCCGGGAGATTCATTTCTGTCGTATTGGTAACGGGGCATAGACTTCCACTGCTCTATTTGTTCATTAGGTGGTTTTCGATAATCTATGACACCTGCATCCCACACCTCATTTTCTTCAACCAGCACAGAGTCTGCTTCACCCTGGGCTTTAAGATGAAAATACGGCAGGAAAATAAAATTGAACAATATAAAAAGCAGTAGTTTTCCGGGCATTATTCCTCCTGATTTATAGATGAGATCCTGTCCATCAAAGTGGATCCGTCTTTTTGTTCTCTCAGGGAATAGTATTGAAAAGCAATGATTATATAAAGAACAGGATAAAGAAGATACTGACCCAAACCTGAAAAAATAGTACTCAGAATAATTGCTAATGTGTTTTCCTGCATGGGTTCCTTTGCCCCCGAACTTACCAGAAAACCTTCCACACCGGCAACAATCATCGAAGGAACGGAAAACAACCAACTAATTATACCTATGATTATCCAGGCCAAAATTAAAATTCCAAAGGTTATCCACCAATTATTCTTCACCAACCGAAAGCAACGGGAAAACGTATCACCAAAATCCTTGTTTTCAATAATTTTTACATACAAAAGAAAAGTCATGGGAACCCAAAGATATATGCCGGGGATAATAAATAAAAGAAAACCAAAAAAGACAATTAAAAAACCTACAATACTGTATCCTATAATTGCTCCAAAATGCCTTGCAAAACGAGACCATACATCACCGGCTGTGAAACCACTTCTTCCTTTTTCTTCATATTCGCCAAGATAAGCAGGCACCAGACCTGCTATAAACACCTGGGCTATAAAACTAATTACCAGTGTCAAAAAAAACAGGGTAGGATCAGTAATAGCCCCGGAATCCATGGCACCGGTTACATTAAAAACTCCTGCAAAAGAGGACAGGAAATCCTGAGTATAGTAGGCGCTCATTACAACAGATAAGATCACAGGAACACCTGCATACAAGGCTATGACACGAAATAGTTGCTTCAATTCCTGAGAAATAAAAGCAAATGAAGCATTAAAAACATCGGTAAAATCCCGGTATTTTTTTAATTCAATTTCAGGTTTGTTCATTTTTCAATTCTTTTTGGGTTAATTTATGAATATATACAGGATAGAAAACAAAATAACCTATGATCAACAAAAGTGAGATAATAATAATCAACAAATTAACCATCAGCGACATTTGATTATAGTAGCGGGTCACAAAACTTTCTATAAAACCGGCAACAATAAAGAAAGGCACCAGTCCCAGCATTATTTTTGTGCCTTTTTTCACACCTTTCACGAAAGCGGTCTTACGGGGTAATGTTCCGGGCCAAAGCATGTTTTTTCCTAATACAATACCTGCTCCTCCTGCCAGCACAATGGCAGAAAGTTCAAGCGTGCCGTGCAAATAAATCCCCAGAGAGGAGACGGAGAATAATGAGTGTTGATAGAAAAACGCCTGAAAAACGCCGACCATCACTCCATTACGAAAAAGATGAAAGGCTGTCCCCAGTGGTGTTAAAAGACCAAAAAGAAAAACCACAAAAGAAACCATAAGGTTATTGGCGGTAATGTAGAGAAACATCGAACCCTCGCTCATCTTTCCATAAACAGCCAAAGGATCTCCTTTTTCAATGTTATCAAGGGTCATATTAACATATTGATCGCCAAGCACCAAGCGGGCAAAATCAGGATTCTCCATCGCCGAAACAGCCCCGATCAGCATAGAAACCACGAAAATAATAAGAGACAGCAAAAAGCTGTATCGTGCATTGTACAGATCAAGCGGAAGTTCACGGACCCAGAATGTATAAAACCGCGTAGACTTCTCCCGCTTATTCTGATATATCAGATGAAAAGCTTTACTACTAAGTGTATTCAGATATTGAACTACCGACGACTGTGGATAGAAAGTACGTGCATAGGAAAGGTCGTCTGTAAGCTGAATGTAATGATCAGCCAGTTCATCAGGTTGCATACGCTGAGGAGTGACAATTTTGGATTCAAAGTCCTGCCAGCGCTTTCGGTTTCGGTTTATAAAGGTTACTTCTCGCACGCAGTATTATATTAAAATTCTCGCCAAATTAATTAAAAAAACAAAAGTAAGAAGCTATTTCAAAGGGCTTTTTGATGAATTCTTTTATGCTCCGATTTATATCCGGAATAGCATCACCCATTAAAACAACTGATAATCAAACAAAACCAAAAAACAACTCACCTGTGAAAAATTCTTATATTTGCACTTGCGTTAAACCAACTTTGCCCATTTCCCTTATGGAAACAATTCAATTAAATACCACACAAAATGTTTCACTGGAATTTCCTATTGCCAGTGTGGCAGATCGCATCCTTGCCTGGTTGCTCGACCTGATCATAATAGGAATTTATATACTGGCAGTTGTCCTCACATTTACCGTATGGCTGAATGTAGACATGGAAATTCTTCTTTTTGTTTTTCTTGCCCCATTAGTTTTTTACCATTTCTTATTTGAAGTATTCTTCCATGGTCAAAGCCCGGGTAAGCGAATGATGAATATCAGAGTTTTCAAAGCTGATGGCACCCAGCTTACTTCCGGAAGCTGCTTTATCCGCTGGATTTTCCGACTGGCAGATATTACATTAACATCGGGAGCTCTGGCAACAATTTTCATCATTATTAACGGTAAAGGACAACGACTCGGAGATATTGCAGCAGGTACCACCATCCTGAAAATATCCCGGAAAAGCACTTTCAATCAGACATTATGGACAGAGGTAGAAGAAAATTACGAACCCCGCTACCCTGAGGCCGAAGCATTATCAGATCAGGATGTACAACTTATCCAGGAGGTAATCCTAACCACCTCGAATCACAATCGGCCTGACACCTACATACAACTTATTACCAACACCCGCGAAGCCATTGAAAAAAAAACCAACACCACCGCCAGGCAATCGGACATTGAGTACCTGAGAACTATGGTGAAGGATTACAATGCTTGTCACAGGGGGTAAACATCAGAGATAATAGGATTAGGTTAAGTTAAGTTAAATGCCGGAAGGGTTTTTCAAACCTCCTAACGGCCAGCCCCCCATAAATTCCGGCAGGTGGACTTTGTCCGTGAAGGAGAGAGCATGGGCCTTCAACATCCGAATGGACTCCCAAATTCTCCCGGTCCCGGAATCCGCTTCCTCAGCCTCAAAGATCCAAACCCAGATCATCAAGCCGGAACCAGAACAAAAAAATCCAAAACTCAAACTCCGTTTACCTCGCAAATTTTTATTTCCTTTATCTCCCATGAAGAAGTATTTTTTAGTGTTCCTGTTGATAACAATCTCCATGTACCTGCCAGCACAGGTAACTACCGGTATTGAAGTGCTTCGGTCAATCAACTTTGAGCCATTACAGAATAAAAAAGTGGGCCTTATTACCAACCCCACTGGTGTAGATGCACAGTTAAAACCAACGGTGGACATTCTGTTTGAAGCCCCGGAAGTTGAACTATCAGCTCTCTTTGGCCCTGAGCATGGAGTGAGAGGAAATATTGCTGCCGGAGAAAAAGTAGAATCCCGGATTGATTCCATCACAGGCCTGCCGGTCTTTAGCTTATACGGAAAAACGCGCAAACCCACTCCTGAAATGCTTGAGGGCATAGATATTCTCGTTTATGACATCCAGGACATAGGCTCCCGATCCTATACTTTCATAAGTACACTTGGACTTGCCATGGAAGCAGCTGCTGAAAACGACATTGAGTTCATGGTACTCGACCGCCCCAATCCCCTGGGGGGCAATAAATTTGAGGGTCCCATAGTGCTACCTAAGTTTAACTCGTTTGTAAGCCAGTATCCCATTCCCTATGTCCATGGGTTTACCGTTGGCGAATTGGCACGCTTCCTTAACGAAAACGGACTTCTGAACAATCATTTAAAATGTCATCTCTCCATCATTAAAATGAGTGGTTGGAAACGGGATATGGATTTCGAAGCCTCCGGCCTGCCATGGGTTCCATCATCTCCTCACATCCCGTATGCCCAAACATCATTTTTTTATCCTGCTTCAGGAATTCTGGGCGAACTTTATGTGCTGAATATTGGAGTGGGCTACACTCTCCCGTTTCAACTTTTTGGGGCAGACTGGATAGACAGCAAATTACTGGCTGAAAATCTTGAGGCTCTCAATTTGCCGGGCGTTCTGTTCCGGCCGATTCACTACAAACCATATTACAGCACTTTAAAAGGAATGGAAATTGAAGGAGTGCAGGTGCACCTCACTGATACAGAAAAAGCACCTCTTTCACTTATTCAGTTTTATGTGCTTCAGGAGCTCCACAAGCTATATCCCGAAAAAAATGTATTTGAGATGTGTACCCCTGCCAGACTTTCCATGTTTGATATGGTTTGCGGTACGGACCAGGTTCGCAAACAATTCTCTGAGAGATTTTTGGTTATGGATATACTGGAATTATGGACAAAAGAAGCTCATGAGTTTAAGGAACTCGTAAAGGAGGATTTCTTGTATTGATCACTATTCATTGATCATTGGTAACTGATCCTTAACCTACGACTCTTTCTTTCCCCGAATTCCAAACTTCGGATCAATCTTAAGGAAATTCAACAACACAAAACCAGGGATTGTGCAGAGTACAACCCAGACAAAGAAATGCTGATAACCAATCAATTCCTGAATCCAGCCTGAAATCATTCCGGGCAACATCATTCCGAGTGCCATTAGTCCTGTGCAAATAGAATAGTGGGCAGTTTTGTGATTTCCTGCCGAGAAATAAATCATAAACAGCATATAAGCCGTGAACCCGAAACCATATCCGAATTGTTCAAGAGCCACTGATGCAGATATAAGCCACAAACTATCCGGTGGAAAATAAGAGAGCCAGACAAAAACCAGATTGGGGATATTCATAGCAAATGCCATAGGCCACAACCAGAATTTCAGCCCTTTTCGAGAAGCCAGCAGTCCCCCTAAAATCCCGCCAAGTGTCAATGCCACAATGCCTACAGTTCCGTAGATAAATCCTACATCACCAGTAGAAAGTCCCAGTCCGCCAGCTTCACGCGGATCGAGCATAAACGGAGAAGCCAGTTTTACCAGTTGCGCTTCCCCAAAACGGAATAACAGAAGAAAGGCCAGAGCAGGGCCCAAATTCTTCTTTTTAAAAAAGGTAATAAACGTAATAAAAAACTCTTCCAGCACATTGCCTTCCTTAACCTCTAAAGATCCAAAATCATTTAAAGGACGGGGCAACAAAAACCGGTGATAAATAAAAAAGACCAGAAACAATGCAGTCAGAATTCCAAAAGTAATACTCCAGGCCAAAGGTATATTGCCGGTGCGAACTTCAAAAAAGCCGGCCAGAATTACCAGCAGCCCCTGACCTGCCAGCATGGCAATTCGATAAAAAGTGCTTCGGATTCCCACAAAATAGGCTTGTTCCCGCTCATCAAGGGCAAGCATATAAAACCCATCGGCAGCAATATCGTGAGTGGCCGAACTAAAAGCAAGCAGCCAGAAAAACGCCAGGGTAAATTGAAAAAAGTCCGGTACCGGAATGGTAAATGCCACTCCGGCAAGCCCTGCCCCGATCAGCAACTGCATAACAATGATCCACCACCGTTTCTTCTTAAGCAAATCAACAACAGGGCTCCACAAGGGTTTTATAACCCAAGGCAAATAAAGCCAACTGGTATACAACGCAATATCGGTATTGGATATTCCCAGTCGTTTGTACATGATGACCGACACCGTCATCACAATCACATATGGAAGACCCTGTGTAAAGTAAAGTGTCGGAACCCAGCCCCATGGGTTGACTTTAAATTGACGCATACATTTATTTATTTTTAATATCTCTTTTTTAATTCAGCACCCCGGAAGTAATGTGCCAAAATTTCCTGATAAGAATACCCTTTGAATCCCATCATGGCGGCTCCAATCTGGCACAGACCCACACCATGCCCCCACCCGGCTCCGGTTAAAGTAAACGATTTGGGAATATTGCCTGTTCCCGGTTCTTTATCTATTACAAATGCTGAACTATACAAATGCGAGTCAGACAGTGCCTTACGAATTTCCAGTTCCTTGCCAATGGTCATTTTTCCGGCGGTGCCTTCAATCCTGAGTTTTACCAGCCGGCCGGAAACACCTCTTTCAACAGGAATCATATCAAATATATCACCCACATCGAGCCCTATCTTCTTTTTCAGCAATTCACGAACCTCCTGCTGGCTGAGTTTTACCTGCCAACGATAAAAATCAGATGTTTCCTGATCGTAATCGTTCAACACCTGAGATAAAACAGTCTGATCCTGTGTATTACAAAAAGCCGGAGGATTACTTTTTATCCATTGTTTTGAAGCTTTCTCATTGGTCAAATCCATATCAAATCCCTCAGGAATACTTTCATTATCCACAACTTTAATCAAATAGGGATGACTGATAGGTTCCCATACATTTTCAAAAACCTCGGTTATCCCCCCGCAACACTTTGAGTAACGGGCATCACAGATATTATCCTTATACATCAGAACCTGTCCGAAGGTATCTGCTACAGCGGCTTTAACTTCCGGAGTAGATGCACGTGTAATGCCCTGATAACGCTGACAGTGATCGTCGGCACATACATCAAAACTCAAATGATCTTCCCTGTCGTACCACTTGATACGCTCATTCTCCTTTTCTACAATTGTTTCTTGGACTCCTGCTAACTTCAGACTCTGTTCTTTCTCTTTCTGGGCCAAAAGCCAGCTGCGGGAAATAATGGCATGTGCACGCAAAAGTTGCGGCGAAGAAGTTGCACTCATTTCCGATGAGATAACACTGGTCAGATAATCCTCCAGAGGTAAGAGATTAATAGCGGTCAGATGATCTTTCTCCCTGACAATTTTCAGGGAACCCCGAAACTTCTGATTCTCCTTTCTTTCCCAGTGAAAATTAATCCCGATAACCACGTTCTCTAATTCAAAACAGGAATCTGCATAATCCAGAGGCTCGAGTTCAAAAGGAAGCTGAATTTTCTGAGTTTCTTTTTCTGTTTCAATGTGAATTTCATTTCCTTGTGAAATCACACGACAACTCCCGGAGATAATATCTCCCGTGTTATTGCAAAAAAAAGGGCCATGCAGCAGAAATGACA
This sequence comes from uncultured Marinilabiliaceae bacterium, assembly GCA_964403175.1. GTDB lineage: Bacteria > Bacteroidota > Bacteroidia > Bacteroidales > Marinilabiliaceae > Marinilabilia. Next base: position 21,017 of record CAYOFH010000015.1, read on the forward strand.
CTTCCCGGGCAAATAAAACACCCACAGCTATATTAGGTTGCTGATTCATAAGTCAATAGATTTATATTTTTTGTGAACACAGACTTTCATTACGAACACATTGAAGCATTCCCGGCTCATCTGGCGTACACCAATAAATGCATTATCAGAACAATTGTCTGATGTTTTTTTGGAGAGCAAGTCGCCCGGCTTGACCTTTTGCATGGACGACAGGAAAGAGCTCGTCCTCTTACTCAACCAGTTTTTTCCAGGACTCATCATCAATACAGACCTGGGAAAAAATATCCTGAACCGTTTCCATATTCAATTTCTCAAAATCTTCTCTTCTCGGCATTATGAGTACCCCTCCTAAATCCACTGAAGCAGGGCTCAGAAGAATCTTTTCCGCATTGTCCGCATCAAACTGCCACGGACGATGTGCTCGTCGGGGGAGTATTACCAGCACCCAATCGTTGTTTTCTTTCCAGCATAGAAGGTTAAGCATAGGCTCAGTTTCCTGAGGTTGAATATCATGCAGGAAATGATAAATCTGTTGAAATTTCGCCTCCATTTTCTTTTTACTGCCGCTCTTTATCACAAGAGCTTTCCGGCCATAGTGCTCCATCGCAACAAAAGAAACATCCTCATCTGAATAAGCCTTTTCATCAGAAAATAATTTATCTAAGCTACTGGTCTGGTCGAACTCACATGGTTGATTATTTTCATTCTCTTTTGAAGAAATCGTTGCCATTCTCGTTTCATTCTGCAAAGCTTCTGCAACCTCATCTTCCAGGGGTAAGTTCCCTTTTCCTATGGCCTGAAAATGAAAATGATCCGGTGCACTTGCCCCACAGCGGGGTCCATTATAGAACAGCACAAAACCGGGCAACTCATGGGCCAGTTCCAGCATATCACCAACCTTTCCGCAGATATGCTGAGGAATATGATTATTATGAGCAATTGTTAAATGTTGCCGGAAAATGGGAAAGGGATTCACAAGTACTGTATAATTCTCATCAAAAGCCACTCCCTTTTGTTTATCGGGCAAATTTCGCGGACACAAAAAACAAGGGCGTTCGCTGATTGAACGGGCATCGACTTTGGCCGCGGAGGAACGAATACGTTCAGGATTAAACTGAACAAAAATTTTGTACTTATCACCACCCGCCAGCAAACGAATTTTTGCCTTTTTCAAACCCTCATAATTATTGCGGGCTAAAGGCCATTCAAGCGTTTGCTTATGTATTAAGTTATATATTTTTTGCTGGAAGTCGTGTAACATTTTTCCCCTTTTTCTAATACCTGTTGTATCGCTTGTTCTCTGCCCTTCGTGTCAACAGCTCAATGGTACGCAAACGATCTTTGTACAAATTATGGGCATTCACTTGTTCCACACTAAGAGACGCATCAGTATTATCGTTCCACCGCCGGCAAAGGTATACAGGACGGTAAACACGCCCTATCCGGTAACGTCTGGATATGGCAAGTCCTACGGCATAATCCTCTCCATAGCTCACATTGGGAAATCCTGTTTCACGAAGCACCGGGGTAAAAAAGGCTCTTGGGGCACCCAAACCGTTAATGCGCAACGCATTATTCCGACCATTGTCAGGAGTCCATTCTTTATGATCAATAATTCCGGGGGGTAACTCATTCAAATCAAAATCGACCATGCGATATGCTCCGATAACCATGGCACATTTCTCCTCATAAAAAGCATTAACAATGGTTTGTAAAGTATCATCACCGGAATACATATCATCGCTATCCAGCTGAACAGCAAAACGCCCGCAGCTCTGATGCATCACAGCAGTAGTCCAGCAACCTCCGATACCCAAATCATGACGTGACGGAATAACATGAATCAGGCGTGGATCTGCCAGTGAAAGTTCTTTCAAAATATCACTTGTTCCGTCATCGGAATGATTATCCACTACTATCAGATTGAAATCAAAAGCAGTGATCTGCGAAAACACCGATTCAACGGCATCTCTGATCGTTTTGGCCCGGTTACGCACAGGTATAATTACCGATGCCTCCACAGGGAACGTCCCTGCATGAAGATTTACCTCATCAAATTCGGGTTTCAGCCATCCACGGGTATTTTTTAAATACTGAGTACATGCCAATTCCATTTCCACCTGCACTTCACGGTTTTTGGGATTCACATAATCAAAAATTTGTTCTCCGGATTTCCGGGAATCGGTCTCAGAAACTGTATAAATAAATTCGGGCAACCTTATTAAACGCATATATTGCGAAATTCTCAGACGCAAATCATAGAATCCGGCAAAGCTGTAGTTTTCTTTCATTCGGGAGATCACCAAAGACAGGGCTTCTCCTGAATACATCATCAGTGGACCGAAATCAAAATCATCGCGCAAACTCCCTTCCTGATAATCTATTACAGGGTGTGGTATGATTGACCCGTCTTTCTCAACCTGATAGTCGGCATAAACAATTCCCATTTCAGAAATATCCATTGCCTGAGCCAGCCGGGGAAGTCCGCGGTATGCAAAACGAAGTGGAAGTGTTTGATGATAAAAGACAATTTTGTCACTATCATTAACATAAGTCAGGATTTTTTTTAACATGCTGACGGACTGAAAACCATCAACCTCTATCACCCCAACATTATCAGGTAAAGCAGGCAGTTTTAGCGAGTCAGGCGTCAAAACATATATTACCACCTCAAAGCCGGGAACGGATTCTTTTTGAAATTCAGTGATATTTCTCAATAAATCCTCATTGGCTCCATGTTGCAAAAAACATCTTATTTTATTAGCCTCAATTATATTTTCCATGAGATTATTTACTTTTACAGCTGATTAAAAAACATCCCAATATGCTATTAATTGCAGACAGCGGCTCAACCAAAACCACTTGGGCAGTTCTCCATAAGAACCCTGAAGATACCATTTTTATTGAAACTTCAGGAATTAATCCTTTCTACCAAAATACGCATGAAATATATAAAGTTCTGGAACAGGAGCATAATTTCAAAACAAAAGAATTTGATTCTATCTGGTTTTACGGTGCCGGATGTGCCAATGAACTAACAAAAAAAACAGTCGGAGATGCACTTGATCAGTTTTTTTCGGCTAACGAAATCCATGTTGAAAGTGATCTGATGGCTGCGGCACACGCCCTTTGCCAGGAAGAGGAAGGAATCGCATGTATTTTAGGAACAGGCTCCAACTCCTGCCATTACGACGGCCGGAACATTATTGCCCATGTTCCACCCTTGGGATTTATTTTGGGTGATGAGGGAAGTGGCGCCGTGCTTGGAAAGAAATTATTATCCGACATACTGAAAAACCAAATGCCGCAAGAGATCACTCAAAAATTCTTTGCAGCCTTCAAAACCGATACGTCAGAAATTCTCAATCATATCTACAAACAACCGTTTCCCAATCGCTATGCCGCAGGTTTTACCCGTTTTATCGCGGAAAATATAAGTCATCCTGAACTTCAAAAACTGGTAAAATCGTCATTCGACCGGTTTCTGGAACGCAATGTTCTGCAGTATGCAAAATCTTTCAGCCTTCCCATTCATTTTACCGGCAGCATTGCCTGTATTTTTAAGCCATTGCTGGAAGAATCTCTAAGAAACCATCAATTGAATGCCGGAAGAATTTTAAAGGCACCAATGGAGGGGCTGATTAATTTTCATTCAGCACAAATGTAGCAGCCTGAGTGAAGTTCTCAGATCTTTGTTTGACAGGTTGATTTTCGAATCCGGCGAAATCAACTCCTCTTTCTTTTAATGAATTCTCATACCAGCAATTGATAAAAAAACGTGCCGATTGTAAGATAAATTCCCATACCGATAATGTCGTTCAAAGTGGTAACAAACGGACCGGTAGCAACAGCAGGATCAATCTTTATTCTATTCAGAAAAAGTGGCACCAGAGCTCCGAATACTGACGCAAAAATAATAACCGAAAACATAGCCCCCGAAACGGTATACGTAAGTGCATCCGACGACCCGATTATATAATTGTAAGCAAAAGCAAGAGAGGAAAGAACAGTGGCATTAAGAAAAGCCACACTGAATTCTTTAAACAGCCGTTTCAGGGGTGAATCTAATCCCATGGTACCGGCAGCAATAGATTGAACGACAATGGCGGACGACTGAATACCCACATTTCCTCCCATCGCAGCAATCAGAGGCATAAAAAATGCCAATTGAGGATAGATATCAAGAACGCCCTCGAAACTTCCTACAACACGGGAGCCAAAAAGTCCGCCCAACAAACCTATCAGCAACCAGGGTACCCGTGCCCGGGTAAGAATCCAAACATTGTCGGACGATTCCACATCGCCTGTAATACCGGATGCCAAAGCGTAGTCTTTTTCTGCTTCTTCACGAATTACATCCATCACATCATCAATTGTAATACGTCCAACCAGACGCCCTACAGGATCCACTACGGGCAATGCAACCAGGTCATACTTGGTCATAATATTACCTACTTCTTCTGAAGACGTATCTACTCCAACCGAAATAACCTCAGAAAAATAAATGTCTTTCACATGCGTGTCAAGAGGGCTCAGCAACATTTTCTTCAATGACAAGGTGCCTTTCAGCACACCATTGTTATCGACTACATAAACATAATATACCTCATCAATGCTTTTAGCTTGTTGGCGCATACTTCTCAGACAGGTGGGAATGGTCCAGTTTTCTTTTACTTTGATAAGCTCCTTGGCCATCAACCCCCCGGCGGAGTTTTCATCATAATTTAGAAGGTCAACAATATCGCCTGCTACGTTGACATCTTCGATATAAGAGAGTACTTCCTGCTGTCTTTCTGTATCAAATTCAGAGATAACGTCTGCAGCATCATCTGAATCCATTTTATCGATAAAACGGCGGGCTATTACTTCACTGGGCAGTGCTTTCAGAAACTTTAAACGATCGTTTTCGTCAAGTTCAACGATCATATCGGCTGCCTTATCGTCATCAAGCAGGAAATAGATATACTTTGCCTGGTCTATATTGAGCTCCTCATAGAGTTCAGCGATATCAGCGGGGTGTAATTCATCCAGAATGCGGGATACTGATTCATTATCCTGATTTTCAATCAGAATTCTTAATTCATCCACAAACTCTCTGGTAAGTTCAAAATTTGCCATACCCCAAATTCTTTTTGTAGTTCAACAATACATCTACAAAGATGCTGCAACTGTATTTGTCAGTTCAATGAACTCTTGCACACCTAATTGCTCGGGTCTTTTTTGCAGTAATTCCTGAGTCCTGGTATCGGTGGCGTCTATCCCAAATGTTTTCAGACTGTTCCGAAGAGTTTTCCGCCGCTGATTGAAGGCTGTCTTAACCACCTTCAGGAAAAGTTGTTCATCACATCCAATCTCGGTTACGTCATTACGGGTAAATCTGATTACGGCTGATTTTACTTTTGGGGGAGGAGTAAAAACATGTTCATCAACTGTAAAAAGATATTCAGCATTATACCAAACCTGCATCAGCACACTCAAAATTCCGTATTCACGGCTCCCGGGACCTGAGGTAAGTCGCCGCCCAACTTCTCGCTGCACCATACCGGTAACATGTTTTACCTGATCCCGGTGTTCCAGAACTTTAAAAAATATCTGACTGGAAATGTTATATGGAAAGTTACCGATGACAGAAAACTCTCCTTCAAAATAATGAGAAAGATTCATTTTAAGAAAATCGGCAGAAATGATTTTTGATGAAAGAGCAGGATAATGAGCATTCAAATATTCAACCGATTCGGCGTCAAGTTCCACCAGTGAAAGATCGATATTCTCAATTTTGGAAAGATGCTCGGTAAGCACACCCATGCCGGGCCCAATTTCCAGCACCTTAAACGGCGGAACGGGCAAAGCCTCCACAATCTGCATGGCAATATGCTGATCGTTGAGAAAATGCTGGCCTAAGTATTTCTTTGGTCTGACTCTCTTCATCTTCCATGATAACAAACAACTTTGATAAAAAACAAAACATTTGGCTAAAACAGCCGTATTTTGTAAAATTGCAAATTGTTCACGGCGCAAAGGTAAAATTTTTATGTAGGGGATGCCTGTTTAGCAACGGATATTTTATGTAATTAGCATTTGTACCCCTTTTTTAAGCAACCAAAGGGATCATTTAACAAGTAATGAGTAAATCGCTACAAAAAGGTCTTCGTATCTTTCTCTTTTTGTCTCTCGGAATCATTATTCTGTGGTGGCTATACAAAGATCAGGATCCCGAAGAGTTACTTCAAATTCTGAAAGATGATGTGGGCTATGGATGGATAATTTTATCCTTACTCCTGGGGTTGTTAAGTCATGTAAGCCGCACCATTCGCTGGCAAATGCTGATAGAACCAATTGAAAGACGCCCGGGGGTTATCAACACTTTTTTAGCTGTTATGATAGGTTATCTGGCCAACCTGGCCATTCCCCGGATGGGCGAAATCTCCAGATGTGCAGTACTGAGCAAATACGAAAAACTCTCCTTTTCAAGACTTGTGGGAACGGTGGTAACCGAGCGCATACTGGATCTCATCATGCTGCTGCTGGCTCTTGGCCTGCTGGTCATTGTGCAATACAACGTTTTCTCCAATTTTGTTAACAATGACATGGATCTATCAGGAGTAACAGGTTTCTTTTCTTCATGGTGGTTTGGATTAATCCTGGTATTCACTGCAGGTGCAATTATTGTATTCAGACAGAATATTCAAAACAGCCGGATGTTTTTCAAACTAAAAGGACTGTGGCAAAAATTCAGGGAAGGACTTTTTTCCTATAAAAATATAAAAAACAAACCTCTGTTTTTCTTTCACACCCTGTTGATTTTTGTGCTTTATTTCCTCATGATTTACATCTGCTTTTTCGGTTTCCCATTTACACGTGACCTTGGTGCCGGGGCCGGATTAGCAGTGTTCGTTCTGGGCAGCTTTGGTATGGTGGCCCCTGTTCAGGGAGGAATCGGCCCGTGGCATTTCATGGTCATCTCGACATTACTGTTTTTTGGCGTTAAAGCTCCGCAGGCAGCTGCATTTGCCCTGCTTGTTCATGGATCTTTAAATGGAATGATTATCGTAACCGGCCTCCTGTCCCTTATAGCAATCCCTCTATTCAATAAAGGTGAATAAACCATGTTTTTAAACCCCAAAAATATCAACCGTTTCCTGAACCTCATCTCAGCTGCAGCCCTAATATGGGTTGGGTATAAATTATGGGCATTTCAGGAGTGGGATTCTTTCATAAATCATCTGGGCAGCAACAAACATCATTTTGCAGGAATCCTGATACTTCAAACCACATTAATGGGATTGAATATTAGCCTGGAAGCCCGCAAGTGGCAAATTCTGGTTCGTCCGGTTTCACGGATTCCTTTTAAGGAATCCTTAACACAGGTAATCAAAGGCATACAACTGGGCATGGTTACCCCTGCCAGATCGGGAGACCCTGTAGGAAAATCCCTTTTTTACAAATCGTCAAACAGGGGTAAAATAATAGTCCTGTCTCTGGCGGGAAGCCTCATTCAAAATTTTGTAATTCTGGTCGCTGCATTATGGGCCTTAATATGGATTACCCATCCCACCAGTGAATACCTGAATTTTTTGAAAAGCTCGGTATTTAAATTACCCTACTTCATCTGGGCAGTTTCAGCAATGACAGTATTAACAATAACAGGATGGTTAATTCTAAAAAAATATATAATCACCAGACCCAACCGTCTCAAAATCAAACAACATATCCGCATTTTGAAACAAACTGACAAGAAAAGCCTGATACACATTTTTATTCTAACGCTTTTCCGCTATGTCATCTTCTCCGTCCAGTTTTTGATACTTCTGCATTTTTTTGGGTTAAGCAACATTCGGGATGGACTATATGCCATCTTTCTTTTCTATGCAGCGCTATCTTTCATCCCTTCTGCCGGATCTGGTGATTTGAGCATTAGAGCCACGCTGGCTATGATGATTTTTGGCACCGGGGCGATTGCGGAGCCGGGCATTGTTATGGCATCACTGTTATTATGGTTTTTTAACCTGGCATTACCGGCACTTCTCCCATCAATTGTATATGTGGCAATTACTTTACATCCGAGACTAAAAAAATATTCACTTTACCCATAAGCAATCTTTAAGGACAACAACCGATTTAAATACGAAGGGTTTTCTCAAAACTATTTTCTATATTTGTTTATTATACAAGAGATCTGAGAATACAGAAATCGAATTTTTTATGGATAAAACAAAAATAAAGCTTAACATATTAGGTCTATCCTACTCACAAACACAATCAGGAGCATATGCTTTGGTTCTGGCAGAAGAAGAAGGAGAACGCCGAATTCCCATAATCATTGGAGCTGTTGAAGCACAATCCATTGCAATAAAACTGGAAGGACTGGAACCTCCCCGTCCGCTCACACATGATTTATTTCTGAATTTTGCGCGTGCATTTAAAATAGACATTCTGGAAGTTGTCATCTATAAGCTTGAAGAAGGGATCTTCTATTCCGAACTTGTATGTCTCTACAATGATGAAGTGGTAAGAATAGATTCCAGAACCTCTGATGCGGTATCGCTGGCTCTTCGTTTTAACTGCCCTATTTTCACTTTCGAAGACATCATGTCAAAAGCCGGAATTGTACTGGATTTTGGAGACCAGGAAGAAGGTCCTTCCTCTGATAAAACAGATAAAAAAACCAAAACTAAAAAAACCAAAAGTCCTCTGGAGGATAAACCACTGGAAGAGTTAAATGATTTACTTAACGAAGCCGTAGCCAACGAGAACTACGAGAAAGCCTCTGAGATTCGTGATGAGATTAAGCGTCGCAAAAAATAAACAAATGAAGCGGACAATTCTGAAGTTTTTACCCATCCTGATATTTCTGTTTATCACCCCTTTTTCATCGTTTGCCAATAATGCTTCTGTAGTTTCCACCGACAGTGAATTTGGCATTGAAAGTTTATTCAGAGGCCTTCTGGGGATGTCATTAATTATGTTTCTGGCCTGGCTTTTCAGCACCAACAGGAAAGCTATTTCCTGGCGGGTTGTCATCACCGGGCTCATCATTCAGCTCACCCTGGCATTGGCAATCTTATATATCCCTTTTGTACAATCAATTTTTGATGTCCTGGGCAAGGTCTTCGTAAAAATCCTGGGATTTTCTGATGCAGGAGCAAAATTCCTGTTCGAAAGTTTCTCTTCCGGAAAGATTGAGGAACCCCTGATGAATTTTGCAGTAACTATTCTACCCACCATCATATTCTTTTCCGGACTTACCAGTATTCTTTTTTATTTCGGTATTATTCAAAAAGTAGTCTACTGGCTGGCAAAGGGCATGACTAAACTTCTCAAAATATCAGGTGCGGAAAGCCTTTCAGTGGCCGGGAATATTTTTCTGGGCCAAACCGAGTCGCCCCTGATGATAAAAGCCTATCTGGAAAAGATGAATCGTTCGGAAATCATGCTGGTCATGTCGGGAGGAATGGCAACGCTGGCCGGAGGAGTGCTGGCCGTATATATTAAAGTACTGGGGGGTGGGGATCCCGTGCAGGAACTTATTTATGCCAAACATCTTTTGGCTGCATCCATTATGGCCGCCCCGGGGGTCATAATTATTTCAAAGATGCTGGTTCCCCAAACTGAAAAAATCAGCAAAGAGGTGGAAGTCCCAAAAGAAAAAATCGGAAAGAATGTGTTGGATGCCATTTCCAACGGGACCACAGAAGGAATTAAACTAGCCGTTAATGTGGCAGGAATGCTACTTGTTTTCATTGCACTGATCGCTATGTTGAATTTTATTCTGCTTAAAATTGGCGACTGGACAACTCTCAACGCATTAATTACTTCAGTCACTCAGGGGCAATACAATGAACTCTCTCTTGAATTTATTTTGGGATACATTTTTGCTCCGTTAATGTGGGTGCTGGGAGTGGCTGCCGAAGACATTGATCTTGTTGGACGTGTTTTAGGTGAGAAATTGATTATGACCGAATTTATCGGTTACGTTAGTCTTGGCGAACTTAAAAGTACGGGTGCTTTCATGCATGACAAATCCATCATTATGGCCACTTATGTTCTTTGCGGATTTGCAAATTTTGCTTCTATAGGCATTCAAATTGGTGGAATAGGGGCACTGGCTCCCGGCAAAAGAGTCATGCTCTCCCAACTGGGCATTCGGGCATTACTTGCCGGAACCCTGGCCTCATTGCTATCGGCAACTGTTATTGGGATGATTCTGGGGTAGGTTATGTGTTGTGAACTGTTAAAATTCAGGTTATGATGCAGAAACCGGAAGTTAGAAGTCAAATCTCTTGTTCAATACTTCGTTAAACTTCTATAAAAACCCGAATTTCAAGCGTTTGCAAGCGACAATGTTATATGATTTAATTTAAATATTATAGCTAAAAGTCTAAAGAGCTATTGTTGTTAAAGGATAACAAAAAACAGGTCGGCTCACCTAATGAACCGACCCGCTCTATACATAAAATCTTAAAATACTAAATAATAGCATCCAGCTTAGAAGCAAGAGCAGCTTTGGGCACAGCACCTACCTGCTTATCAACTACTTCGCCTCCCTTAAAAAACAGTATTGTGGGGATATTCCTGATTCCGTATTTCACGGAAGTGTCAGAATTCGAATCCACATCCATTTTCGCCATCACAGCTTTGTCTTTATAATCTTCTCCAAGTTCGGCAACAATAGGAGCTACCATACGACAGGGGCCACACCACTCTGCCCAGAAATCTACCAAAACTGGTTTGTCCGATTTCAACACAATTTCTTCGAAATTGGCATCAGTTACTTCAACAGTCATAACTTATTCTTTTTAATTATATCAATAAAATAAACTCAATTGGCAGGGCCAAAAACCCCAAGACAGCAATAAAATATTAACACAAATTTTGTGTCCTTGTTCAAAGGTAAAACTTTTTTAGAAATCCTTACCCTGTGAAACGGGCATGGCAATGTTTGCCTTACAGGAAAATGAAACTAATCAACCGTGCGGATTCCATAAGACCCATAACTTATGGCAAAATATTTATTGCTGAAAAAACATTCAACATAACACTTTAATTTCTTTCTTAGCTATCCAAGTTTTATCTGCAATTCCGGGTGTTCATCAAAAAACTGCAGTACATCTTTCTGCGACAGATCGATACGGGCCGACCGGGATAACATTTGTACCCTGTTATTTTCATTAGCCGGATCAAAAACATGAAATCTCAAGGAAACATGCCCTCTATTTTCCAGCATCACATTGGCCAGTTCATTCACCAGGTCATCGGTAATTTGATCAAGTGCAATATTAAGTGAAAGACTCTGAACCTGAGTCTCCAGCACTTCATTTAAAAATGAAATAGAGTTAATTTTGGTTTCCAGTTCCTCGGGACGATATTTTCGAGGCTGCACTTTTCCTTTAATTAATAAAAAAATGCTTCCATCATCAGGTATTGTGTGGAATTTACTAAAATCGGTATAATCCCGTCCGAACAAAGGAAATTCATGTGATCCGGAATAGTCCTCTATGGTAATTATTGCAAAGGGCTTCTCCTTCATTCGTGTTACTCCCCGACGAATTCCGGTGACCATGCCTCCTACGATAAAACTCCTGCCATTGACAAGCGACAGATCATCCAGTTCACTAAGCGACATATTACAATAATGCTTTAATTCCAGTTTATATCGATCCAGAGGGTGTGCCGATAAATATATTCCGATCAGATCCTTTTCCCTCCCGAGTTTTTCTACGCTAGAAAATTCAGGAACATTTGGGGGAGTAGGTTTTTTAACAGCACCTGTCATATCCGCAGCACCAAATAACGACACCTGGTTACTGGCTTTATCTACCTGATATCGGTTGCCATATTTCAAAAGTCTTTCGATAAACGTTCCATCTTCGCCATCGGAAATGGCAAAATACTGCGCACGATTAAAAACATCAAGATTATCACAAGCCCAGTATGATTCCCGTCCCTCGAGGTTCTTTTTACTAACTGTATGCAAATTCACGCGCTACACAAAATCGATGATACTTTTAAAAGGCCATCCCTCTTCCCGTTTGCGAATGATCTCCTCTGCATCTCCGGCACCTACCCCTTTGATTCCTGCCATTCCAAAACGAATAGCTCCCTGAGCATTTACCGTTAACTTACGACAACTTACATTCACATCAGCCCCAAGCACTTCCAGCACCATTCGCCGGCACTCGTCCATGAAGGTTGTAATCTTGGTGATATCGCTGAGGTTACGGCTCAGTACACCCGACATAAACTCGGCCGGATAATGAGCTTTCAGATATCCCGTTTGATAAGCCACATAAGCATAACATACGGAATGTGACTTATTAAATGCATAACTGGCAAAAGCCTCCCAGTCTTTCCAAATCTTTTCAATCAGCTGATCGGGCTCTTTGTTTACCTGTTTACACCCTTCAATAAAAGCTTCATTCTTCTTACATCCATCACGGAATTTATCCTTTAGTTTGGCCATCATATCGGCCAGCTTTTTCCCCATAGCCTTACGCAGAGAGTCAGATTCTCCACGTGTAAACCCTGCGAGAGCACGCGACAAAAGCATCACCTGCTCCTGAAACACAGTAATTCCATAGGTGTCTTTCAGATAAGATTCCATCATGGGATGGTCGTAATTTATTTCTTTCCGACCATGTTTCCGATCAATATAATCGGGAATATATTCCATCGGCCCCGGACGATACAATGCATTCATCGCCACCAAATCCTCAAAGCGGTTGGGTTGCAGGGCGCGCAGGTGCTTCTTCATCCCGGGGGATTCAAACTGAAATATTGCGGTAGTATCCCCATGAGCAAAAAGCTCAAAAGTCTTTTTATCGTCAGGCGGAAGTGTTTCAATATCAATATCAATCCCCTTGGAAAGCTTAACATTTTCCAGAGTTTCTTTTATTATGGAAAGTGTTTTAAGTCCAAGAAAATCCATCTTAAGGAGTCCGATAGCCTCCACATATCGCCCATCGTACTGAGTGGTCATAAGACTTTCTTCCTTGGTGGGAATCAGGGGAATATGTTGTTCCAAAGGATCCCGCCCAATCAGCACTCCACAGGCATGAACCCCGGTCTGACGCACCGACCCCTCAAGTCTGCAGGCCAGTTCCATAGTTTTTAGAACATTCTCTTCACCGTGAGTCCTTGCATCCCTGATGCGTTCTGCAAATATTTTATATACTTCCAGTTTACCCTCCAGTTTACCGTTCCCTGAACTGCGGGCAGCTTTAAGCTCTCCATCAATTTTGGATATTGCCCCGTCAATGCTGCCGGTATCTCTTTCCCGATCCAGCACCTCCTGATATGCATTGGCCAGTTTGGTTCCCGGACGTTCCGGAATCAACTTAGCCAGTTTATCAGCATCAGGTAAAGGGAGTTTGAGCACCCTGGCCACATCACGAATAGCCAAACGGGCTGCCATAGTACCAAAAGTACAGATATGAGCGACTTTATCCCTTCCGTATTTTTCTGTCACCCAGTCGAGTACCAGTTGGCGACCGTCGTCATCAAAGTCAATATCCACATCAGGCATTGATATCCTGTCGGGGTTGAGAAAACGCTCAAACAGAAGATCGTGTTTTATCGGATCGATATTGGTAATCCCCACACAATAGGACACAGCAGCTCCGGCAGCCGAACCTCGTCCAGGGCCGACAAGCACCCCCATATCACGAGCGGCATTCATAAAATCCTGAACAATAAGGAAATAACCGGGAAAACCCATTGTTTTGATGGTGTTCAATTCAAAATCGAGTCGTTCTTTAACATCCTCCGGTATAGGATCTCCGTAACGTATTGGATCTTTTGCCCCTTCGTAGGCAAGATGAGTCAGATAGTCCGACTCCAGCTTAACCCGAATGAGATGTTCAAAATCCCCGCCCAAAGCATCATAACGATCACCAAATTCTTCTCTCAGTTTTTCTTCCGGAAATTGCTCTTTATATCCTTCAAAAGTTCCAAATTCTGCAGGGATTTCAAAAAACGGCATAATAGGGGCCGAATTCAGTTCATATTCCTCCACTTTTTCGGCAATTTCCATAGTATTCTGTAGCGCTTCAGGAATATCTTTGAAGAGTTCATTCATTTCTGCAGAGGTTTTAAACCACTCCTGCCGGGTATAGCGCATACGGTTTTCGTCGTCAAAGTCTTTTCCGGTGTTCAGACAGATCAGCAAATCATGAGCTTCAGCATCAGCGGCATCGGTAAAATGAACATCATTTGCTGCAATAACCTTTACATCCAGCTCCCTGGAAAACTCCAACAGCTTTTCATTTACAAGAACCTGATTATCATAAACATTCTGACGGGCTTTCAGATCTTCGGCAGGATGCCGTTGAAGTTCCAGGTAATAATCATCTCCAAAGACACGCTTAAACCACAGAATACTTTCTTTAGCCCCTTCAAGGTCTCCTGCCATGATTTTTTGGGGAACTTCTCCTCCAATACATGCAGAAGTAACAATCAATCCTTCACTGTATTGCTCTAAAAGATTTTTATCAATCCTTGGTTTATAGTAAAAACCTTCCACATTAGCCACAGAAATCAGCTTCAAAAGATTGCGGTACCCTGTCCGGTTTTTAGCCAGCAATATCAGGTGGTCGCCCCTTCCGTCAAGTTTACTGTCTGTCTTATCGTATATGGTGCGGGCAGCCACATAAGTCTCACATCCCAAAATAGGCTTAACCTTATTCTTTTTACAGACATCAAAAAACTCCTTAATGCCAAACATGGTCCCATGATCGGTCAATGCCAGAGCTTTCATACCGTCCTTTTTTGCCTTGTTCACAAGGTCGCTGACACTGGCAGCACCATCAAGTATAGAATACTGAGAATGAACGTGTAAGTGTGTATAAGGTATTAAATCCATAAGCCTTTCTGAGTGATTACTGTCAATTCACAAAATTATCTAAAATCTGCGGGAAAAAAATTATTCATTTCATTGCTTGATCAATCCTGTAAAAAAAAGGATTAAAACGCTTCTGTACTAACCAGCATAACGTGTTATTCATCCGTCAAATATTTAATGGCTGCAAGATAGAATTATCGTTTTGCCTGTTAAATGAAAAGAACGTTCCTGTAATGAGTTGTAATATAAGAGAAATGTGAAAGACAGGAAAATGAGAAGATGGAATAGCTCTTAACTGGTGCCAGCAAGCAATAGTTCGTTAGTTTTTTGGATATAAGACTTAAGATGAATCGTATAATATTGAAGGTCTGCATTTTAATACTTGACTTTAATATTTTGTTAAACGAATCAACACGCAACAAACTGTTTACCAAGAACTTATTAAGCCCCTCATTGACCCTTCTTCGTACCTTGTTCGGGTCTTGTTCGACACTTGTTCGACTTTTCTGCGACTCTTATAAGGTCGAACAACAGTCGGAAAGAAGTCGAAGAAGACTCGAAGACATTACCTACATGGTACGGAGATGGTTCGAAGGAAAGAAAAGTATGAGCCGAAGACCAGAGAAATCCATTGATCCGTCATCCCGATATACATCGGAACCAAATACAGTACCTACCCTACAAATTTGTAACGATTTAAAGTTACGTCCTTCGGTGTTCACTTCTTATGCCGGGAAATCCGGCTAATACAATTGCTTCCCGATTATTGCGATTACTCAGAAAAACCGGGTGGCGAATATGTCGAAAGTTTGGTGGCACAATATGTTCCGGGAAACGTTCCAAAAATCTCATCCCCGTAAGCGTTACTATTTCCTACCCTAAAGAAAGGCTGCCTTGATGTGGCCTTTTATCTTTAAGAAAAAGAGGTGTTTGTGGAAAAATGTTAATTTCTGTTTGAAAAAGAAAGCAAAAAAATTAGTTTTACCGGAAATTAAAAACTTTAAAAACTATAAAACAAATTGATGGCCCTACCTCACATACAGCTTAAAGAAATTCTGATATTTCCTTTCGCAAA
>CAYOFH010000016.1:0-31108 GCA_964403175.1 uncultured Marinilabiliaceae bacterium
CAAAATAACTGCAGTTTTTGTCATTTTGAACGCAGTGAAGAATCTTATTGTCAATGCCTTGAAATCTTTACTGTGTACAGGGAAATAACGCTGGAGACTTTTTGGACAGCCTTGTTTGTTAAGGTTTTTGGCATTTTATCTTACCAGATTTTTAATATCTTTCATTATTTCTTTTTCATTGTTCCATGTGAATTTCGCTGCAGCACGGGGAATTGTTTCCTGCCATTTATTGCGTAACAGATGATTTTCGCACGCCTCTTTAATGGCTGCAGCTACATTCTCCGGTTCAAGGGAGTTGAGGACTATTCCTGTTTCATGGGTTTTTACGATTTCTGCCATGTCAGGAAATTCACTGGTTAGTACCGGTATTCCCGCCTGCATATAATCAAAAAGACGATTGGGTAATGAGTAGTAATGGTTCAGGCCTATATTTTCATGTGTGCAAATACCCACTAAAGCGTCGTTTTGATATTTGTATAATTCTTCGAAAGGTACGGCGCCTGCAAAGTCTACACGATGCTCTAATTTGAGTTTATAGGTCAGTTCTTTAAGTTCTTCTGAGCAGTCTCCTCTTCCCACAATAACAAACCGGTAGTCGTTTGGTAAATATTTTAGTGCCTCGATTGTTTGAGATATTCCCCTGCCTACATTTAAGGCTCCCTGATAAAGAATTATCCTGGGAATTCTGCTGTTCACCGGTATTGTAACTGTTTCTCTTTTTAAAGGCAGATTACGCAATAGTTTAAAGTCTATGTTGAAGCATTTTTTATACAGTTTTACCAATCCTGGTGAAACTGTGTAATAGCGGTCACATCCGGGAAGAAAAGCCCTTTCCAAAAAGTGCCATATTTTCTTAACAATCTTGCGGTTGTGCAATTCAGGCGATTCGGAAAAGAACTCATGACCATCAAAAATAATCGGTTTTCTCCTTAAAAAGGCAGCTGTTTTGGCCCCGGGTAAAGTGTCCATATCCACTGACCATATTAAATGATATTGATGAAACAATAAATACAAAAAAGTATACACGTTGATGAGAAAATAAAAAACGGGGCCCTTGTTGACCGGTAGTTTAAAAAGTTTCTGCTTGCCTGGACGTTTTGTTTTTTTTAAAACCGGAGGAAAATTCCGGCCTGTTTGAACAACAGAAAATCCCATTTCGATAAGGGTAAGTGTGATTTTATATACCCGATTATCAAAAGTAAGATTGTTGGATGTGGTGATTATTGCTTTTTTCAATTTTTATTGGATCTGATTTCTTCTGTCTGACGTTTTCTATTGGGAATTATTGTGTTTAGCCTGATGTGTTGAATAGATTTTTATTATTGGATCATCCGTTTTGATGTGAAAATTTTTGGAATTGTCATGTTTTAAAAATCCGGAATTTCGAATTTCGTTTGCAAATAATATAAATAACTGTTATTCATCAAGTTGCATGTTTGGTTTAAGCTAAAAAATGTCCATAAAATCCTCTGTTTTTAACACTTATTTTGCTATATTTGTGTTGCAAAAATAAGGAAATCCGAAAACTCTTCGGATGACAAATTAATAATCTGGAAAAATGAGTGATAACGTTAACGAGAGCAATCTGGAACCAACTAGTGGTTATAGTGCCAGTAGTATTCAGGTGCTTGAAGGCCTGGAAGCAGTTCGTAAGCGTCCGGCGATGTACATTGGTGATGTCGGGCACAGAGGACTCCATCACCTGGTGTATGAGGTGGTGGATAACTCAATTGACGAAGCTTTGGCCGGATATTGTACTTCAATTGGAGTTACCATAAATGAGGACAACAGTATTACGGTTATAGATAATGGCCGGGGTATTCCTGTTGATATTCATGAGAAAGAAGGACGCTCAGCCCTTGAAGTGGTTATGACGGTTCTTCATGCCGGAGGGAAATTCGATAAAGACAGTTATAAAGTTTCCGGTGGTCTTCACGGTGTCGGTGTTTCCTGTGTAAATGCCTTATCTGTAAATCTTAAAGCCGAGGTACATCGTGATGGGAAGATATATCGTCAGGAATATACAAAGGGAAAACCTGTGATGCCAATTGAAGAAGTAGGCACAACAGATATTACAGGAACCTGGATTACTTTTAAGCCTGATGACAGCATATTTAATGAAACTGAATACAGGTATAATGTGCTTGCCACAAGAATGCGTGAGCTCGCTTTCCTGAATGCAGGTTTGGAAATTGTTCTCACCGACAGGCGGGAAGTAGATGATGAGGGTAACTTTAAATCTGAAAGATTCTACTCTGACGAAGGTTTGTTGGAATTCGTAAAATTTATTGATGTCAATCGGGAACACCTGATTGATCAGCCCATAAGCGTTTCGACAGAGAAAAATGATATTCCGGTTGATATTGCCATCGTATATAATACTTCCTTTAATGAAAATATTTTCTCCTATGTGAATAACATTAATACTATAGAGGGAGGAACTCATCTTACAGGTTTCCGTCGCGGGTTGACGCGGACACTAAAGAACTGGGCTGATAAATCGGGATTGCTCTCTAAACTGAAATTTGATATTAACGGAGATGATTTTCGAGAAGGATTGACTGCCGTTGTTTCCGTGAAAGTTGCTGAACCTCAGTTTGAAGGACAGACCAAGACAAAGTTAGGTAATAGTGAGGTAAGTTTGGCTGTTGATCAGGCTGTCAGTTCTATGCTTAATAATTATCTGGAGGAAAATCCCAAGGATGCTAAAGCTATAGTAAATAAAGTAATTTTAGCTGCCACAGCACGCCATGCTGCCAGAAAGGCAAGAGAATTGGTTCAGAGGAAAAGTGTTCTTACTGGCGGGGGGTTACCGGGTAAGCTTGCAGACTGTTCTGAAAAAGATCCTACACTATCGGAAATTTTTCTGGTTGAGGGTGATTCTGCAGGTGGTACCGCCAAACAAGGAAGAAGTAGAAAGTTTCAGGCTATTTTGCCACTTAGAGGAAAGATCCTTAATGTAGAGAAAGCTTTGCAACACCGCGTTTTTGAGAGTGATGAGATAAAAAATATCTTTACAGCGCTGGGAGTTAATATTGGTACAGATGAGGATAGTAAGGCTCTGAATATTGAAAAGCTTCGCTATCATAAAATCGTTATCATGACAGATGCCGATGTTGATGGACGTCACATTAACACATTGATAATGACTTTCTTCTTTCGTTATATGAAAGAGTTGATTAAAGCAGGGTATTTATATATTGCTGCTCCCCCTCTTTATCTGCTCAGAAAGGGTAAGCATGAGCAGTATTGCTGGACGGATGTTCAACGTCGTGAGTTTATTGAAAAACATGCTGATGGGAAAGAGGAGGCTGTCCATATTCAGAGGTATAAGGGTCTTGGTGAGATGAATGCCGAACAGCTTTGGCATACAACAATGAATCCTGAGAATCGCTTATTAAGGCAGATTACTTATGAGAATGCTGCGGAAGCAGACAGGGTTTTTAGTATGTTAATGGGTGACGATGTTCCGCCAAGACGTGAATTTATTGAGAAAAATGCCACTTATGCAAATATTGATGTGTAGGGATTGGATTTTTATATAATCAAAGAAAAGATCACCATACGGTGGTCTTTTTTTATAAATATTTGGCTGTATTGTATAAAAAAAACCTCCTGAATTTTATTATTCAGAAGGTTTTAATTTTATTTTAATTATATCTTATCCCAGGTACGATTTTAATAGCTTACTTCTTGAAGTATGCCTCAAACGGCGAATAGCTTTTTCTTTGATCTGTCGCACGCGCTCACGGGTTAAACCAAATCTTTCTCCGATTTCTTCCAAAGTCATTTCCTGACATCCGATGCCAAAAAACAGCTTAATGATGTCACTTTCTCTTTCTGTCAGAGTAGCCAGAGCACGTTCAATTTCTCTGGCCAGAGATTCGTTAATCAGCGTTTTATCAGCATTTGGTGAATCGTTATTAACCAAAACATCCAGAAGACTATTGTCTTCACCTTCCACAAAAGGAGCATCTACTGAGATATG
Organism: uncultured Marinilabiliaceae bacterium; assembly: GCA_964403175.1. Taxonomy (GTDB): domain Bacteria; phylum Bacteroidota; class Bacteroidia; order Bacteroidales; family Marinilabiliaceae; genus Marinilabilia. The sequence goes on from CAYOFH010000016.1 coordinate 3,989, forward strand.
CCGTCCGGATACTCTTAACGTGTCTGCCACTTTTTCAGCAGGCAATTCCAGTTGATCTGCCAATTCTTCAGGAGATGGCTTACGCTCATGCTCTTGTTCAAATTTAGAATAAGCTTTGTTGATCTTGTTTAACGAGCCTACCTGATTCAAAGGCAATCGTACTATACGGGATTGTTCAGCCAGAGCCTGAAGTATAGATTGACGAATCCACCATACCGCATAAGAAATGAATTTAAATCCCCTGGTTTCATCAAATTTTTCTGCGGCTTTGATCAATCCAAGGTTTCCTTCATTTATAAGATCCGGGAGACTTAATCCCTGATTTTGGTATTGTTTGGCCACCGAAACCACAAAGCGTAAATTTGCGCGGGTCAACTTTTCAAGAGCTACCTGATCGCCTTTCTTAATCCTCTGAGCCAATTCAACTTCCTCTTCAACGGAAATGAGGTCTTCACGACCAATTTCCTGAAGATACTTGTCCAATGAGGCGCTTTCGCGATTGGTGATCGATTTTGTTATCTTTAATTGTCTCATAATTTCCCAAAAATACGGCGCAAAAGTACAACAATTCCGTGACTATTGCAAGTCTCCAAAGCTGTCTATGTTGTTGCGTCTGTTTGTCAGTCTAAATTGATTGCATAGTAAGCAACCTGTCCGTTCGGATAAATTCCGGTTAAGAAAAGACCTTCTTCAACCATTTCTACCACCTTTCTTAAATCTTCGGTATTGCTTATTGGAACACGATTCGCTTTAGAAATTATGTAACCCTCCTGAATTCCTGCATCTCTGAGTTTTCCATCTTTTAACTCCGACACTTTAATACCGTTTTTAATTTTAAGTCTTGATTTTTCTTCATTTGAAACCTCTTCAAAAGTAGCACCAAGAACTGAGAGTGATTTATCTGCTTTTACAACGTCCGTTGATCCGTAAATGTTTCGTAAAGTGACAGAAAAATCCTTCTTTTTTCCATTTCTAATTGCTGTAATGTTAACAATATCACCAGGTCTAAACCGGCTGATCTTTTCCTGCAGTTCCGAAACTCTTTTTACTTCTTCTTTATTTACGCTTATTATGACATCACCATTTTCAATTCCCGCTTCTTCAGCTCCACTTTCTTCAATGACATTGGCAACATAAACTCCCTGTGAAGAATCTAAATCCAGTTCATCGGCCAGCTTGCTGTTTACATCCTGAATGTTAACTCCGAGAATTCCTCTTTGCACTTTGCCGAATTCCATAAGATCAGCAACTACTTTGCTTACAATGCTGACGGGTACGGCAAATGAGTAACCTGAGTATGAGCCTGTTTGAGAGGCAATAGCTGTGTTGATTCCAATAAGGTCTCCCTTTGAGTTTACAAGTGCACCACCGCTGTTTCCCGGGTTTACCGCAGCGTCCGTCTGGATAAATGACTCGATACCCAATGTTCTTTGTTGATTTGCGAGAATATTGATGCTTCTTGATTTGGCACTTACAATACCTGCCGTTACAGTAGAGGTAAGATTAAAAGGATTTCCTACGGCAAGAACCCATTCTCCGATTTTTAAATCATCAGAGTTTCCGAATTTCATAAATGGCAAATTTTCTGCTTCAATTTTTAACAAAGCAATATCAGTTGTTGGATCTGTTCCTACTATTACGGCTTTATACGTACGGTTGTCATTTAGGGTAACTTCAATATTATTTGCGTTATCGATAACATGGTTATTTGTAACTATATAACCATCTGTTGTTAGTATCACTCCCGATCCTGAACCCATAACCGGCTGCTGTTGATGCGGCATGGGAGACCCCGGCCCAAAAAAGAAATCGAAAAGAGGATTGTTTGAATATTCCTGAGTTTGGTTACTTACTGTCTTTACGTGGACAACTGAATTAACAGAGTTTTCTGCGGCCCTGGTAAAGTCAGGATATTCCCTGGTTGCTTCTGCAGGGAGTGAAGCATATTTTGCTGCAGATGTTTGTTCTGTGGGAACTTGAATGATTTTAGTTTCGGGTTTAACCAGATGTGAATAGCTTACTACTGAGACCAATGCACTAAGTACGGCTATTGCAAACACTGAAAAAAATTTCTTTCTATTCATATTTAAACTTTTTAGGTTTAACAATTTTACGTTAATGACAAATCAAATGATATGCCTTTCTTGCTTTTATTGCAAATGTTAACTTTTTTTAAATTTAATTTGAATTATCATTGGGGATAGGGAGTTAATAATCCTTTTGACAGTTGGTAAAGGATATATTTTGAATGGATTTTGTTGAGCCCCGACTTTTGCCAACTGTAACCCTGACCCTAACCCTAAAAAAAAACGGTAAGCATACTTTGCCGGGGCTGAAGATAGTTTGTTGCAGAGAGTTTTGAGAGTAACAATTATTTGTTTGTCTTAAAGTAATTTACCACCCTTTTGGATCTATGTCAATTTATTTCGTTTTATCTTACCATCATCTATTCGTAACTTTGATTCCTGTTTCATGTTTAATTAGTATCATTGATTGTCTGGTTAAAGAAATAGATTATTTTTTATGGTCTAGGAAACAGAGCATTGCTGGGATTTGGAGTGGAGCAGCTGGATTTTGTCTCATCCAAATTAATTCCTTTTTGCCGGTGCAAGACTTATTGAAGAATGTTATTGATGGTAATACGAAGCAATCACTTTTCAGGAATATTTTTTCCGGACAAAATTGTGTTTTAGAATAAATTAATCATGATGAATTTCTATAATGTTTAAATATCTATGAGCAAAATTCATTTTTTCAAGTATCAGGGTACAGGTAATGACTTTATTTTAATCGACAATCGGGATTTTTCTTTTGATAGCGCAAATGTTGATTTAATTGAATCACTATGCCACAGAAGATTCGGAATTGGGGCCGATGGACTAATGTTGCTTGAACCTTCAGAAACAACTTCTTTCACTATGCGTTATTACAATAGTGATGGTCGGGAATCCACCATGTGTGGTAACGGTGGCAGATGTATTGCTGCCTTTGCCTCTAATTTAGGGGTTGTTCAGAGAGGAGAGTTTTTTACTTTCGAAGCAGTTGACGGAACACATGAGGCAGTTGTTGATGGCGAAATGGTAAGCTTGAAAATGGTGGATGTCAGCGGTTTTCAGGAAAAGAAAAATGGGATTTTTATTGATACGGGATCCCCTCATTTTATAAAATTTGTGGATGATCCTGATTTGGAGGATGTATTCAATGAAGGAAAATATTGGCGTAATCATTCAGATTTTTCCCCCGGTGGAACCAATGTGAATTTTGTTGGTAAACCCGTTAACGGAGAAATAAAAATGAGAACTTTTGAAAGGGGCGTGGAGAATGAAACATGGTCTTGTGGAACAGGCGCTGTGGCTTCTGCAATTGCTTCTTTCATAATAGAAAGGAAAAGTAAAAGCTTTGTTATGAAGGTGCCGGGTGGAAAACTTACTGTTAGCTTTGACTCAACTGAGGCCGGTGGATTTAAGAATGTATGGCTGAAAGGTCCGGTAAAATATGTGTTTAATGGTTTAATTGAGTCATTGGAATGAGGTTTTAATTCTTCCTTAAAATTGACAGGAGTTTGGAGGTTGTTGAAGTTCAAATCTTATTAATTACCATTGGCTTACAATTTCTGACTAAATATCTAACGATTTACAATGAATGGATTTTAAAATAATTTCTGATTTTCAACCAACAGGAGACCAGCCTGAGGCAATTCGACAACTGACAGAGGGGGTTAATACAGGTAGTGCTTATCAGACACTTCTTGGGGTTACTGGTTCAGGAAAGACATTTAGTATTGCCAATGTAATAGAGAATGTCCAGAAACCAACATTGATTTTAAGCCATAATAAAACTCTGGCAGCTCAGCTTTACGGTGAGTTTAAAAACTTCTTTCCTGAGAATGCTGTTGAGTATTTTGTTTCTTATTACGATTATTATCAACCAGAGGCTTATATCCCAGTATCCGATACGTATATTGAAAAGGATCTTTCAATAAATGATGAGATAGAAAAACTCAGGCTTAGTGCAACATCTGCATTATTGTCCGGGCGAAGGGATGTGATAGTAGTATCGTCCGTTTCATGCCTGTACGGAATAGGAAACCCTGAAGATTTTCATGCAAATGTGATTCCATTGGAAAAAGGGCAGACAATAGGACGTAATAAATTTTTGAGACATTTGGTAGAAGCGCTTTATTCCAGAAATGAAGTAGAGTTTGAGAGAGGTAATTTCAGGGTCAAAGGAGATACTGTGGAAATATTTTTAGCTTATGCTGACCATGCCTGCAGAGTGATCTTCTGGGGTGATGAAATTGAAGCTATTGAAACTTTTGATCCCATTAATAATATTACACTTTCTTCTGTTGATCAGATTTTGATTTATCCTGCGAATATCTTCGTCACTACTAAAGAACGTATCAATCATGCAATAAGAATGATCCAGGACGACCTGGTAAAACAAGTGGAGTATTTCCGGGAAATAGGAAAGTCTCTTGAAGCCAAACGGCTGGATGAAAGAGTTAATTATGATCTGGAGATGATTCGGGAGCTTGGTCATTGTCCCGGAATTGAAAATTACAGCAGATATTTTGATGGCAGAGCAGAAGGAACCAGACCGTTTTGTTTACTGGATTATTTTCCCAATGATTTTTTGGTAGTTGTGGATGAAAGTCATGTTACACTTCCTCAAATCAGGGCTATGTATGGTGGGGATTATAGCAGAAAACAAAATCTTGTGGAATATGGTTTCAGATTACCTGCAGCCATGGATAACCGTCCCTTAAAGTTTGAGGAATTTGAAAGTATTTCTAATCAAACGATTTTCGTTAGTGCTACTCCGGCAGATTATGAATTGGAAAAATGTGAGGGTGTTGTCGTGGAGCAGGTTATCCGACCTACCGGTTTATTGGATCCTGTTATTGATGTAAGGCCCAGTTTAAATCAAATAGATGACCTGCTGGAGGAAGTAAGAATGAGAGTTGAGGTGGACGAGAGAGTGCTTGTAACCACACTGACCAAACGCATGGCAGAGGAACTTACCAAATACCTGCAAAAACTGGATATTAAAACAGAATATATTCATTCTGATGTGGATACTTTGGAGAGAGTTAAGATTATGGAAAATCTGAGGAATGGTGTTATAGATGTTTTGGTAGGAGTAAACTTGTTACGTGAGGGTTTGGATCTGCCGGAGGTTTCCCTGGTAGCGATTCTTGATGCTGATAAAGAAGGGTTTCTTCGATCTACCCGCTCTTTGACACAAACAGCCGGCCGCGCAGCGCGGAACCTGAAGGGGAGGGTAATTATGTATGCTGATACGATTACCAGATCAATGCAGGAAACTATTGATGCCACTAATTATCGCCGAGAGAAGCAGTTGGCATATAATGAAAAGAATGATATCACTCCGGCGGCAATTATTAAGAAAAGAAGCAGTGCATTTGAATCGGGAGAGGAAAAAATACAGAAAAAAGCGCATGCCTATTCAGGACCCGAAGATCAGGGAGTAGATGTGGCTGCAGATCCCGTTTTGGATTATATGACCGCAGAAAAACTGGAGAAATCTATAACAGAAACCAAAAAAGCTATGCAGGAGGCTTCTAAAGAGTTAGATTTTATTCAGGCTGCACAATATCGGGATGAAATGTTCAGACTGGAAAAACTGTTGAAAAAGAAGAAAAAGCAAAACCGGTAGAATGAAATCAAAAAGAAATATTGCAGCAGGGGCGGTTATCTTTTTTTTCGATTCCCGCCCCTGCTACATTTCTATGTAATATGATTTATTCGATCGTGAAGGTTACCATAAAAGTACTTTCGTAATAAAAATTCTATATCCAGATGAGACTAAAAGAATAAAAATCTTCTGCTCTGCCTTCTTGCAGGACTTCGCCGAGATTTGGACTGGTAAAAACTTCTGGTTTTTATATAGCTTCTCCGGTTATATTTTGGATCGTTTCGCAGCCTGCTGTCCTGAATCACAAAAGTTATTCCCACTGTAAAGTTGTAATAGAAATCATAAGGATCTGTTGAAACCGGGTTTACTCCTGTCTGCCAGTCATCACCTGAATACCATACATCATGAACGTCCATCCTATCGGTAAAAGGTAATGCTCCTGAAACTTCAATATTTGCACTAATTACTGGATTAATCCATAGTGATGCACCACCTCCGAATGTAACCAGAGGGGCTATTTCCGCAGCAGACCGCCATTCTTCATCAACAGGGCCACTACCGGCTTCTCCCCAATATTCTGTGGAGTTATAGTAAACCAAACCAGCGTTTAAGTGTGCATAAGGTTGAAAAGTACGTTGACGAAAATACCCCATAATATGATTAAGGGGTTTATATGTTCCTCCTAAAGTGAATTCAGTATAGATATTATCAAAATAGGCATATACTTCGCCACTTACAGGTAATGTTTGGGTTCCCTGCATTTTGCCTCCCAAAAGCTGGGCACGGGCTGAAAACAATTCGTCTAACTCCCGGTCTGCAAGAATTCCCGCTGAGAAACTACCGCGAGATTCATCTACCAAATCTCCAAAAAACATATTATAACCACCTTTGGCAGTGAGACTCATGCCTTCCAGAATATTGACTCCTCCTCTTCTTTGTGCAACACTGTTGCCGGATAAAGACAGTATTATAGCTATAAATAATATTGTTGTTTTTGTGCTCGTGTGCATGAACAGTATAAGTTAGTTTGTCTTAAACTGACTGTAAAAATGGGAAAAACTTTACTAATACAAAAACTACTTACGTTGGTTTAAGCTCAAAGTTGGCAATTTTGTTACTGTTTTTTTACAAAATGCTTAAAATGTTATTTTATTGACCTCTTTCTTTCCACATAAAGAAAAGAAAGAATATAGATTTTTTTTGTAATTATCAGCAAAATAGCAAAACTTCCTGAAATTTCGGATAATTATTTCATTTTTGTTCACAAAAAAGAAAACTTTATTCTTTTGTTAAGTAATTCTCAATGTTCTTTCTGTTTCTTGACGAGTTGAATTCCTTTCCTTCGGCTGTATATAAATAATTAATTTCTTTCTCGAAGTGTTCTTCTACTTTTCTTCGTACTACTTTCATTGTGCTGTTTAGTAGTTTATTAGCTTCAGTAAATGGTTCCGGGAGAATAATGCTTGCTGCAGGAAGCCAGCGCTTTGGAAACATATTTTCCAGTTTGCCTCCTTTTTTAAATTGGGACAGCTGCTCCTGAATGGCTTGTAAAATCAACCTTTGTTTTTCTTCCAAAGATATGTTATCATCAAGCATGTTTGTATATTGATTGATCCTTTCTCTATTGGGAACTATTAACCCCACAGTATATGGATTTTGATTGTTATGCAATACAAACTGATCAATTAAAGGACAATGATCGATAATTGCTTCCTCAATGCCTTCAGGACTGTATTTTTCTCCGTCCGAGCCAATCAAAAGGCTTTTAAATCTACCTAAAACATATAAATAGCCTTCCTGGTCGATGTAGCCCAGGTCTCCTGTATATAGCCACCCGTCTTTTATTGTTTCTTTGGTGGCATCTTTATTTTTCCAATAACCCAGCATTACATTTTCTCCTTTTACTACTATTTCCCCTGAAGTGCCCGGTGGAAGTTCATGACCATTTTCATCACATATTTTTAGGTCAAGATTTTGAACTATTGGTCCTGAAGATCCTAATTTATGGTGGTGGGGGGTGTTGGCCGATATAATTGGTGCTGCTTCACTCAGTCCGTATCCCTGATACATTGGGGTACCTAGCGCATAGAAAAACTTTTGAAGGTCAATGTCCAAAAGTGCACCCCCACCAATGAAAAATTGAAGATTGCCGCCAAAACGGACTCTGATAGTTTTGAAAAGGATTCTGTCGAATAGCTGATATATGGGACAAGTTATTTTTTTTAATCCTTTTCCTTTGTCGTTTCCTCTGCCATTATACCAATTTGCGTATTTTATGGCTGTTTTAAATAAGATAGAAGCCACTTTGCCCTTGGCGTCAACTCCTTTTTCAATGTTTTTTCTGAAATTTTTAGCCATGGCAGGAACACTCATTAAAACATGAGGTTGGATTTCCATAATGTTGTTGGCAAAGTTTTTCAGAGTTTCAATCTGATTACGCCCCGACTCAACGGACGCAATTGATGCCCCTTTATACATAAATGCATAAAGAGCAGCTGTATGAGCAAAGGCATGATCCCATGGTAGAACAACCAGCGTTCGAAAATGCGAAGGTATATCTATGAAGCTGAAAGCCTGTTCTACATTTGCAGTGTAATTGCGGTGAGAGAGCATAATTCCTTTAGGTTGCGCTGTGGTTCCTGAGGTGTAGGATATGTTGGCAATATCATTGAAGTGAACGGATTTTTTTATGCTGTCCAGTTTCTGAGTATTATTTTGTAAATAAACTTTTCCGGATTTAATCAAGTTGCTATATAAAATTTCCTTTTCTTGTGTTTCTGCTATGTCGTCTAAAACAATGAATTTCTCAACCAACTGGATTTCCGATGAAATTTGCCGGATCTTAGGAAGCTGATTTTTTGATACTAAGACCATTCTGGATTCGGAATGTGTCAATCGGAATACCAAATCCTGGTCACCTTCTAGTTTGGCGCTCAGAGGAACATTAATGGCTCCGCAATAAAGAATGGCGAGTTCTGAAATCAGCCATTTGTTGCGACCTTCTGAAAGAAGTGCCAGTCGATCTCCTTTTTTGATACCTAAACTTATCAGACCAGCAGCTAATTCCATTACTTGATCTTTGGTTTCGCTGTAGGTCGTTGGCTGGAATCTTCCATCCTGCTTTTCCCAAAGGAGGGGATGGTCACCATAATTTTTTACTTTTTCCTCGAAATAGTCAATAATACTGAGCATTGTCCGGATATTTGTTAATTTATGCAAATGTAGAAAAATCCTGTAAACTATTGACTTGTTCTGTATCGGACAATAATGTTGTTTTCTGACAATGGGATGAAAATTGTTAAATCCCGCCGCAGAAGTTTTGAACAAAGTAAAAGATTGTATTGATGTCGATAATTAAACGTATGAAACCAGCAGGGATCTTTAATTTTTCAAATCTGCACAAAACTGGATGTATAAAAGAATTGCGAGGTCCATCCGATCTTAATAGACAAATTTTATACGGATGAATCGAGCATGACAAGGATTGTCAGAACGGGACATGCATGAGATACAACCAGGCGAGTTCCATCATACCAATAACTTAGACCAATTTTTTACTGATGAATGCGATAGATTGCCAGATCTTTACTGATACTTTTGTTGGTTTAGTGAAACGGGCCGGAATGTTAATACAAATCGGCCCGTTTTATTATTTTTCTGTATCAAATTTAAAAACTGTAGTATGACTAAATGGTTCTTCGGGAGTGACAATACACGATGGGAAAGATGGGTGATTGGGTGAATCAGGAAAATACTGTGTTTCAAAACACATCCCACTAAAACGACCGAATTTGTGTTCCGAATTTTCAAATGTGCCATCCAGATGATATCCTGAATAAAATTGCATTCCGGGCATGGTGGTGTAAATTTCAAGTATTCTACCCGATTCATTTTCTTTTGCGACTGCAGCTCGTCTAAGGTCTCCTTCATCGCCCTTAATAACGAAATTATGGTCGTAGGCATCCTTGGGCAGATGATCCAGACGTTCGCCTACTTTGTGGAATTCTTTAAAATCAAATGGTGTGTTTTTTACTGAGATAATATCTCCTATAGGAATATCATCTTTTTTGGGAGTATATTCATCAGCAAATATCCTGACCTCATGATCAAGGATGTCTGTGTTTTTACCTGATAAGTTGAAATAGCTGTGGTTGGTCAGATTGACAGGGGTGGCAGCATCACTCGTGGCATTATAGTCAATAATCAGCTCATTGTCGTTGGTTAATAAAAATCTTACTTCCACATCCAGATTTCCGGGATATCCTTCATCATTATCAGGGCTGTGTAATTCCATTACCAGAATTTGTCCGGCATCAGTATCTTCAATTCTTGGATTCCATATTTTTTGATGATAACCTGTTGGGCCACCATGAAGATGGTTGTTCCCATTGTTTATACGAAGTTTATATTTCTTTCCCTCAAGGTGAAACTGACCTTTGGCAATCCGGTTGGCAAAGCGACCAACGGTGGCACCAAAGAAAACGCAGTTTTCGAGGTACCGTGATGATAAATAGGTCATTGGGTCATCAAAACCCAGAATAATGTTAGTTAATTCGCCATTCTTGTCCTTAGTTTCTAAACGGGTAATGGTTGCTCCTATATTAGTAAGGTGAATGGTTGTGCCTTCATCGTTTTTTATTTCAAACAACTTTACGGATTTTTTCCGGGCCTCTGTTGAGATATTAAGTTCTTTGATGTTCATTTGAAGATGTTTAAATTTCTTTAATAATATTGATTTGGCCTATATGAAAACAATAGTTTAATAATCAAAAAGATAATAAAATCTTAAAAGTTATTCCGGTATTTATATCAGACAAAAGTAAATAAATTTTATGATACCTTTTTTATAGGTTAAAATTTTGAGTTTTAAAGTTTGTATGGCCGATTCTTTTGCTGTGCTGCATAAAGAGAGTTTTGAGTTTATATTTGGTATTTGTTGTTATGGGGGTTGCAAAATAATCCTATTAAAGTTTTTGTTTTAAGTTGTTGATTTAAAATTATTCATGTGGTTTGTTTTCAGTCTTATTTTATGAGAATCTGTTTGCTGAACTTGTTTGATACAATAATTCCCCTAAATGTGTTAATTTTGCACTTTCAATGTTCAAACTGCATAAAACTGGAAATCACATGATCCTTTTCTTTCAAGGGCAAAACCGTCAGGTGCTGGCCGTCGGTTGTAAATACACCCTTTCTCAAACTGATTTGAAAAAATTGGAATGGCTCTTCGATGGTGCCCGATTAATGTCTGAAAAAAACCTTAATGGTTTTTTTGTTGGCCCCAGACGTGAAATGATTACTCCATGGAGTACAAATGCTGTTGAAATAACCCAAAACATGGGAATCTATGGCATTGAGCGGATTGAGGAGTTTTTTGAGACAGACAATGAAAATTCAGATTTCGATCCAATGCTTCAGGTGTTGTATAAAGGATTAAATCAGGAAATTTTTTATATTGACAAGGAACCTGAACCAATCATTTATATTGATGATATCGAGGCATATAATGACAAAGAAGGACTGGCGTTAAATGTAGATGAAATAAAATATCTTAATGAATTGAGCGAGCGTTTGGGACGAAAACTAACTGATAGTGAAGTTTTTGGTTTTTCTCAGGTTAATTCGGAGCACTGCAGGCATAAGATTTTTAATGGGACTTTTATTATTGACGGAGAAGAAAAGGATAGTTCGCTGTTCCAGTTAATTAAACGCACTTCGAAGGAAAATCCAAATTATCTTATATCAGCCTATAAGGATAATGTGGCATTTATTGAGGGGCCTGTCATGAAACAATTTGCACCGGGAAGGCAGGATACCTCAGACTTTTTTGCCGAAAAAGATATAGAATCAGTTTTGTCTATAAAGGCGGAAACACACAACTTCCCGACTACGGTCGAGCCCTTTAATGGGGCTGCTACCGGTGCTGGTGGAGAGATTCGGGACCGACTGGCTGGAGGAAAAGGGAGTTTGCCTCTGGCCGGAACTGCAGTTTATATGACCGGTTATTCCCGGCTGGAAAAAGGACGTGAGTGGGAAGAAAAATTTAAAGCCCGTCCCTGGTTATATCAGAGTCCGGAGCAAATTCTTATTAAAGCATCTAATGGTGCCAGTGACTTTGGCAATAAGTTTGGCCAACCCCTAATATGTGGTTCAGTACTTACCTTCGAGCATTTTGAAGATTATCACAGATTTGCTTTCGATAAAGTAATCATGTTGGCCGGGGGTATCGGGTTTGCAAAAAAGGAAGATAGTTTGAAATCGACTCCTGTGAAAGGTGATAAAGTTGTTCTTTTGGGAGGAGATAACTACCGGATTGGAATGGGTGGAGGCGCTGTGTCTTCTGTTGATACCGGAAAATATGCCAATGCCATTGAGCTGAATGCTGTTCAGCGATCCAATCCTGAAATGCAGAAACGTGCTATGAATGCTATTCGCGCCATGGTGGAAAGGGAAGAAAATCCTATTGTTTCTATTCATGATCATGGTGCCGGTGGACATTTAAACTGTCTCTCCGAGTTGGTTGAGGAAACCGGAGGAACTATTAATATGGACAATCTGCCTGTGGGGGATCCGACTTTGTCTGCACGTGAAATCGTAGGTAACGAATCTCAGGAACGCATGGGGCTTGTACTGCATGAAAAGTACGTGGAGATTCTGAAAAAAATCGCTGAAAGAGAACGTTCTCCTATGTATGTGGTGGGGGAAACTACCGGAGATATGCAATTCAAATTTGAAGATCAAAAGGGAAACGCACCCATTGACCTTCAGTTGGCCGATATGTTTGGTAATCCTCCCAAGACTATCATGAAAGACGAGACAGTAAACCTTAAATTTCAGGAGCTAGAGTATTCTGTTGATCAGATTGACAAGTATCTTGAATCGGTACTTCAGCTTGAATCGGTAGCCTGTAAGGATTGGCTGACCAATAAAGTTGATCGTTCGGTAACCGGAAAAGTCGCGCAGCAGCAGAATATTGGGGAATTACAGATTCCATTAAGTAACCTTGGTGCTACAGCAATTGATTATTCAGGAATAAAAGGAATGGCTACTTCTATTGGACACGCACCCGGAATTGGGCTGATTGATGCAGCTGCAGGATCTGTGGTTTCAGTGGCTGAATCACTGACCAATATTGTCTGGGCTCCGCTGACACATGGATTAAAAGGCATTAGTTTAAGTGCCAACTGGATGTGGCCCTGTAGAAACAAAGGGGAGGATGCCCGTTTGTATGAAGCTGCCGAAGCTGTCAGTGATTTTGTTTGCGATCTGGGAATCAATATCCCTACAGGGAAGGATTCTTTGTCTATGACTCAGAAGTATCCTGATGGCGAGTCTGTTATTTCTCCGGGTACAGTTATTATAAGTGCTGCCGGCGAGGTTAGTGATGTCAGAAAAATTGTGACGCCTCTTTTAAAGAAGGATGTAAATACGCATCTTATACATATTGACCTTTCATTTGATTCTTTAAAGCTGGGAGGCAGTAGTTTTGCACAGATTATTAATAAGTTGGGTAATGATGCACCCACTGTTACTGATGCAGGTTATTTTAAAACAGGCTTTGAGGTTATTCAGAAATTAATTCATGAAGGTCTTGTTATTGCCGGACATGATGTTTCTGCCGGTGGTTTGGTGACAACATTGCTCGAAATGTGTTTTGCAAATAAAGATTTTGGTATTTCTGCTGATCTTTCCGGAATGGATGAAAAAGACCCGGTAAAATTGTTATTCAGCGAGAATCCTGCCGTAGTTATTCAGGTGGCTGAACTTGAAAAAGTTTCTGCAATTCTGGAAGATACAGAAATTCAGTTCAGTGTAATAGGTCATCCAGTAGAAGAGCGTAGGTTGTCTGTAAAAACGCCTGAAAAAGATTTTGATTTTGATATTAATCATTTGCGCGATGTGTGGTATCGCACTTCTTATCTGTTGGATCGTGATCAGAGTGGAGAGCAGAAAGCAAAAGAGAGATATGAAAACTATAAGAACCAGCCTTTGCAATATCAATTCCCTCGTGATTTTCAGGGAACGGAAAAATCTTTGGGTATTGACTTGCCTTCAAGGACTGCGAAGGCGGCCATAATACGTGAAAAAGGAGTTAACGGAGACCGGGAAATGGCTTATTCTCTTTTTAAAGCCGGCTTTACTGTAAAGGATGTTCATATGACCGACCTGATTACAGGAAGAGAAAATCTCGAAGAAATTGATTTTATTGTTTTCGTAGGAGGATTTTCCAATTCAGATGTTCTGGGCTCTGCCAAAGGGTGGGCCGGAGCTTTTCTGTATAATGAAAAAGCCAAGAAAGCACTTGATAATTTCTATGCACGTCCCGACACCCTCAGTCTTGGAGTTTGCAACGGTTGTCAACTTATGATAAATCTTGATCTTGTAAATCCGGGGCACGAGAAAAAGGCTAAAATGCTTCATAACGATTCAGATAAGTTTGAGTCTATATTCCTGACCATGAACATTCAGGAAAATAACTCAGTAATGCTTAAATCTCTTGCCGGATCTCAGATTGGTGTATGGGTGGCTCACAGGGAAGGAAAGTTTCAGTTGCCAATGGAGGAAAGTGCTTATCATATTCCAGGTAAATATGGTTATGATGCCTATCCTGGCAACCCCAACGGAAGTGATTTTAATACTGCAGCTATTTGCTCTGAGGATGGGCGTCATCTGGCTATGATGCCTCATCTTGAGCGGTCTGTATTCCCCTGGCAATGGGGGGTTTATCCTGCTGAACGCTCCAGCGACGAGGTAACACCCTGGATGGAGGCTTTTGTTAATGCACGGAAATGGATAGAGGAGAGAAAGTAAAAGTTATGTTAAAAGACCGGATTTATTAAGAAAGTGAAGAAATCCGGTCTTTTTCATCAGTATAATATTTATTTTCTTAAGCTCTGATGGAACTCGCATGCAAGACTATACATGTTCTTTTGTGGCAAGTATTCCCATGCACGTGTCAAAAATCATTAGATTTTTATATATGCCAGTGCTGCTATATTCCCTAACAGAGCAAATTTGAATATGATGTGGTGGGAAACCCGGAGTAGTTATTTCAACTTCGAATTTCTTGGCTTCAACATCCGGCGGATGTTATTTCATCGTTCATTCTCCTTGAGGCATGATTAAAGGGGGCTAACTAAAAATAGACCTCGGCATGTATCATTTCTGAAGGTATTCCCTGAGACTCGAGAATATCATAAGCATCATGAATCATACTGCTGTTACCACATATATAGCAACGGGTATTCGAGGGTACGGGATGTTCTTCAAGCCAGTTAGTAACTCTTCCGAAATAGGAAAGGTCACTTTTTTGTCTTGAAGTACAGGCAATATATCTTGATGTATCATAATCTTTTTCCTCGTAACGATCATTGTTATTCCTGATACCATGAATCAGAGTATAATCAAGTTCCGGATGAGTCTTGATAAAACTGTGAAATGGAGAAATCCCTGTTCCACTGGCAATAAATAGAAGTTTTTCGTCAGGCTTAGCTTTTCGTGGCAGAGAAAAATATCCTACCGGTTCTTCCACTACCAGCATGTTTCCCGGTAATTGTTTTTTTAATACCGGGGAAATAAAACCATCAGTAACTTCTTTGACTAATATTTCCAGGAAGTTATCATTTTCTCCGCTATAAATGGAATATTCCCGTGTGTGTATGCTGTTGGCCGGTCCTACATTTATGTGTTGACCAGATTTAAACGTAAGTCCGTCTTTTTCTAGTTTTACCACAAATGTGGATTCGTTCAGAAAACGCATTTCTATAATTTCATGAAGTTTGGTAGCTATTTTGTTGGCTTCAGATACTTCGTTCATAATTAGCTTGTTTTTTGATTAATTTTTTCGATTATTTGTGGCCGGTAAAAAGTTGAAGGTTGCTTTACTTTATTTGTTATTACCTGCATATTGTATGTTCGGCAAAAAGCTTTTAGAAAGTCAGTGTAGTAATCTTTAATTAAAAGGACAAATATATCCGAAATAAAAAATAAAAACAATAATCAAAATTATTTTTTTGGAACCCTTCAACAAATTGCATATATTTTAGTTTTTTAAGTGATGGGTGAGCAATAGATATGCATTTTTGACGGGATTCTTAGTTTTCTTACAAATCTTAACATGATATATTCCAAATACAGATCAAAAGAACTTAGCTGGCTATATTTTAACGGCAGGGTTTTACAGGAAGCTTCCAGAAAAGAGGTTCCATTAATCGAGCGCATTAAATTTCTGGGTATTTATTCAAATAATTTGGATGAATATTTTCGTGTACGGGTAGCTCTGCTAAAAAGACTTGTTCAGTTGGGTAAAGATTCTGAATTTGATGGTATATCACCAATTGAAACACTCAGAGAAGTTAACCGGGTTGTCCGGCTTCAGGGGCTTGAGTTTGGAAGAATCTATGAACAGATAATTCACGAACTGGAGAATCATAATGTATATATGTTGGATGAAAACTCTCTTAATGAAAAACAGGGAGAATATGTCAGACGTGTTTTTGAGCATAAGGTACGGCCCAAGTTAATGCCCGTTATTATTTCCAAGCGCCGGCCCTTGCCGGATCTTCATGATGATGCAATTTATCTGGGAGTGATATTAAGAAAGCATGAAACGTGTAAATCCATATATGCACTATTAGAATTGCCTGTTGACGGGCTAGGAAGATTTTTTATTGTTCCTTCGAGCGAGAAAACAACCTGTATGCTTTTGCTCGATGATGTGATTCGTTATGAGCTGAAAGATATTTTTTATATGTTTGAATTTGATGAGATTGGTGCCTATACGTTTAAGCTTACCCGGGATGCAGAACTGGATATTGACGATGATATATCAGAAAGTTATGTAAGTGCTATAGTCCAGAGCCTTGAGCGACGAAAAGATGCACCTCCTGTTCGTCTTGTTTACGATAAGGAAATGCCTGATGATTTGTTGGAAATTTTATTACGCAAACTTCATTTTTCCAAGGATGATGCAATAATTCAGGGTGGCAGGTATCACAACTTTAAGGATTTTATGGATTTTCCCAAAATTGGTGGCTCCGATATGGTTTATGAACCGCTTCCTCCAATACGCCATGAGCATTATCCTAATGGGCAATCTGTTTTTCCCGTTTTGCTTAAGCAGGATATTCTCCTCCATTTTCCTTATCATTCATTTCTTCATTTTATTGATTTTCTGCGGGAAGCGAGTATTGATCCGTTGGTGCAGGAAATAAAAATCACTATTTACCGGGTGGCTAAACACTCAAATGTGATGGATGCTCTGGTTAATGCAGCTAATAATGGAAAGAAAGTGACAGTAGTGATGGAATTACAGGCACGTTTTGATGAAGCTCATAATATTAAATGGGCCAATAAACTGGCTGATGCAGGAGTGAAAGTTATTTACGGAGTAAAAGGGCTGAAGGTACATTCCAAATTGTGTCTTGTAGTTAGAAGAGAAGGAAATAAAGATAAGCGTTATGCCTGCGCAGGCACAGGAAACTTTAATGAAGATTCTGCGCGTGTGTTTAGTGACCATTTGCTTATGACTGCCCATGATGGGATAACCCGCGAGATCGGTTTTGTTTTCGAGTTTTTTGATCGTAACTACCGCATTGCCCGTTATAGTCATTTATGGGTTTCTCCTTTCTATCTGAGAAAAAAATTGAATGAATTAATTAATAAGGAAATTATAACTGCCAAAGAAGGGGGCAAAGCCCGTATCTGGATAAAAGTAAATAATCTTGCCGATTACCGCATTATTAAAAAATTGTATGGAGCCAAACGGGCAGGAGTAGATGTGAGATTGAATGTTCGTGGAATGTTCTCACTTATTCCTGATTTTGATAACAACGGAAATCCTATTCCTGCTATTGGCATGATTGACAGATTTCTGGAGCATAGCCGGTTTTATATTTTTGGTGAAGGAGCACGTAAACGTATATATATTGCATCGGCAGACCTAATGTCCCGAAACCTTGACAGGCGTGTGGAGGTGGCCTGTCCGATTTATGACCCTGCGCTTCAGGAACAGCTGCTCAGTATGTTTGAGATGCAATGGAAGGATTCCAGTGCTGCGAGAATTCTGGACAATGAGTTGACCAACTGCCTTAAGGAACCAACTCCCGGCGAAAAACCCCTTCGTTCCCAAATTGAGATTTACAAATATCTGAACAAAATCAACCACGAAATGGAAATTAAGGATAAATCGATTACCAGATCTTCAGAAACCTGATTTTTGTTGTTTTTTTGCCACTTTCAGCAACGTAAATTTGTATGATTGAATCCGGAGTTTATTAGTTGATTGATCTCTAATCTGTTAAAATGCAGTTATCTGCGAAATAAAAGTGTCCTTATCAAATTTGGATTGAAAACAGTACACTATTTCATGTTTTTAATTTAATAGCGGTTGCTTGTGTTTTTTGATATTTGAATATTTATTGACAAATCAAGCTGATATCTCTCTGAAGTTAGCAGATTGTTCATTGTTTATTTGTTTATTTTCGAACCAGGGACCCGTGCCAAATTTCAGGGGCCAATCCTGTAATGGTAATATTAATTAGGAATCAGAAAGCTGGATGGACAAGAATACCTAACGAGCCCTTAAGTCCTCATATAAATAAGAATCATAAGTTCTTTTTGATCAAAAAATATAGAAAAAATATACTATGAAAGCTTTAGTAAAAGCCAAACCGGAGAAAGGTATATGGATGGAAGATGTTCCTGTTCCACAACCCGGTCATAACGATGTCATTATTAATGTTACCAAAACATCTATCTGCGGAACAGACCTGCACATTTATAAATGGGATGAATGGGCTCAAAAAACCATTAAAACACCAATGGTTATTGGTCATGAATATGTAGGATATGTTTCTGCAGTAGGTTCCGAAGTTTCCAATGTAAAGGAAGGTGATCGTGTTACAGGAGAAGGCCATATTGCTTGTGGTCATTGTCGGAATTGTCGCCGCGGACGACAGCATATTTGTGAAAAAACCGTGGGAATAGGAGTAAACATTGACGGGGCATTCGCCGAGTATGTGAAAGTTCCTGCCAATAATGTAATGAAAATAAATCCTCAGATTCCGGATGAAATAGTGGCTATTATGGATCCCTTTGGTAACGCCACTCATACCGCTCTCTCTTTTCCTCTGATAGGAGAGGATGTATTGGTAACGGGTGCAGGACTGATTGGTAGCATGTGCGTTGCAATTGCGAAATTTGCCGGAGCCAGATATGTTGTTGCTACTGAGATGAATGAGTATCGAGCTGAACTTGCACGTAAAATGGGTGCAACTAAGGTGGTGAATCCTAAAAACGAAGATCTTACGGATGTGGTAAAAGATCTGGGGATGATTGGTTTTGATATCGGCCTGGAATGTTCCGGATCTCAGGCTGCTTTTAACCAGATGCTGGCCCATATGTATAACTCGGGGAAGATCTCTTTGTTGGGTATTTTGCCTTCTTCTACTGTAGTCGACTGGAATACAATTATATTTAAGGGGTTGATTCTAAAGGGCATTTATGGTCGTGAGATGTTTGAAACCTGGTACCACATGGAGCAAATGCTTATGTCCGGTCTGGATTTATCCCCGTTGATTACTCACCGTTATCATATTGATGATTATCAAAAAGGCTTTGATATTATGGAAGAGGGGAATTGCGGGAAAGTAATCCTTAACTGGGAATAAGTTTCGGGTTCTGTGTCTCAGGTTTTTAGTTTCAAGTTTCACATTTCGTGAGATGGTCTGTTCCCCTCCAGGCTTTGACATGAGCTTAATTGAATGGGGTTAGGGGTTCAAATTTACTTCACAGTCCATATCAATCCCAAAACCATTCCCGCAACAGTGCTGTTCCATGGATTACTTGTAATTGGGCAGGCACCTCCGTTACATCCGATAAAGTAATAATATCCATATCCTAATGCCGCACCTGCAACTATTCCAATAGCGATTCGGAGCAGACGTGGTATTTTTTTTGTTTCTTTGTTTTCCATATTTTGCATGTTATTTGCTTAATAAAACGAGGTGGTTGTTCAAGTTGATTTTTGATGTATAGAAAAAAACGAAAATTATGTGACTTGATAGCCCGATGCAATATTACATAAAAGATTACGTATTTAAAAATATAGATACTTAAAGTTTTGACGAATGAATTTTAAACTGGTTACTACTTATTTATTTTCATTATTTTTTCTGGTGTCAGGTGGCATCAAGGGACAAGGATTTGAGCGATTAGTGCAGGAGTGGGAGTCTTTTCGAAAAGCTGATGATAATGAGAAGGATTTTAGGTTTAATTCATTTCTAATGCTGCTTGAAGAATCTTTTCAGAATGAGTTGCCGGTTGATTCTGATAGTATTTTACTGGATGGTTGGTCATCTGCAGTTTCGGATAATAATAATTTTAAGGTTTATGCAAGGCTTGTGGACTTTGAAGCCAGGCCTGACAGATTAATCTATTGTGTGTTGGATGAAACAAAACAGGTTGTAGTTTCCAGGTATAAAGAGGTTGAAAATATTTCAGAAGAAGGAAATATTGAGATTGACCTTAAGACATTTTCACACGGGATTTCATTGAATATTCAAAAGGATAAGGAAAATCTTCTGTCTGTTCCTGATTTGAAAGTACTTTTTGCTTTGGAAGAATTGATAAGATCCAACGGACAGGATGTGGTGTTTTCATTGTCGGATTCTTTGATGTCCCATGTGGATGCATTACTGAGAGAGAAGACTCTTTTCGATCATAAATTTGCCGATTATCCTGGACTTTCCACCCTAATATCATCCGATGAAATGTTGAAAATTACAACATGGAATGTTGAGGACATTACTGGAGATCATCATTTTTTTGGTTTAATTGCAGTGCGAAATGAAGAAGAGATGGAGGTTTTTCCATTGAACGACAGAAGAGATGATATTCCATCTGCCGAATTTGCAGATGTTGATGCTGATAAATGGTATGGTGCCGTTTATTATCAGTTGGTGGAGGAAAGATATAAAGGAGATGCCTATTATACAGTACTTGGATTTAACGGGAATAATGCCTTTTCCCGAATGCGAATAGTTGATGTCATTACTTTTGGAAAAAACGGACAGCCTCGTTTTGGGGCTCCCATCTTTGAAATTGGGGCCAGAACTAAGCATCGTTTGATATTCGAATACAGTAATCGGGCGAATATGATGCTACGATATGACGAAAGGGAAAAAATCATTGTGATGGATCATCTGGCACCTCTGGATCCCAGCTATGAAGGAAACAGAAGTTATTACGGACCCGATTTTTCCTACGATGCGCTGGAGTTTGATAAAGGGAAGTGGATACTAAAGGAAGATGTGGAACTTCGAAACCGCTAATATATCCTTCATTCCGTTTCGGTGCCTTGTTAATCTATTATAAAATAGTAATTTTGCAGACAACCGTAACAGGTGCAAAGTGTGCCTAACAGGGAATCCGGTTAAAATCCGGAGCTGTACCCGCAGCTGTAAGCTCTTTAAAATGGTTTGAATATTCAGATGCCACTGGAAAATAATGTTCAATTACCAATTATCAATGACCAGTTTAATTAATCATTGATAATTGATCACTGATCATTGTTCCCCGGGAAGGCCATTCAAACCGGAGCAAGCCAGAAGACCTGCCTGTGCGTTATATTTTAACCAATTTAAGCTTTCGGGAGAAAAAGTGATGGTATTTAGATCTTTCTCTGGCGCATTAGCGCTTTTGTTTTTCATGTTTGGTTGTCAGTCAGGGCCGACCAGTAATCCTGTAAATGAACTTTTTGGTAATCAAAAACCCGACTCTGTGTTTATTCCTGAATATGCACAGGGATTTTCCATTTCCTACTACAATGACGTAAAGCTCGTTCATGTTTCAGATCCCTGGGATTCAACCGCTACTGGAGAGTATGTTTTGGTAGGAGATGAAAGCACACCAAAAAAGTATCGGGATTCAGAAATTCCTTTTATCAATTTTCCGGTTTCCCGTTGGGCTGCCTTTTCTTCTACTCAGGTTGTTTTTGCTGAAAAAACAGGTGTTTTGGAAACCCTTACGAGTGTGGCTGAGCCTCATTATATTTCCAACAGTTTTGTTCAGGAACAGCTTAAAGCCGGAAATATCAGGGATGTAGGACTTTCCGATGCAGCTGATGTGGAAGTTTTACTGGATTCTGAGCCACAGTTTGTTTTTGTTTCTCCTTTTAAGGATAACAGGTACGGGCCTTTGCAGGAAGTGGGGTTGTTGCTTATTAACGATTGTAGTTATCTGGAAAACTCACCTTTGGGAAGGGCAGAATGGCTTGTGTTTTTCAGTACTTTCTTTAATAAGGAGGAGGTTGCCCGCGAGGCTTTTTCCCGGATTGCTGCCAGATACTATTCCATAAAAGAAAAGGTTAATGAAGTAGATTCCAGACCTACACTTCTTACTGGTACCATTTTTAACGATATTTGGTATGTTCCGGCGGGAGACAGTTATATGGCTACTCTCTTCAAGGATGCCGGAACCCGGTATGCTTATAATGACCGACCTGGAACGGGCTCCCTGACTCTCGATTTTGAAACTGTTTTTAATGATTTTCGCAAGAGCGAATATTGGGTGCTTACTGTTAATAAAGAGGGAAGATTTACGAATGATGATTTAGTTCGGATGGATGAACGGTATGCAGATTTTGAAGCTTTTAAGAAAGGTAATGTTCTGTTTTCCAATACCAGTCATTCAATGTTTTTCGAAAGAGGAATTATTGAGCCTGATGTGGTTTTAAAAGACTTGGCCGCATCTTTTCACCCCGGCCTCTATCCTGAATATGAATCTGTCTATTTTGAATTCCTGAACGACTGATTGAATGCAGAAAATTCTTGAGAAATATTTATCAGGTCAACAGCTGACTTTTTTCTGGTTATCAGTATTAATGGTTTTATCAATTACTTTTTTTCTGCTCAATCTGATTTTTGGCTCGGTAAATATTCCTTTTGAGTCGGTGGTTAAGATTCTTTTTGGCGATGTTGCACAAAACGATAGCTGGAGGCTAATTGTGCTAAAAAGTCGTCTGCCGCAAACGGTAACCGCAATATTAGCAGGAGCAGGCTTGGCAGTAGGTGGACTGCAAATGCAGACATTGTTTCGTAATCCGCTGGCCGGTCCGTCGATTCTCGGTATTAGCAGTGGGGCAGGATTAGGTGTGGCACTGGTTTTATTACTCGCCGGAAAAATAGGTGGAGTTGCATTAAGTCATTTGGGGTGGACTGGGCACTTATCTGTTGCTTTGGCGGCTTTTGTAGGAGCATCTTTGGTGCTTACCTTGATTCTGTTTTTGTCTCGTCATCTAAAAGACAATGCAATGCTTCTGATTGTAGGAATTATGGTGGGTTATGCCGCATCGGCACTGGTGGGTATATTAAAATTTTATAGCATGAAGGAAGATGTTCATGCATATGTAATATGGGGATTGGGTAGCTTTTCCACCGTTTCATGGTCACAAATGGGTGTTTTATTCCCTGTGGTAGTGCTTGGTCTGGTCGGTTCTGTTTTTCTCGTGAAGCCATTGAATGTAATGCTTCTCGGAGATCAGTATGCCGGAAATCTGGGTGTCAATATTAAGATTTCAAGACTTTTGATAATTCTTTGTACGGGATTACTCACCGCAACTATTACTGCTTTTTGCGGACCTATAGCTTTTTTGGGGCTGGCAGTGCCGCATTTGACCAAAGGATTGTTTCGTACGTCAGATCATAAAGTGTTGATTCCTGCAGTAATTTTAGCAGGTATTGCAGTAGCACTCTTTTCCAATCTCATAGCCCGGTTGCCGGGGTTTGACGGTGCTTTGCCCATCAATGCTGTCACGAGTATGATTGGAGCCCCTGTGGTAATTTGGGTAATATTGAAAGGGAAAAATTTAAGGACCCCCGGAGTATAATTCCGGTAAACTTTTTAGTTATGCAGGAAAATAACGAACCATTAATTATTTCCAAAGACCTGGCTATTGGTTATAGTCATCCGCGACATGGAGATAAAATACTTCATTCTAATGTATGTGTTAAACTGGAATGCGGTGAGTTTGCTTGTCTTTTGGGTCCTAATGGTTCCGGGAAATCCACTTTGCTGCAGACACTTTGCGGCTTTTTACCCCGACTGGGAGGAGAGGTTTATATTGCCGGACGATCCATTGATAAGGTGTCCAATAAAGAAATGTCCCTTTTGGCAAGCGTGGTTCTTACCGAGCGTGTTGCTGTCTCCAATATGACCGTTTTTGATTTGGTTTCTTTAGGAAGAACTCCTTATACAGGCTTTTTTGGTCGATTGAAAACAACGGACACTGATATTGTTTTGGATAGCATTAAAGCTGTTGGTCTGGAGGGATTTGAAGAGCGACTTATTACCAATATGAGTGATGGTGAACGGCAAAAAGCAATGATTGCCAAAGCGTTAGTGCAGGAAACACCACTCATTATTCTTGACGAACCTACTGCTTTTCTGGATTTACCCAGTCGTATAGAGATAATGCACCTGCTGAGAAAACTTGCTCATCAACGTAATAAAGGAATATTGTTATCCACTCACGATCTGGATATGGCCCTTCAGATGGCCGATAAGGTTTGGCTGCTTGCTGAAGGACGCAAAATGGAAACCGGAACCCCGGAAGATCTGGTGTTGACCAATGAATTCAGGCGTTTCTTTGAGCGCGAGGGTATTCTGTTTGATAATGAATCCGGGCAGTTTACCGTAGAGCGTCAGAAAGTCAAAACCATACGTATTATTGGTAAAGGGGTTGAATACAAGTGGGTAAGTCGCGCATTGGCAAGGAGAGGGTTTGAGGCCTCCGACGAACCCTTCAGTGGCTTTCAGGTGGAAGTGAAATCAGATGGGCAAAGAGAGTACCTGCTTACCGGCCCGTCAGGAAGAACTCATAAACTGAGAACAATAGAGGACCTTCTGGCACAACTGGATCATGAAGAGGCCGT
Organism: uncultured Marinilabiliaceae bacterium; assembly: GCA_964403175.1. Taxonomy (GTDB): domain Bacteria; phylum Bacteroidota; class Bacteroidia; order Bacteroidales; family Marinilabiliaceae; genus Marinilabilia. Next base: position 28,576 of record CAYOFH010000016.1, read on the forward strand.
GTTCCTGACAGAATAGTCTTGCGGGCTGTCTATCTGTCAGTCCTTCCCCTTTGGCATAGCCTTTGTTTTTCAACGGCAGAATTTCTGTATAATCAAATTAAACAAAATAGCTATGCAAAAGGGAAAAATTGGTATTAGTACCGAGAACATCTTTCCGATTATTAAAAAATATCTCTATTCAGATCATGAGATTTTTTTGCGTGAGTTGATTTCCAATGCCGTGGATGCCACGCAGAAACTGAATACTCTCGCCCGTATAGGTGATTACAAGGGGGAAGTTGGTGATACAACCATTCGTGTCTCTTTCGACGAAAAAAAGAAAACCATTACCATATCTGACCGGGGTATTGGAATGACCAGTGAGGAGATTGAAAAGTACATCAACCAGGTGGCTTTCTCCGGAGCCAACGAGTTTCTGGAGAAATATAAGAATGACGCAAACGCCATTATTGGTCACTTTGGAATGGGTTTTTATTCATCTTTCATGGTTTCCGGGAAAGTGGAAATTCACACTTTGTCGTACAAAGACGGCGCTAAAGCTGTAAAGTGGGAATGTGACGGTAGTCCGGAATATACCATTGAAGAAATTGATAAGAAAGAACGTGGTACTGATATCGTACTTTTTATTGATGAGGAGAATGAGCATTTTGTCAACAAGGATGAAATCAAGCGTCTGTTGAAGAAATATTGCGGTTTCCTGCCTGTACCCATTGCATTTGGCAAGAAGACAGAATGGAAAGACGGCAAAGAGGTGGAAAAGGATGAGGACAACATCATCAACGATACAAATCCTCTCTGGACACAATCTCCATCCAACATTAAGGATGAAGAATATAAGAAATTCTACCGAGATCTTTATCCTATGGCAGAGGATCCTTTATTTCATATTCACCTGAATGTGGATTATCCTTTTAACCTTACCGGAATTCTCTATTTCCCGAAAATCAGCAATAACATTGAAGTACAGCGAAATAAAATTCAGCTTTACTGCAACCAGGTGTATGTCACTGATTCGGTAGAAGGGATTGTTCCCGAGTTTCTTACTTTGCTGCATGGTGTCATCGATTCTCCCGATATTCCATTGAATGTATCCCGTTCATATCTGCAGAGTGATTCCAATGTAAAGAAGATCTCCAGTCACATCACAAAAAAAGTGGCTGACCGTCTGGATGATATTTTCAAGTCTGACCGCCAGTCGTTCGAAGCCAAATGGGATGATCTGAAGGTATTCATAGAATATGGAATGCTTACTGATGAGAAGTTTAATGATCGCGCCCAAAAGTTTGCACTTTTGAAAAATACGGATAGCAAATTCTTTACTTTCGATGAGTACAAGAATATTATCAAGGATAATCAGACCGACAAGGACAAACAATTGGTTTATCTTTATGCTACCGATGTAGAAGCTCAGTTTTCTTTTATTGAAGCTGCCAAAAATAAGGGGTATGATGTATTGTTGATGGATGGTCAGTTAGATACTCATTTCATCAACCACATGGAGCAGAAACTTGAGGGAGCCCGGTTTGTGAGAGTGGATAGTGATGTCCCCGAAAAACTTGTTCCCAAAGAAGAGGAGACAGAACTCAAGCTTTCAGAAGCGGAGAAAGATAACCTTACATCAGTTTTTAGTTCTCAGCTTCCAAATATGGATAAAGCTAATTTTGTGGTTTCATTCGAAGCATTATCCGAGAATGATAAGCCGGTTATGATTACCCAGCAGGAGTTTATGCGACGGATGAAGGAAATGAGTCAAACAGGTGGCGGTCCAATGGCTTTTTATGGTCAGATGCCTGATAGTTTTAATCTGGTGGTAAATGGTAACCATTCACTAATCCAGCGCATTGTGAAAGACTGTGATGAGGAAGTTGGCGAAAATGTGAACTCAGTTCGCAAGAAAATAGAAAGCCTGGAGTCGCGTCAATCAGAGTTGGAAAAAGCCAAAGCAGACAAGAAAGAAGAGGAAATCCCTCAAGCAGAAAAAGAGGAGCTCGAAGATGTGGAGAAGAAAATCACTGAACTTCGTGGAAAAAAAGATGAAACCCTCAGGGATTTCGCTTCCAAAAACAAGTTGGTTTCTCAATTAATCGACCTGGCATTATTATCCAACAATATGCTTAAAGGTGAAGCTCTCAATCGCTTTGTGAAACGAAGCATTGATTTGATTTAATCCAAAAATACCGTTTTTTCAATAAAAAAAAGGTTGTCTGCTAAGCAGTCAACTTTTTTTTTTGTGCTTTCTGTGGAATATGGGGGACATTCTATTTCCCCTAGTTTACTGACTAGGGAATTCCAGCGGATCCACTCAATATTTTACTGCCCTTTGTCATTGTAGAATTTTTCCGAAATAATTATTTTTGGCTGATATCCCTTTATTTAATTGTATACCATTGTTTTGCAATATTAAATAATTAACTATGAGAAAATTATTGATTTTTCCTGTTGCCCTGCTTTTCATTGCAGGTTGTCAGACAGACACGAAAAAGGAGGAAAACCCTTTTTTTTCCACTTATGAAACACCCCATGAAGTACCTCC
>CAYOFH010000016.1:31208-36055 GCA_964403175.1 uncultured Marinilabiliaceae bacterium
AAAAGGAGGAAAACCCTTTTTTTTCCACTTATGAAACACCCCATGAAGTACCTCCTTTCGATCAAATAGAGGTATCACACTTTATGCCTGCCTTCGAAAAAGGTATAGAGCAGGCTGAGGCTGAGATTGAGGGGATTGTTTCTAATTCTGAAGCACCTACTTTCGAAAACACCGTTCTTCCGCTTGACCAGTCGGGAGCATTGCTTTCTAAAGTTAGCAGTGTATTCTTTCCCTTGAGGTCTGCCGATACCAATGACAGCATCCAGTCTATCGCCAGGGAAGTTTCGCCAATGCTTACCCAACATTACGATGGCATAATGATGAATATGGACTTGTTTGCCAGAGTTAAAGAAGTCTATGATAATATGGAATCGTCTAACCTGAATGATTCCCAGAAAAGGGTTGTTAACAAGTATTATGACGATTTTGTACGCAATGGAGCAAACCTGATAGCTGAGGAGCAGGATCGTCTTAAGGATATTAATAAAAGGCTTTCTTCTTTGTCATTGGAATTTGGCGAGAATCTTCTGGCAGAAACCAATTTGAATTTTGAGATGGTTATTGAAGATGAGGCCCAACTTGCAGGTCTGCCGGACGGAGTGAAAACATCGGCTGCTGAAGCTGCGGAAGAAGCCGGCTATGAAGGAAAATGGCTTTTTAATGCTCAAAAGCCCAGCTGGATTCCCTTTCTGACTTATGGAGAAAACCGTGAGCTTAGAGAAGAGCTGTATCGCGGATACTTTATGAGAGGCGATCGCAATGATGAATACGACAATAAAGAAATCATTAGGCAAATTGTCACTTTGCGTGCTGAAAAAGCTGAAATGTTAGGGTTTGATAGTCACGCCGACTATGTAATTGATGTAAATATGGCAAAAGAGCCTGAAGCTGTTTATGATTTTCTGAATAAGCTTTGGAATCCCGCATTGGAGAAATCTAAAGAGGAGCTGGCTGAAATGCAGGCCATTGTTGATGCAGAAGGTGGCAATTTTGACATTGCACCCTGGGACTGGTGGTATTATGCTGAAAAACTCAGGAAACAAAAATACGATTTGGATGAGTCAGAGCTTCAGCCTTACTTTCAGTTGGAGAATGTTCGTGATGGTATGTTTTGGTTAGCAAATCAGTTGTTTGAAATAACCTTTGAAGAGCGTACCGATATTCCTCTTTATCATGAAGATGTGGAAGTTTTTGAAGTGAAGGAAAAAGATGGCACCCATATTGGTTTGTTATATATGGATTATTTTCCGCGTAAGAGTAAGAGAGTAGGTGCCTGGTGTACCAGCTTCCGAGGTGCCGGCTATGACCATGAAAGAAATGAAGAGATTCACCCTCTGTCATCTATTGTTTGTAATTTTACCAAACCTTCTGGCGATACTCCCTCTCTGCTTACCTGGGATGAAGTCAATACTTTGTTCCATGAATTTGGTCACGGATTACATGGATTATTTACCGAAGGCATGTATGAACGTACAGCAGGTCGGGTACCCCGAGATTTCGTAGAGTTACCGTCACAGATTATGGAAAACTGGTGCGGCGAACCTGAAATGCTACGTCAATATGCGCGTCACTACGAAACCGGAGAAGTTTTGCCTGAAGAGTTGATCGAAAAGATCCAAAACAGCAGTTTGTTTAATCAGGGATTTGCCAACGTTGAGTATCTGGCTGCTTCTTTTCTGGATATGGACTGGCACACAATGGATGCTGAAGAACAGGTGGATGATGTAAACGCTTTTGAGGAGGCATCAATGAATGAAATTGGACTGATTCCTGAAATTCTGCCTCGCTACCGGTCTACTTATTTCGGCCATATTTTCAGTGGTGGTTATTCTGCCGGCTATTATGTGTACAAGTGGGCCGAGGTTTTGGATACCGACGCATTCAATGCTTTTAAAGAATCAGGAGACCTGTTTAATAAGGAACTGGCGGCTAAATTCCGTAAGCACTGTCTGCAGGAAGTAGGAGAGGACGAAGGAATGGTGCAGTACAAGAAATTTCGTGGTCAGGAGCCTTCTATTGAGCCATTATTGGAAAAACTGGGGTTTGATAACTAAAAATTACGCTCCGACTTTTGCACACGCAATAGTTAAGATTAAAAAATGCTGATGAAACGAGCATGATTTTTTTTAAGCATAATATCACAAAAGAATATGATTAAAAGATATGATGCGAGAGCGAAGCGGTTCCATTCGTTCTTAAATATTTAATTATTTTTTTTATCATCAGGTAATTACAAAATTTTAAACGAATGAAAAGGATTGTTCCGAAAGGGGCAATCCTTTTTTTTGATTAAGGGTACCCGGAAGAAGAATTTTTGAGATGTACAAAGCCGGTTTTCCTTTATCTGATTTATTTCTAAGTTGTCGTCATGAAATGTTCCAAAATCAAGAGTAATCCCAATCAAATTTGAAGCAAGAAATAACGAACTATAATTTGGGAAAATGTTTTTACTCGCAGTTGGATGTTGTTACAGGTAAATGTGTGAAATGAAAAAAAATATATATATTTGTTAACACTTAAAAACTATCTCATTGTAACCTTAATCTCTGTTATGCTTATCAGGAAAATTTTATTCTTGCACTTCCTTTTTATTATTGGCCCAGTTGTTCTTTTGAGTCAAAATATTAAATCTTCTTTAATTACCCCACCTGTTGATAACATATTTGATTTTTATCTTTCCGATTCGGATAAGGTTTATTTTGGAAATTCTGAAAACCTTTTGATTTATTGTTTGATTCAGGATTCTCTGATTAACCATTTAGTTTTGGATCTACCGTCAGAAATCACAGCTATTATTGCGTGCGAAGAGAGAAATGAAATATTCCAGGGGACAAAAGATGTTAGTATAGGCAGGTTTGATTACCTCAATAAGAATATGACTCATTTTTTTAGTCATACTGACGACCGTATTATGGGACCGGTGTATTCATATTCTTCTTTTCGCACTGAATATAAAAGAGAACAATTAAATCCGGTGTTTTTTTAGTGGGACTTTCTCTGAATTTTAGAAATTACGATTTCCTGTTTTTGAAGTATTCAAAGAGTGCCTTTCGGATGCACTAAATAATTATATAAAATTTTATACTTTTTAAATTTTAAACTATGAGAATTTTACTGTCAATCTTTTTGCTTTTTGCTGCAGTTTCTATGATTCAGGGCCAATCGGATTTCCGTCCCGGTTATATTATCACCAATTCACAGGATACCATTTATGGTCAGGTGGACTATAGGGGTGATATCCGGAATATGAGAATTTGTACTTTTATTTCCGAAGGACAAACCACCGAGAAAAAGTATTATCCAGGAGATATATATGGTTACCGCTTCGGTGAAAAAGGGAAGTTTTATATCTCCAGGTTTATTGATACTGACGTAGTGAGGGATACCGTATTTGTGGAATTTTTGTTAAAGGGAATCAAGAACCTTTATTATTATGAAGAACCAGAATATGTCACTTATCTTATAGAACAAGAAGATGGTGAAACTTATGAATTGACCAATAAGGAGGTTATTTCCGAACACCAAGGTAAAGTTTATTCAACTAAGAGTCAACGTTACAAAGGAGTGTTGAAATATGCCTTTGCGGATGCTCCTGAAATCAATTCCAGGATTTCTTCTGCCAGTTATACTCACGAGTCATTAATAAAGGTGGCTAAGCAATACCACGATTATGTATGTGATGGAGAGCAGTGTGTTATCTATGAAAAGAATGTCCGGAAAGGGGAACTAAATGTGATCCCATTGATCGGTTATTCGATTTCCGGGTTTAAACCAAAAACTAGTGCAATTCCCGATGGTTTTAGTTTTGATAACAGCACATCTGTTGCTTTTGGGCTGGGAATTGATTGGAAAGCGGCATGGCTAAATGAGAAACTATCCATTTTTAGTTCCCTTATTTTTAGTGATGATCAATATACCGGGACACACGATAATTACAGATGGGATCGAACATATAAAGCGCATTCTTCTACTATGTCATTAAATCTGGCTTTGAAATATACTTATCCAAAAGGGAAAATTCAACCTACTTTATATGCCGGAGCAGTTACTGTTTTTGAATTGGATAATGAGTTGACTTCTGTGGAGCATTATCCTTCAGAATCCATAGAATTTGATTTAAATGAACGTTATCCCTTTGGAATTCAATCCGGAATTCTTTTTGGAGTCGGGTTTGATATAGCTGCCGGGGAAAAAAATAAAATTATAATACAGGCTTTAATATCCCAAACCTGGCCCATCACTGAATTTTGGTATCTTCGGCTTCAGCGTACAAGAGGGGTTTTTTCTGTTGGATATGCTTTCTAAGTTCTGTTAATGTTGCACAATGAAACAGCCGGTAAATGCTATTGTTATTGCTTTTGGTGTTTACCGGCTTTTCTTTCATGGTTTCTACACCCGGAATTAACCTGTTTGTAATTCTCAGCCTTAATCATAATCTTAAATCACCTCCACATCCTCTTCATGAATCCACCCTTCGCTGCCATCCTGAAGTCTGATATTCCACCATTCGCCAAGTTTTGAGAGCAGTTCTACTTTCGTGCCTTCGTGGAGTACAAAAAGGTCGGTTCCGCTTTGGGCAGGCGAACTCTTAATATTGACGGTAGGAGTAAAAATGATCGCATGACTGCGTTCAACAAGTTTGGTTTTTTGATAAGATGAAAAACTAAAAGTCACTCCTGACACCAGAAGAAATATCAGAGAAAATGAAAAGGCAATCTTCCTTAAAGTAATCTGACGGCCAAAAAAATAGACGCCCAATCCGGAAAGAAAGAGAATAAATGCAATGATGGAATAAACTGCCCAGCCATCAGAATCATTAAGGTTTCTGATGTTTTGAAACCATTTGG
>CAYOFH010000017.1:0-35691 GCA_964403175.1 uncultured Marinilabiliaceae bacterium
TTAAGATTAACATTGAAGAGGAAATGCAATCGGCCTACATCGATTATTCGATGTCTGTGATCGTTTCCCGTGCCTTACCTGACGTTAGGGATGGCTTAAAACCAGTACACAGACGTGTGCTTTTCGGAATGCATGACTTGGGAATGTCACCTAACAAACCTTACAAGAAGTCGGCTAGGATTGTGGGAGAGGTACTTGGTAAATACCACCCTCACGGCGATTCATCCGTCTATCATGCTATGGTAAGAATGGCCCAGCCTTGGTCTATGAGATATATGCTTGTAGATGGACAGGGAAATATGGGGTCAGTTGATGGTGACAGTCCGGCAGCAATGCGTTATACGGAAGCTCGCATGAACCGGCTCTCGGAAGAAATGCTGGCTGATATCGACAAAAACACCGTTGATTTTCAGTATAATTTTGATGATTCGCTCAAAGAACCAACAGTGCTTCCAACGCGTATTCCGGCACTTTTGGTTAACGGAACATCCGGAATTGCTGTGGGGATGGCTACCAATATGCCTCCGCACAATTTGGGTGATGCTGTTAATGCCATTGTGGCATATATCGACAATCCGGAAATCTCTGTTGAGGAACTAATTAAGGTCATAAAGGCTCCGGATTTTCCTACTGGAGGTACTATTTACGGTTATCAGGGAGTAAAAGAAGCTTATGAAACCGGAAGAGGACGAATTGTCATTCGTGCCAAGTCGGAAGTGGAAACCGAAAATAACGGGCGTGAAAAAATCGTTATTACCGAGATTCCTTATATGGTGAACAAGGCCGACCTGATTGTGAAAATTGCCGATTTGGTTAATGATAAAAAAATCGAAGGTATTTCCAATGTGAATGACGAATCCGATCGCGATGGAATGCGGATTGTTATTGATTTGAAGAAAGAAGCAATTGCCAATGTTGTATTAAATCATCTTTATAAATATACGGCATTGCAATCTTCCTTTGGTGTTAATAATATAGCATTGGTCAAAGGTCGACCTCAATTGCTTAATATTCAGGGCATTATTAAGTATTTTGTGGAGCACCGTCATGATGTGGTGACCCGCAGAACCCAATATGAGCTCGATCAGGCCGAAAAAAGAGCACATATTCTTGAGGGACTTATCATTGCCAGTGATAATATTGATGAAGTCATCAAAATTATCCGAGCTGCACAGAGTCCCGATGAAGCACGTGATAAACTGATGGAGAGATTTGAACTGTCAGAAATTCAGTCCCGTGCGATTGTTGATATGCGTTTGCGTCAATTAACCGGTCTGGAACAGGATAAGCTAAGGTCTGAATATGAATCTTTATTGAAAGAGATTGATAGATTGAAGGATATTCTGGCTCATGTGGAACTGCGAATGGAAATCATTAAGAATGAAATGCTTGAAATAAAAAGCAAGTATAATGATTCACGGCGTACTGATATTGTTTATTCTTCTGAAGAGTTTAATCCGGAAGATTTCTATGCCGATGAGCAGATGATTATTACCATTTCACATATGGGATATATCAAACGCACACCATTGGTAGAATTCAGAACCCAAAACCGAGGTGGAGTAGGAGCCAAAGGAAGTACAACCAGGGATGAAGATTTTATTGAGCATATTTACCCTGCTTCCATGCATAATACAATGCTCTTTTTCACCAAACTGGGGCGTTGTTTCTGGCTAAAGGTTTATGAAATCCCTGAAGGAACAAAGAATTCCAAGGGAAGAGCTATCCAAAATCTTCTGCAGATTGATCCACAGGATACTGTTAAGGCTTTTATCCGGGTGAAAAAACTTAATGATGAAGAGTATACCAAATCACATTATATTGTGATGGGAACCAAAAAAGGAATCATCAAAAAGTCTTTACTTACCGATTATTCAAGGCCCCGACAATCTGGTGTAATTGCCATCGGTGTAAGAGAAGATGATGAATTGATTCAGGCCCGTCTAACCAATGGGAAAAGTGAGATTTTAATGGCTACCCGGTCAGGCCGGGCGATCAGATTTAATGAATCTCATGTGCGATCAATTGGGAGAAAAGGATTGGGAGTGAGAGGAATAACCCTGGATTCTGACGCTGACGAAGTGGTTGGCATGGTTTGTGTGAAAGATAAAAGTGACGATATTCTGGTAGTTTCGGAAAAAGGTTATGGAAAACGTTCCAGCCTTGATGATTATCGTATAACCAATCGGGGTGGTAAAGGAGTTAAAACCATGAGGATTTCCGAGAAAACCGGAGATCTCATAACCATAAAGAGTGTTACCGATGATAACGATTTGATGATTATTAATCGATCGGGAGTAACTATTCGGGTGGCTGTAGTAGATCTGAGAGTGACTGGTCGTGCAACCCAGGGAGTGCGACTAATCAATCTTGACAAAAAAAATGACATGATTGCATCAGTTACTAAAGTTATCTCCGAATCTAAATTGAATGAGGATATCACTGAGTCCGGTATTTTAGAAAAAGAGGCAGCAGATGATATTGATGATGAAACTAACGGAGAGAATTCTTAAATTTATAGAAAATACACTCAAAAACAGATAACAATGAAAAAGGTACTATTTGTAGTTCTTGCTCTTTTTATCGGAGCAGGAGTTTATGCCCAAAAAGGAAAAGTGAATGCTGCACAAGCCTATATCGAGAATGGTGAGCTGAAAGCAGCTGAAGAACGTTTGGAGGATGCTTTTGAACATAAGCGTTCCAAGGACTGGCCAAAGACCTATATTGCTGCTGCACAGTTGGCTGCTGCCAAGTATAAGCAGGAAAAAGACACTCAATTGCTTCAGGATGCGGTGGATCATTATATGAAAGCAATTGAATTGGATGAGGCAGACAAAAACAGATTTGAAAATGAGATTAAAGTAGCATTGACCTTCTTTTTAAATGAACTGACCAATGCCGGTATTGAAGGTTTTAATGAGCAGAACTTTGAAAATGCAATGATGGCATTTGAGAATGTTCTGAAAATTAATGATCTGGATATGTTTCAGGAAGATAATCCGCCTGTTGATACTGCTATTATTTACAATACCGGTTTGGCTGCCTATAATGCACAAAAATGGGAGAAGGCAGCAAAATATCTCAAGGAATCCATTGATTATAATTACGGTGGAGGAGACGCTGTTTTACTATTACATCAGGTGTATGGAACTATGCAGGATTCAACAAAAATGGCTGAGAATCTTCAGACCGGTTTTGAAAAATATCCGGAAGACGACCGCTTGCTGACTCAACTGATTAATTTCTATCTGGAAAGCCAGCAGAATGAGGAAGCTAAAGCTTACTTGGATAAGGCTATTGAAAAGGATCCTGAAAATCCTACTTATTATTATGCCAGGGGCGTATTGGCTGATCAGGAACAAAACTATGATTCGGCTATTGATGATTACAAGGAAGCTTTGGAACGTGATTCCATGTATTTTGATGCACTTTACAATCTAGGAGTTATATATTACAATCAGGCTATAGAACAAATGAATGTTGCCAATGATGAAACCGATCATGCAAAATTTCAGGCTGAAAAAGCCAAAGCCGATAGTCTTTTTAAAGCTTCATTGCCTTACATGGAAAAAGCTCACGAGGCTAAAACCGAAGATTTGTCGGTTCTTGAAAGCCTGAAGGGTTTGTATTATCGTTTCGAAATGAATGATGAATATGATGAAGTAAATGATAAGATTAAATCTCTTAAAGAGGAATAAAAGAATATAAAGATAAAGTAAAAAAAGAGCATACCCGGAATTGGGTATGCTCTTTTTTTAGTGTGCCGTGCATGGTAAATAGCTAAGTTGTGAAAGTCCACGATGGAGATTTATAATCGCCAACCATTAATAAACCCTACGGTTGTGTGCGAGAAACGATAGGGAAATAATCCCTATCTTCCGACTTGATTAGCTATAATTAACATAATGTCAATTATAAGACAAGGCTGTCAAGCCAATTTAAAAAGATTGTCTAAGGGAAAAACATTTACTGTAGCAATCGGCGACAAATATCAATCACAAGAACGTATGCAAAAGAACCGTAAATTATCCATTGGTTTAATACTGCAGCCTATGAAACTAAGTTCGTCAAAGTCAATTAATTGTTTGATATTGCTGTTTTTCAGAACCGGATTTTGCAGAAATACATTAAAAAAAATGCCTATCGAATACAGGAAAACTATTTTTTCCAGGAACTTGCCAGGTCGAACAGATTATATTCGGGCCACTCACTGGTTTTGTCCAGTGCTTTTTCCATCATTAGGCGAATATCGGTAGAAAGCATTGGTCCCTTCCATGTGCTACTATTGAAAAGTATTACATAGGAAATTCCACAGTCCCTGCGAACCATCAATGATGAAGTACCTGCAAGGGTTCCGGTACGATACCAATACCCTTTTCTTACGCCCCGCCATCCCATGGGATCCAGATACTTTTTTGCCGGTGTAATCATTGTTTGTATGGATTCTTTTTGAAGAATATCTCCAGGAAGATCCATTCCATCTATTGCTAGCAGGAATTTCAATAAATCTGTAGATGATGCCAGCCATCCGCCGGCAGGTCCAAGGGTTTCAATATCATTACCTCCGTAACTACGCGCAACTTTGTCATTGCTTTTATGATCAACAACAAGGTAGCTGTCAGATGGTTCGTAGTATTTGACCTCCAATTCAGATCTCTCGGTAAGATAACTACCTCCCACTCTCATATCAAATATTCCCAAAGGATATAAGACATTCGTTTTCACATAGGATTCATAATCATTGCCGCTTACCTGCTCAATAATTTTTCCGAGAATGGCATATCCAAGATTGGAATATGAGGACATGGTACCCGGTTTGAAGTGTAATCTTTTCCCCAGCATATACCGGATAATATCAGTTGCGTCAACAGGTAATTCTTTGTTTAGTCCCCGGGCAACAGCATGTGGAATAAACATGGGATCACCCCACCGATTAGTCCATCCTCCGGAATGATTGAGAAGATGTGAAACTTTTATATTTTCTACATTTCTGTCAATATATACGTCGTAAGGAGCCTGGTTGAGTATGCCATCAGGTCCAAAAACATGATCATCAAGATTAATTTTCCCACTTTCAACCAATTTCATGATGGCTGCGGCGGTAATTAGCTTGGAAACACTGGCAACCCTGAAAAGGTGATAGGGCTCAGTACGAACTCTGCTGTCCTCATCGGCCCAGCCATACCCTTTGGAGAAAACCATTTTTCCATCTTTGGCAATAGCCACCGAGGCTCCTACCATATGATTACGGCGGAGAAACGAATTTACAGACTGATCAATGGATTCAAAAGCAATATCGTCGGAAAAAGAACCAGATATTCGTAACGAAGTAGCATTTGGTTCGGGAGGTGCAAAATCGGTACCAAATGACTGGATAGACGGACCTGTTATATATTTTGTTGCCATCCCACCGGATAATCCGATAATTAACAGCAATATCTTATACTGTAATTTCATGTTTTTATGCTTATTACCGAAAATCTGCTATCTCTCACAAATTCATACTATTATAAAAACAGTAGTTCGGAAATAATGAAATGAGCATGGCAACGATTGCTTCCAAAAAGATTGTAAATAATCAACCATGCGAGTTCAATCAGACTAATAGTTTAAACAAATTATTTACTGATGAAAATTTTTCCATTATCGACCCTTGATAGTTGTGGCAAAAATAGTATTTTTTTAAAATGCACACAATTAACTGTGCATATTATTACGACTTTAAAGTAAAAAGGTTTCTTCTTTTTTATGGAATTAGGGGTGATTTGAGTTCGCCTCAATTCTCTAAAAGTTTTCTGATAATATTTTTGATGAAAGAAAAAGTTTTGATGGAATCATTTATTAACATAATTGACGATGCTATTCTGCGAAATTCACAAACATCCTATCATAGGTATAGAAAAGAGGAAAAGTATATTGACAAAAATGATTTTACATCTGTTTTTAAATGGATAGTAAGGCCTTGCATGATATTACTGGACAGAAGAACTGTTATTTTCAGAAAGCCACCATCTGAACGGGCGTATAGACCTAACTAATAAAATGAGAATTATTGGAAAAACATCATAGGGAATAAATTGAATATTGGTAAAAGCCAGAATCACAAAAATAATAATAGATGTAACTTCAATAAACCGAGCAACTCGATTAATCTTCTCGTTTACATTTGTAACCATTAGCAACCATAACGGATTTGCCCAAAGAAAGTTCCAATTAGGACTGGTTACCTGATGATTGGATATCCAGCTAAGATAAAAAATCAAAATGCCCAAAAGACCTATTATTATAAACAAAACTGTATCAACCAACTTCAGACTGATTGTGCCATATGCTTCTGCGGCAGATAAAAAAGTTACTATAATAAACAGAAGCCAAAAAGTGACCAGTGGGGAAAACCAGTTTGTTGATTCCGGTTTTTCTTCGGTAAAATCCAGTAAAACAGAAGTTTCTGAGACAATTCCCCGGCTTATGTCTTTGGAAGAAAGATGGATTCCGGAAAATTGGGCCATCAGATGATCCGGTAGAAACATAATTGATACTGAATCAGTACGAGCATCGGCCGGAGCTCCCAATATCAAATCAATTCCCAGCTTTGTCCAGGGTTTGGAGTCCAGATAAGGATGAATGGCTTCTCTGAAAGTTAATTGTTCAGAAGATAAATTATTCTTTTCAAACTCAATGCTCTTTTCGTTATAATGATCAAGAATAATGTCAGCAACGCGGGTTGCACAATTATCATAAAAGAAATCGTATTCATAAGCTCTGTTTTCGGGTTGCGCATTAAGTATCAGAGCGGCAAATAAACGTTCCTTTTGTTGTCCCGTAAGATGGAGTTTTTGTTCCCATACCGAACGACTGTCCATAAAATATTCACGCATAAAACGTTTAAATGTGGAAACAGAAAGAAGATAATCAAGATTTCCATGCCCGAATTTTAAGTAAAAGAAAGGGGTATTAAAATCAAATGTGCCATAATTGAATACCAAATCCATCTCATTTTCCGGATCAGATACTCTTATGGCTGTATGACCAAATACAGAATAAAGTTCTATGCCGGCAGAACAGGTTAATATTGAAATACTGGCATTATCAGATAGATGTCTGGGAACTCTGTCCTGACCGAAAGAAATAAAACTTACGGATAATATCGACAGTAGTAAAACAAAAATTCTTTTGTTTACAAATGGAAACTTCATGGGATCAATAAATTTAAATTGTGTGTCACAAGTGTAATCTTGAACTATATCATGCATGATACATTTGTAACTCGTGGGTTTCGTTTTTGGAAAAGGCAATTATTTCGTTAGTCTGTTTTAAGCGCTCCTATTATTTCCGAAAGGTTATTAATTCCTCTCTCTTTCATATAAACCGCAATACCTTTTACAATTTGAGCGGCAATTTCCGGTTCCCGGAAATTGGCAGTTCCCACCTGTATAGCAGAAGCACCTGCCAAAAGAAATTCAATGGCATCCGTAGCAGAAGAAATACCACCTAGTCCTACCACAGGTATATTCACCCCAGAGGCCACCTGCCATACCATACGCAGAGCTATAGGTTTAATACACGGGCCTGATAATCCTCCTGTTACCGTTGATAAGACCGGCCTTTGTGTTTTTACATCAATGGCCATTCCCAGAAGGGTATTGATCAGGGAAACCGAATCGGCCCCCGCCTGCTCTACCCCTTGGGCTATCTCCACGATGTCTGTTACATTTGGGGAAAGTTTGACCATTAAATGACGGGGAAAAACCTCCCTTACAGCTTTGGTCACAGCAATTGCGGATGGACAACTGGTTCCAAAGGCCATTCCACCCTCTTTTACATTGGGACAGGAGATATTAAGTTCAATTCCGGGAATTCCCTCCAATTCAGCAATTTTTGCAGCTGTTTCAACGTATTCTTCCACGGTGGAACCTGAAACATTGACAAGAATATTGGTATCACGGTCACTGATTCTGGGCCATATTTCTTCGGCGAATACCTTTACTCCTTTATTTTGGAGTCCCACAGCATTAAGCATCCCCATAGGAGTTTCAGCCATCCGGGGATATGCATTTCCTTCTCTTGCACTGGCAGTTGTTCCTTTAACAATAATTCCGCCCAGTTCGGACAGATCCAGAAAATCTTCGTATTCCTCGCCATACCCAAATGTTCCGGATGCAGTCATTACCGGGTTTCTGAGCTTTAAATTCCCTAATGTTACTGATAAATCTACCATTTCAAATATTTTGAGTCAAATACTGGTCCATCAGTACAAACACATTTATGCCCGTCCCGGGTTGGAGTTATGCAACATAGGCAGGCACCTATGCCGCAGGCCATGGTGTTTTCTAATGAAACCTGACAATTAATATCCCGTTCGGCGGAGTATTTGGCCAATACTTTCATCATGGCCGCAGGTCCGCATGTGTAAATATGGTCAAAATCAGGTTCAAATGTTTTCATTACCGGATGGTGAATGACGAAACCTTTAGTGCCTCGCGAACCATCTTCAGTGGTAACGAGTACTTCTCCCAGGGTTTCATAAGCATCCAGTTCCACCAGATCATCTGCTGTTCTTCCTCCTATCAGAAAACGCGGGCTGATACCGTTATCTCTCAGGTATCGACCCAAAAATAATAATGGAGCCACTCCGCACCCACCTCCAATTAAGAGAACTTTATCATTTTCGGGCAAAATATAATGATTGCCCAATGGATAAATAAGGTTCAGTTTGTTACCGGCCTGAAGTTTGGCAAGGGTGCGGGTACCTGATCCTACCTCCTGAACAAGGAGTTTTAAGGTATTATTGGTATAATCAACATCGTGAACAGATAAGGGACGTCGCAAATAGGTGTCAATGGAACTATCTACTCGGGCTTCAACAAATTGTCCGGGAAGCATCAGCGGCAGAGTTTTCGGATGTTTAAGGGTAAGAACAACAAATTCACGGGTGTGCCGTTTGTTGGAAGTGATAATAAAATCATCTATGTGCTTTTTCTGCATGGGTTACCTGATATTCTTGTTTAAAACTTTTTGATTCATCTTTGCTGCATATTAATTGACTGGTATAAGCAAATAATGTTTCGTTGATAATGAAAAAATGATTCGGTTACAATTGTAAACAGTTGTATTTAAAAACATTTTTCATGAGACAAATATAAAAAAAATGATGTATAAAAGAGTGATAAACCGAAGTCATAATTTGTAAGGATTAAGGGCTGCAATAACAGATTAAGGCAAAAACTTAAATCAAGATTCGCAGCATATCTTAAAATCTTATTAGAATACGGCTCTGATCGGAATAATATCATTTATCTAACATCAAATCGTAAAACCTTAAAATTACTTCTTTAGGTGTGTCGTTTTTAAAAGAAATCACTACTGCCTAACGACTAACTAATTTTCTTTCATAAAATAATATCAGTGAATCAAAGGGGAAAAAGAATCTGTTAGCCCCCGTATCTTCAGATTGAGTTCCTATATTCAAGATTCATAAATCAATTGCCCGGGTAAAAGACCTCGAAAGTCTGATCGTCATAAAACAATAGTGTTTTAACAATTTTCTTTTTCTCAATCATTTTTTGACCTTTAGGTTTAATCGAAGATGATTCTTGTGAACGTGCCGGAGTTGCGTCTGCCCCGTTGGAAGAGTCCTTAAATCCTTCAGAAGCGTTATCACCTGTTTGGGGATGGTCAGAATCAGCATTTCTGCCATATTCAGCAGCCTTCTCATCTTTGGCTGAGGATTTAGTTAGTGGAAATACAATTTTCCCGTTCCATCTGGCTGTCTGTTGATCTGAATCCGGTTTTCCGGGCCTGTTTAAGGTGGTATCTGTCCTTTTGTAGGGACCAATGCCAGATATTAACCAATCGGGACTAATATGGCCGAATGTGGAAAGAATTTTCTGTAAAAAATCAAGACTGGGCTTGTTTCTGCCCGAAATTATATGGCTTACACTGGATCTTTGTACTCCAACCAGCTCTGCGAATCGTGCAGGCGTAAGCCTTTCCTTAGTCAAAATATCCTTTAATCGCTCTTCCATCATTATTATTGGAGCTTTAGTTCGTTTTGTAACATGTGTAATAAAGCGGGTTGCGCCCGATACAAATGTAATAACATAATTGGAAAATATAAATAATTAGTGATTTTTGTTTTGGTTACATTTGTATTCCCCGGAATTATATTTATTCTTTGTCTTTTTGCACACTTATCTTATTAAAACTTTTTATTTACATCATATTTTCCAACTGTCTTGTAAAAAGTGCATTAAATTTATGTTATTGACGTATTTTTTCCGTTTATTTTGTTCGAAAATGACTTAATGATCATCCTAACTGAAATTTTAATTACTTCAAATTATTCTGGTTTCCATGCTTTTATGAGCATGAATTTGCCATCTTAAACCTATTGTTTAATTTGGGATTATAAAAACCTGATAATCAATACTTATAATTACATTAATTACTTGCAAATGCAGTAAAATGCATATTTATTCACATATATCTGATTTGGCTTTATTAATTGCTTTAATAAAAGATGCTAAAAGACTTATTTTGTGAATTTTATCATCTAATACATAGTGTTTTTACACACATAGCAAGGCTTTCTTTGTTTGGGTTACATTTGTAAATTGTTAATATTTGCTTCTACCCTTGCTTCTTTGGTTCTGAAATTGAGTTGTTAAGTTGTGTATTTCTGCAGTCAGAATCATTTTATTGGTTAAGAATGGTCATCATGAAAAGTAAGAATTAAACCGTGTCAGAATTGTGCGGAGATAATTATTATATTATGGCAGAACATTATTGTGTATTTTATTTAAAGAAAGGTACTCTGAAGAATGGTGATTTACATAATTAAGGGCAAAAAAAAGCCGTATTTCGAAACTATTCGAAATACGGGCTTGTGAAATGATGGTGACCCAGCAGGGATTCGAACCCTGGACCCCATCCTTAAAAGGGACGTGCTCTACCAGCTGAGCTACTGAGTCGCCTGTTTTTGTTTAGCGCGTACAAAAGTAAAGCTTTGAACGTACAATCCAAAGAAAACCCCTAAAAACTTTAAAATTACTTATCGTTCTCTCCAAAGGCTTTCTTAACTTCTTTAATCCAATTATTAATACGCTCCTCTGTTAATGCAGCCTGGTTCTCAATATCCAAAGCAAGTCCCACAAATTTATTGCCTCTTTGCGCTCTTGATGCCTCAAATTCATAACCCTTTGTGGAGGTAAATCCTACCACTTTACCACCTCTGTTCTCAATATATTCGGCCATTATCCCCAATCCATCAACAAAATTTTCCGGATACCCTTTCTGGTCACCACCACCAAAAAGGGCAAATTTCTTACCCTTAAGGCTGTCTTCCTCAATCATAGGCAAAAACTCATCCCAATAGTTAGGTAATTCGCCATCAAACCAGGTGGGAACAGCAAAAATGTAGTTGTCGAATTTTTCAAAGTCTTTGTGATTGGCTTTTTCCACATCAACCTCTTCCACATTTTTTTCGCCCAGGTGTTTAATCATCTTTTTTACCTGCTGCTTGGTCTTGTGTGATCGGAAGCTATAAAATATACCTGTTTTCTTCATTTCTACCTTTGTTTTTTGTTAAAAAAGAAACCTAATTCATCTCTAAAACTCTGCCAAATCCCGTGCAGCTTTCAGTATTTTATTCGTATTAGGTAATGTGGCTGCTTCCAGTATTTTGTTAAATCCAACTGGAGTAAATTCTGAACCCACACGTTTTACCGGCGCATCGAGTAATTCAAAAGCTTCTTCGGCAATAATGGCTGCTATTTCACCTCCAAAACCTCCAAATACCTTATCTTCGTGAACAACCAAAGCTCTGGATGTTTTTTCAAGAGATTTGAAAATGGTTTCCTTATCCAATGGAATAAGTGAACGGATATCGATAACTTCGACTTCGACATCGTCTTCTTCACTCATTTTCTCTGCTGCTTCAAGGCACATATGCGTGGTATTTCCATAAGTAATCATTGTCATATGTTTACCCTCACGACGCACTCTCGCCTTACCAAAAGGAACTTCAAAATCGTCAGGAACGCTGGTCGCCGCCTTGGGTGCATTATAAAGGGCTTTTGGTTCCAGAAAAAGTGTCATTCCTTCAGAGCGCATGGAGGTGCGTAACAATCCTGCAGCATCATCGGCGAAAGATGGATATACCACTCTTACTCCCGGGAATGTTGTCAGTGCACCTTCTGTAGTCTGCGAGTGATAAAGTCCACCGCCGATATATCCACCCGAAGCAAGACGTATGGTAATATTGGGTGCAAATTGGCCTTTGGTTCGCCAGTATTCATGCGTGGTTTCCACATATTGTTCCATAGCAGGCCAGAAATAATCTGCAAACTCTGCTCCTTCAACTACAATTCTTATTTTTTTACTATATCGGGACATACCATTGGCTGTACCCATTATATAATCTTCGGCAATAGGCGCATTAAACACTCTTTGTTTTCCAAATTCCTTCTGCATTCCTTTGGAAACGTTGAAAATACCTCCTTTGTCTTTATTGGCAATATCCTGTCCCCATAGATAAGTGTCAGGATTGTTCCGGAATTCTGCTTTAAGGGTACTATTGAGAGCTTCAATTATTTTGATGGGTTTGCCCTCTTCATTATGAAGTCCATCAGGATACTTTTCGCTCTTATATGGTTCTGGCAAAACAAAATCATGTATTGATTCCGGTTTCGGATCCTCTGCCTTGATTGCTTTTTTGTGAGCCTCCTTAACTTCTTTGGCCACCTTATCTTCAATTTCTTTCAACTCTTCTTCAGTGGCTCTTTCATAACGAATAAGCATTCTTCTGAACTTTGCCAGAGGATCGTATTCTTTTACATATTTCAATTCATTTTCGTCACGGTAGAGTTCATGTCTGTCAGAATTGGAATGGGAACCTATACGGACACAATTAGCGTGAACTACCACAGGACATTGTTCTTTTTTGGCCCAGGAGACTGCTTCCTCCATAGCATTCATGGAATCAAATACATCTTTACCATTGCAATAGATGATACGCAGGTTTTTGAATCCGTCAAAATTATGCGCCACTTTTCTGTTGGCTGTTTGATCTTCTTTAGGAACAGAAATACCATAACCATTGTCCTGGAACACAAAAACTACTGGAAGTTTCTCATTCGAAGCGCCATTAATGGCTTCATAAACATATCCTTCGGAAACAGAACTTTCTCCCTGAGAACTAATAACTACAGCATCTTTTTCCTTATACATTTTTAGTGCCCGGCCCAGACCTGATGCATGAAGTGTATGGTTTCCGGTGGCCGAACTTACATTATGAATATTCCATTCCGGTTTGGCCAGATGATTGGACATATGCCGGCCACCACCGGCAACGTCAGCATCTTTTGAAATACCGTTATAAATTACTTCCTCCACAGTCATCCCCGCTGATATACAGGTTTGAAGATCACGGTAGTAAGGGAAAAGATGATCTTTGTTTTTTCTGAAATTCTGACCTATTGCCAATTGAATTCCATCATGTCCTGCTGATGGTGCATGGTAGGACCAACCTATTGCCTGCTTCAAATAATTGGGAGCACGTTCATCGAGAGTACGCCCCTGAAGCAAAATATGATACCATTTCAGGAGTGTTTCTTTATCGGTTTTCCTGACCGAATATTTTTCGGGAACATTACTTTTCATAAGTATAAAATTTGTGTATTATGGCCTTGAAGAACTTGTCGTTTTTGAAAATTGATTATTATGGCTGAATTAGGCCTTTAAAGTTCAGTGTTGGCGCCATTTGTATATTACATCTTATCTAATCAAACGATGTGTTTGATAAAAACATAAATAATTCTGTTATTTGTTTAATTATTCTGTTTGATTCAAGATTGTTTAATTCCAAAAACCATCAGATGGTTCAGGGATTTAACAATTTAGACATTAAACCTCACGGTCTAGGTCTGCCTCTTCCAGATAATCAGCCACACGACGCACAAACATTCCTCCCAAAGCTCCATCTACAGCACGGTGATCGTACGATAGTGAAAGGAACATTTTATGGCGGATCGCAATAACATCTCCGGTCGGAGTTTCAACAACAGCCGGTTTTTTCTCTATTGTTCCGGTTGCCAGAATAGCTACCTGCGGTTGATTTATGATAGGGGTTCCAATTGTGTTTTTAAAGGAACCAAAATTGGTAATAGTAAATGTACCGCCCTGGATATCATCACCGGATAACTTATTGTTGCGGGCCGCGACGGCCAAACGATTCATTTCGGTAGCCAGGCCTACCACATTTTTTTGGTCAGCCTGTTTTACCACTGGAACAATCAGATTGCCTGTGGGCAACGCCACGGCGATTCCAATATTTACATTTTTCCGCAAAATGATGTTTTGTCCGTCAACCGATGCATTAACACCCGGAAAATCTCTTAACGCTTTTGCGACCGCTTCGGCAAACATTGGCATGAAAGTAAGCTTTTCACCATATTTCTCCTGGAACTGATCCTTTACTTTATTGCGCCAGATTACCAGATTGGTAACATCTGCCTCAACGACTGAGGTTACGTGCGGCGAAACCTGTTTGGACATCACCATATTCTCGGCAATGAGCTTACGCAGACGATCCATTTCTTTGACTTCATCTCCTTCCCCGACAGTAATCTTAGGTGCCTGTGCGGGTTTGGACGGAGCTTTTCCTGATGGTTGCTCTGCTTTTTCAGTATCAGCCTTGGCTGTTTTGTCTGATGGTTTTTCATCCCTTGACTTGAGATAGCCCAGCAGATCATCTTTAGTTACACGTCCTTCCCTGCCACTTCCTTCAATTGTGTCCAGTTCTTTAAAAGAAATGCCTTCTTCTTTTGCAATACTACGTACCAATGGTGAATAGAAACGATCACTATCCGACCCTTCCTCTTCAGCGGCTGGTTCTTTCTCAGCTGATGCTGATTTTGAAGAATCTTCTGCTTTCTGTTTATCTTCCTGCTTCTTCTCTTCCTTTTCCGATTTCTTTTCAGACTGATCATCAGATTCTTTTTCCTTGTCATTATCCTGATCGTCTTCCGAATCTTCTTCGTCTTCCAGAAGAATTACAGCGACGGGGGTACCAACGGCAACCACATCATCAACTTCATACTTTATTTCTTTAACCTTTCCGGCCACGGGTGACGGAATTTCGGAATCTACCTTATCCGTAGCGATCTCCAGAACAGGATCATCTTCTTCGATGGTATCACCTTCTTTGACGAACCATTTAGTAATAGTAGCTTCTTCCACACTTTCGCCCATCTTGGGCATTTTTATTTCAAATGTTGACATATCAAATGGGTTTAATTTTTGTAATTTCTAAGTGGCAAAAATACAATTTAAACTTATTTTAAACAAATCCAAATAAAAATAATTGTTTTCTTTTGTGATACACTACAAACCACTTCCTTAACAATTTTGTTCAACCAGATATATAATATTTACTCACAAATTTGGATAAGAAAAAACCCGGCCTATCCAGAAAATGGATAGGCCGGGCAAACCTAAAATCTAATCTGTTCCGGGATTAGAGACTATTACCAAAATCTTTTTTAAATTTTTCTACTAGTTTTTGAGGCCAATCATTTACTGGTGCAAGCTTTCCCATAAAAAAACGTAATACTTTAGGTTCGTCAACAAACTTGAGCCCCTCTACCAGTTCACGGTTCTCATATAACCAATGTACCCTGTCAATCAGAAATTTAGTCTGTGACAATGTGAAAACACGACGAGGAAAAGCCAATCTAAGTAGTTCCATATCGGCCAGTATGTCCTCTCCATTTTCATCGCGAACACTTGATATAGTACCTCTTTCCATCCCCCGACAACCGGAAATAATGAAAAGAGCAGCAGCCAATGCACCCGCTGGATATTCTTTCTGAGGAATATGCGACAAAAACGACTTGGCATCAATATGACATCCCAGGGCACCTGCAGGTGTAATGACAGGGATATTGCGTTTATCAAGTTCCTTAACGGCGTATTCGATAAAAGAAGGAGATTGGCTTATTACTGTTTCATCGTTGGTTTCCTGTAGCCCTACTGCCATTGCTTCAATTTCGCGGACAGACATCCCTCCATAAGTCAGGAAGCCTTCATAAAGAGGTATAAGATCGCGCATTTTCAGAAAAAGATCATGATCGTTGGTACATATACCACCTCCCCTTGTGGAGCTTACTTTTCGGGAAGAAAAATAGACAATATCGGAAAAACTGCACATCAAACGCAAAATATCGCGAATAGAGGTGTTTTTGAATTCTTCTTCCCGTTGCTTGACAAACCAGGCATTTTCTCCAATCAGACTGGCGTCCAATACAATCATTATTCCATGTTCATCAGCTACCTTCTTAACATCCCGCATGTTTTGAATAGAAAAGGGCTGTCCACCTATTAAGTTTGTGGAAGCTTCCAACCGGACAAAGGGAATCTTTTCCGATCCATATTCAGAAATAAGATCTTTTAGCTTTTGAATATCAATATTTCCTTTAAATGGATGATCACTTTTAATTTTTAATGCTTCATCGGTGAAAATTTCAAATATCTTACCCCCGTTGAGCTCCATATGGGCTTTAGTAGTAGTGAAATGATAGTTCATGGGTATCACATCACCTTCCTTTATAAAAACCCGGGAGATTACGTTTTCTGCTGCTCGCCCCTGGTGAACCGGTAAAATATGCTCTTTTCCAAATACATCCCGAATGGCTTCCTCCATCCTGAAAAAACTTTGACTCCCGGCATACGCATCGTCAGCCTGAAGCATCGATGAAACCTGGTTGTCGCTCATGGCATTGGTGCCACTATCGGTCAGCATATCAAGGAAAATGTCCTTTGTATTCAGCAGAAATGTGTTGTACCCACCTTTATTAATGGCATCCAGACGTTCCTCAATGGGTTTAAGAAATAATTTTTGTACGATTCTGACTTTGTGCATCTCAATTGGCACAGCATCATTACCAAAGAATTTAATAGTGGGTGTTTCCTGATTATTCATAATTGAAAGTGGAAAAAGAATTATCTTTTCAATGAATAATTTTTTAATTCACTGTATAAATATTGAGCGGTTTGAAATATGAAAATTTTTTATATTTCAGATCTCGTTGTTAAAAAACCTTGACAAACTTAATTATTTTTCACAAAAAAATATGATATAAGTCAATGAATTGATTATTTTAAAATGAATATGAATAAAAATATTCATAAAACCCCGTGTCCGGGCAAAGCAAAGAAATAAGTCTTCTCTATACGTCCGGGTTAATGAGAGGACGAAAAAGGATTATTATATTTAATTTTTCTGCCTATCAAAATATGATGCGTAAAAATAGAGCGATACATTCGCTGAATTCGTATCGCTCTATTTAGAGATAAATAATCCCGATATTAAAATTATATTTTTGAAATTCCCAACCTGAGGGGCGAGGGTTCGATATGCGTTTTTCCGTTCAAAAGAAGCCCTGAATTAACCGGGCTTTTTTGGGTATAATTTTAAGCCTTAAATATTCGCAACTTTAATTACATCGGCAAAAACACCGGAAGCCGTTACATCGGCACCTGCCCCATATCCTTTGATCTGCATGGGATGTTCAAAATAATGTTCAGACCAAATCAAAACGATATTATTGCTCCCTTCCAAATCATAGAAAGGATGTGACTTATCAACTTCCATCAACCCTACCACTGCCTTTCCATCGGAGGTGAGTTGTGCCCCGTAACGAAGTCTCTTTCCTTCTTTCAAAGCTCTTTTGCGTTTCTCTTCAAACAGGGCATCAAGCTGCTTTACCTTTTCCATAAATTTATCAAGCGAGGGTAAATCCAGGTACTCCTGAGGGACGAATGGTTCCACGTGAACATCAGATTCTTCCAAACAGTAGCCTGATTCACGGGCGAGAATAAGTGATTTTCTAACCACATCTGTCCCACTCAAATCAACCCTCGGATCTGGTTCGCTGAATCCCTTTTCCTTTGCCTCAATAATCACTTCCGATAACGGTTTGTCTTCCGAAAGGGTATTTACAATGTAGTTGAGAGTGCCTGACAATACCGCTTCCAACCGTACAATTTTATCGCCGCTGCGCACCAGATCGTTGATAGGTGAGATAATTGGAAGCCCTGCTCCCACGTTGGTTTCAAAGAAGAAACGAACTCCCTTTTCCCGGGCGGTATCTTTTAGCTTTTTGTATGTATCATACGATGAAGAACTGGCAATTTTGTTGGCAGTAACCACCGATACATTTGCATTTAGCAATGAATGATAAATACCGGCCACATCTTCACTTGCGCTGCAATCTACAAATACACTGTTAGCAAGGTTCATTCCGATAATCTGATCTCTAAAGTCTGTTACACTTCCTGAAATTCCTTCTTTCTCCAGTTTTTCAATCGCCTGGGATGCATCCATTCCTTCGCTGTCGAAAACCATTGATTTTCTTCCTGCCAGACCAATGAGACGGATTTTCAGTTTGTTTTCTTTCATCAATTTCTCGTTCTGAGCAGCAATCTTATTGAGCAATTTGCTTCCAACGGTTCCTTTTCCTACAAGAAAAAGGTTCAACCGGGAGTAATCAGACAAAAAGAAGGACTCATGAATGACATTAAGAGCTTTCTTGATGTCCCGTTCTTTTATAACAAAAGAGATATTTAATTCGGATGCTCCCTGGGCAATGGCATAAACATTTACTCCGTTTTTTCCCACACTATTGAATAGAAGTCCGGACATTCCGGTGGTGTGCTTCATATTTTCACCTACAATGGCCACTACTGCCATTTGATCATCAATTACAATACTGTTGATCTGACGATCGGAAAGTTCCCTTTTAAACTCCTGTTCGATGGCCCTTTGAGCTTTACCCGTTTGAACACTTTCTATTACAATGCTGATACTGTTTTCGGAAGAAGCCTGTGAGATAAGAATCACATTAATTTCCTGGGCAGCCAATGAGGCAAACAGGCGCATGGATATGCCCGAAACTCCGACCATTCCTATTCCCTGAACTGTGAGCAGGGATACATTTTTTATGGATGAGATTCCTTTAATTTGTCGCGGAACCAAGGTTTCTTTGGCTCCGTCAATCAGTGTTCCAGGAGCTGACGGGTTAAAAGTGTTTTTTATAGTTATGGAAATATTTTTCTGATAAGCAGGAAGAATGGTTGGCGGATAAATTACTTTGGCACCAAAATGTGACAGCTCCATAGCTTCAGCATAACTCAGATGTTCGATGCAGTAGGCACGGCTGATTACTTTTGGATCGGCGGTCATAAAACCATCCACATCAGTCCAGATTTCCAACATTTCGGCATTGAAAGCAGCCGCTATAAGAGAAGCAGTATAGTCTGAACCACCTCTTCCCAATGTTGTGTTATCGCCTTCTTTATTGCTGCTGATAAATCCGGGAAAGAGGGATATCTTGCCTATTTTGGGGGCAACTTCCGTTAGCAGTTGATTCGTCATTTCAAGATCAACCACACTTCGTCCGTACTCAATGAATGACTTAACATATTTACGGCTATCATACCAGTCTGCTTCAACAAATGCCGATATTATTTTTGATGAGAGTCTTTCTCCTATTCCCGAAATGCTTTCCAGACTTTTACGACTGAGTTCTCGAATAAGGAAAACCCCTTTGGTGATAGACTTTAGTTCATCGAATTCAGGAGCAATAAAATTTAATACCTCCAGCCTCTCTTTCTCTCCGGGAAATAAATTAGCAATGGTATCCTGATGAATTTTAATAATTTCATCAATCCCCGGGGCGTACTGTGCATTTCCTTCAGCTGCAAGAGTGGCCGCATTAATCAGTTTATCGGTAATGCCACCCATCGCCGATACTACCACTACAACCTGCTTATCCTGATTTTGAATAATGTCGTTAACTCTTCGAATATTGTCGGCCGATCCAACCGATGTGCCTCCAAACTTCAATATCTTCATTCGTATATGTTTTTTCTTATTTTAAAACTCACAAATGTAGGAAAAAAAGAGAGGAATACATGACAAATGTTATGAACTAAGAATTTTCTTATATTATTAGCTGACCGGCCATTCCACTCCATCCTTTTGGAATCCCATAGGAATAAATTCTCCTGACGGCTGATGGAAATGCCATAATTCATTAAAACCACTCTCCTGGAGTAATTTTGTCACATTAGAAAAACCAGAAAGTAGGTTTTCCGTTTTATGCGCGTCACTACTAATGGTTATGGGAATTTTATTGACGGACATCCATTTATAATGGTCTTTTGATGGGAAAGTCTGTTTTGTAGCATCAAAGAATTTGGTATTAATCTCTACCACCACACCTTTTTCGGCAGCTAATCTCATGGTACTTTGCACTTCCTCCACATACCAGTCATCGGTTTCATCAAAAAAGAATCGGTTACGATTGTGAAGTCGTATTTTGTCCAGGTGTCCGATTATTTGTGGGGGTTCCTTTTCCAGCATCTCTTTTTGAAGGTTAAAATATCTTTTAACTAATTTGCAGATATCACCTTCAAATATTTCTTCCATGCCCTTTAAAAAAATGGAAGTGGCATCGTCAATAGAAAAATGGGCCCCATCGGGAAACCTATCTGTAAAGTGAACAGAGCCAATGGTATAATCAAGTTTTGCCTTTTGAACAACCGGATGCATAGGACCTGCCAGCCCGGGAATATAATCCACTTCCATAGAACTCAGAAGAGTTATTTTATTTCGATATTTTTGTTTAAGATCAGTAAGCTGACTTAAATAACCAGGTAATTTTTCCATAGCCATATTCCAACCGGTTTCAAAAGGCACAGGAGCATGACTGGAAATGCCCAGAATATTCATTCCCAGATCAATTGCTTTTTTCACATAATCTTCCGGGGCTCCCTGTCCATCACAAAAAAATGTGTGTCCATGATAATTGGCCCAACTCCGGGGTATTTTGTAATCAATTGTCATAGATTTCAACGTTTTATTCACAAATAAAGGGATAAAAGCGCTAAAGAGCAAAAAGACCTGTAAACTGATTAAAGTATCAGGTCTCGAAAAATCTGACTATACATGAAAACAAAACATGAAAAATACTATTGAGGTTCGATTGCATTAACTAATTTTGTTGTCTTAAATTTTCAACAGAAATGACATTTAAAGAAGAAATAAAGCGTCGTCGTACTTTTGGAATTGTGAGTCACCCTGATGCTGGAAAGACAACACTGACCGAAAAATTCCTGTTATTTGGAGGTGCCATTCATGTTGCGGGAGCCGTGAAATCCAACAAAATCAAGAAAACTGCCACCTCCGATTTCATGGAAATAGAGAAGCAAAGGGGCATTTCGGTAGCCACCTCAGTAATGGGATTTGAATACAACGGATATAAAGTGAATATTCTGGATACCCCCGGTCACCAGGATTTTGCAGAAGACACTTACCGGACACTTACAGCAGTGGATAGTGTAATTATTGTTGTTGATGCTGCCAAAGGTGTAGAAGCCCAGACACGTAAACTCATGGAGGTTTGCCGGATGCGACATACTCCGGTCATTGTTTTTGTCAATAAGATGGATCGTCCATCGCGCGATCCGTTTGAAATTCTCGATGAGATTGAAGAAGAGCTAAAAATAGAAGTGCGTCCGTTAAGTTGGCCAATTGGTAACGGCTCCGACTTTAAGGGTGTGTATAATCTTTTCGATAAAAGTTTGTATCTTTTCACTCCAAACAAACAAACACTGGAAGAAGGTATAGATCTGGATGTCAATGACCTCAAACTGAATGAAGAAATAGGGGAAAATTCAGCTGAAACGCTTCGGGAAGAACTGGAACTTGTTGAGGGTGTTTATCCTGAATTTGACAAAAATCCTTATCTGGAAGGAAAACTGGCACCTGTATTTTTCGGAAGTGCCCTAAATAATTTTGGGGTAAAAGAGTTGTTACATTGTTTTCTGGAAATAGCTCCTGCTCCCCGCCCTTCCAAAGCAGAAGAACGAATTGTAAATCCTGACGAAGATAAGTTTAGCGGATTCGTTTTTAAGATTCATGCTAATATGGATCCCAATCATCGGAACCGGTTGGCTTTCGTAAAAATTTGCAGCGGACATTTTAAACGAAACACCAATTACGGACATGTGAGGCTGGGCAAACAATTGAAATTCAGCAGTCCGACAGCTTTTATGGCTGAAAAAAAGTCTATTGTGGATGAGGCATTCCCAGGTGATATTATTGGAATTCCGGATTCCGGCAATTTTAAAATCGGAGACAGTCTTAGTGAAGGTGTTCCGTTAAATTTTAAAGGTTTGCCCAGTTTTTCACCTGAATTGTTTCGGTATATTGAAAATGCAGATCCTATGAAATCCAAGCAGCTGGCCAAAGGAATTGACCAGTTAATGGATGAAGGAGTTGCTCAGTTATTTGTCAGTCAGTTCAACGGACGAAAAATAATCGGCACGGTCGGAGCGCTGCAATTTGAGGTAATTCAATACCGGTTGTTGCATGAATATGGTGCTTCTTGCCGTTACGAACCTATTAATTTGTATAAAGCATGCTGGCTGGAATCGGAAGATGCAAGTGAATTGCAGGATTTTAAGAAACGTAAAAGCCAGTATATGGCCACTGACAAATTTGAAAGAGATGTGTTCCTTGCCGATTCTTCTTATATGCTGGAAATGGCCAAATCAAATTATAAAAATATTAAGTTTCATTTTACCTCTGAATTCTAATAAAAATGATTGCAGAAGGATTTTGGTACACCTGGGTTTTAATTCCCTCACTGATATTTATTGCCCGAGTAGCTGATGTTAGTATCGGAACTATTCGTATTGTATTTATTTCTAAGGGTTTAAAATTGCTTGCTCCTGTCCTAGGTTTTTTTGAAATCTTTATCTGGTTGCTGGCCATGACCAAAGTATTTGAAAACCTCGACAATTGGTTTTATTTCATCGCTTATTCGGCAGGGTTTGCAATCGGAAACTATATTGGTCTTCTTATCGAGGAAAAACTTGCTCTCGGCTATGCAAATCTGCAAATTATTACACAAAAATCAGGAATTGATCTTGCCCGTAAGTTATCTGAAGAAGGCTTTGGAGTGACCTGGAACGATGCTAATGGTTCACGGGGAAAAGTAACCGTTATTTATTGTGTCATAAAACGCTCAAATTTCCGGAGGGTTTCTGAAGTGATTAAAAAGTACAACCCCAGAGCTTTCTATACCATTCAAGACATACGTTTTGCCAACCAGGGAGTATTTCCTTTGCGCACAATTCAGCGTAGTTTTGGGCAGTTTCCGTGGAGAAAAGGAAAATGAAAGGACTCTCTAGATTCTCCCATTTAGAACCTTGAAGGATATCCGTGGTACAAATGAATTTTGCGGGAACGAAAATAAAAACTCATTTTGGTGAGAAATTAAGGGACCCGGGGTTTTTAATATTTAAGTATTTTAGTACTTTCGTTTGCTTTCTTCCGAAGCCAAGAGCGAATAATATGACGATTGTCGCGGTTGTCGACTCCTCCGGCCAGATAATCCGACAAATTTTCAGGATGAGTTATCGCTTCTTCCTGTGTCAACCATCCATAACCTTTAAGAGCGTTGCGTTCAACCCATACAAATGATTTTTCTCGCGTCTCCCTGCCTTTATCAAATACTACAAAGTTCTGAGATGAAAAATTCATACTATCCGTCATTTTGGAGGTTCGTTGGTTGTAGTTTTCAGGGGCTTCTGCACCTGCACATGCACCTTTACACTGATATACAGAATAGTTAAAACAGGGTCCGGATTTATCCTCCAGTCCGCAAAGCTGGCGACACAAATCATATTTTTCGGCACTGGTTGTCAGTGCCTTTACTGCAGCATCACGGGTCGAGAAAGCATCGAGAGGCTGATTATTATTATCTTTTATTCGATCGATAAAAAAACGTTGATATCCCTTTCGGTCTGAAATGGAAAAAATACCCCAATTGAAGACGGTACGACGGCCAATCCGATTAAATAAAGGTTTCTGCTGTTTTATCTCATCCGATTCGCGTAATAACGCCAGCAGTTCACTTCCGGTAAGTTCATAACTAACATCCACTAATTGTTCTTTCATCCTCAGGTTTCGCTTTCCTTTGGCCGACAAATGAGAAAAGACCCGTTTCCGAATATTTTTACTTTTACCGATATAAATGACTTCGTTTTGTTCATCATGAAAGTAATACACTCCCGGCTGTTCAGGCAATTGCCGGATTTTTTTCAAATCCAGATCCGGGTGAATTCCTTTTAAATCAAAATTATCTTCAGTCTCAATAAAATTTCCCTGTTTTCGAATCAGATATCTTAAAAGTAAAGCTGTTGCATGAGCATCTCCTCCAGCTCTGTGTCTGTGGAAAAGCGGTATCTGAAGATCTTGGCAAATATTTCCCAGATTGTACGAACGATGTCCCGGAATAATTTTTCGGGATAGACGAACTGTACACAGGACTTTACGCTCATAATTGTAACCCAGAGCCTCAAATTCTTTTTTTATGAAATTGTAATCAAAAGGTGCATTATGAGCCACGAAAATACAATCTTCGGTAATTTCGACTATTTTTTTGGCTATCTCATAAAATCGCGGGGCATTTTCAACCATCTGATCAGTAATGCCTGTCAGATTGCTGATATAGGGCGGAATGGCACATTCAGGATTTATAAGGGTGGAATATTCATCTACAATTTTCTCTCCTTCCATTATGTAAACGGCGATTTCCGTTATCCGCCCAATACCTGCTTTACCCCCGGTGGTTTCTATATCGATAACGGAATACTTTGGCAGATTCATAATGCAAAATTTGGTTGATTTGGCGCTATGGACTCTCAAAACACAATTTCAGAAGGGGTTGAGACAAATCTGAGAATCCATAGCAGGATATTTCTTCACACTTGCAAAAATATTAAAATACTGCCAATAAATTACGGAATAGATTAATTCTGTCTCTATATAGGAAGCTTGTATCTGGAATTCAGCGATATTGATGTTTTATGAGAATTATCATTCCTAAAATAATCTTCAGCACTTGCATACATTGGTACTTTAGGCTATTTTTGTAAAAAAGTTCTTTGATAAAGAAAAAGCCACACCAGTATTATTGATTGTTAAACTCAACACTACAATAATACCGAGTAAACTATCTGGTAAAAGGGCAGGCCTCAACCTTCGGGTTGTCTTCGGACACAGAGGATCCCCGCTTATCAGGTGTACTCAAATCCTGTCGTCAGGAGTTTAAATAATCCAATCTGGTGTGGCCCCCTTCATAGAAAGGTAGCTCGTTTACGGGTTACCTTTTTTTTATTGATGAATTTGTGAGCTGATGAATTTACGAGTTGGTAATACTTATAAATAAAAAAGCTGTAATCAATTCATAAAGAATTAATACAGCTTTGAAGAGTGCCCAGAACAGGACTCGAACCTGCACGACCGTAATGGCCACCAGCCCCTCAAGCTGGCGTGTCTACCAATTTCACCATCTGGGCATCAGACAAAATAAAGACGAGATTTATCAATTTATTGATATGTATCTCGTCATTTTTCTTTGAGCGAAAAACGGGACTCGAACCCGCGACCCCGACCTTGGCAAGGTCGTGCTCTACCAACTGAGCTATTTTCGCATAAAATTATGTACTGTTCTTTTTTGGGAAGTGTTGTTCCCTGACAGCGATAGCAAAGGTATAAAATTTTTGTTTCTACAAAATACTTTTGTGAATAAAAAAATTGGTGCAGACCAATAAAACAGCTTAATGATTTCATTTTCTGACACAAAAAAATAAAAAAAAAATAATCTCTCCTACTTTCCTCTACCTACCTTGATTCAAAAATCATTTTCATGAGAGTTTTTGCATATCAGCAAATTCAATTAACCATTAATAATAATTGGGCTGAAAAAGAATCTCGAAGTATGTCCATAATTATAATATTCTCAAAAAATAATCTGGCTATCTTTTGTAATAATACTCCGTTAAACTTTTACAAGAGCCTTTTAATCAGTTGTTTATATTCAAGAAACGTTTTGTATTAAAATGCAGATTTACAATGTTATACGATTCATCTTAAGTCTTATATCTAAAAATCTAACGGACTATTGTTGTAATTGTTTAATATAAAATCACTTGAAATTTATAGAATACTCGGATCAATAAACAGATAATCAACATTATAGTATTCATCTTTAATCCTATACCTGAAAAACTAAAATTTGTTGAAATCGAGTAATACGGATAAAATTATTACTTTTCGTTTTTTTAAAGAATCCAAAATATTATATTCGTTGAGGAATTAATATTTATTCTTCTGGCATTCAATATAGAGGAAGTCTTTTGGTAACGGCTTTTGTTGATAACCACGGAATTCAAAATTAAGTTTCGTTATGATTGGCAATTAATAATAGTTGAGAAAAACTAACGTTATCTGACAAGGTAGAATTGAGTAAAACAGATTAACATCAAAAAAATATAATTAATTAAATATTCTATTAGCAATGGCTGGCCTATTTGGAAAATTATTCAGTAAAAAATTTCCCGAT
The DNA here is from genome assembly GCA_964403175.1 of uncultured Marinilabiliaceae bacterium. Taxonomy (GTDB): domain Bacteria; phylum Bacteroidota; class Bacteroidia; order Bacteroidales; family Marinilabiliaceae; genus Marinilabilia. The sequence goes on from CAYOFH010000017.1 coordinate 26,475, forward strand.
ACCGGAAAATATGAAGCTGAGCAGATTCAATTGCATGAAGATTACCGTCGTTTCAACGAAATTAGAGAATCTTCATTATTTCATCGGTTCCTGGAACTTGACAGAGAGATTCATTCCGGCGATTTTGAAAAGCGCGTAAATGAACTTAAGAACAAAAAGTTTAAGGATACAGAGGAATACAAGAAACAGCAAAGATTTAAAACTCTTAGCAATAATAAAGACATTAAAACTTTTCTTAAGTTTCAGAGTACCGGAAAAGCCAGAAGAATTGAAGAAATCCTGACGTCCGAAACTTTTCAGCGTTTTCGTGAACTGGAAAAATATGTAAACTCTCCGGAATTCTTTAAAGAAAAAGCATCTCCTGATTTTAAAAAATCAGATGCTTACCAGAAATTTAAGGAATATAAAAGACTCAAAAGGCAATCCTCTGTTAAATGGGCTGTAAAAACCGAAAAATCATCTCAATATCAGATATATAAAAGATTGAAGGACAGCGACCGGCTTAATGAATTCTACGAGCTTCAGGCTTTTATTTCTTCCTCTGAATTCAAGGGTTTCAAAGCCCAAATGGAAGACAAAAACCGATTTCAAAAATCGGAAGAGGCTTCATTAATAAATGAATTTGAGGAACTTAAAAAGCACAAGGACATTGTTTGGTTCCTGAAGAAGAAAGATGAAAAACCCTTTGAGGAGCTAAAAAAATGGAAAGTTACTTTTGAGGATAATTTTGACAGCGCCACTCTGGATTCCAATAAATGGATTACAGGTTATTATTGGGGCCGGGCTCTGATGAATGACACCTATTCACTTGAGGGTGATCGTCAGATGTTCAGTGATGAAAATATTGAATTAAGAGACTCTAACTTGCAAATTAAAGTTCTGCATGAGTCGACTAAAGGGAAAGAATGGAGTCCTTCCTGGGGATTCCGGGAGAAAGAGTTTGATTATACTTCCGGTATTATTAGCACAGGTCAGAGTTTCCGTCAACAATACGGACGTTTTGAGGCCAAAGTTAAGTTTAGCAGCACATTCCCTGTGGTTAATGCTTTCTGGATGGTAGGAGAACGAATAACGCCTCATATAAATATTTTTAAAACCATTTTTCCCGGTTCAAGAATGATTGAAGCCGGCATTGTTTATGATGTGACGGGAAAAGGAATCACTGAATCGACCAAAAAAGTTAATGGAACCCGGTTTACCAATAATTATTTCATTTATTCCCTCGACTGGACAGAAAATGAATTGGTATGGAAGATTAATGGGGTCGAAATATATCGTCAAACCCATGATATACCAAAGGAGCCTATGTATCTGACATTTTCGTCCACGCTTCCAGAAGAACCCAAAGAACAGCAACTCCCGGCTGAAATGGAAATTAGCTGGATTAAGTGCTATGAGCGGGTTTAAAACTCTGCAGAAAAAACAGATACATTATCATAATACTGCCGGCCTTTTAAATTTGCCGGTTTTTTGCCAGGATTGAAATCAACAAAAAGCAGCTCGAAAGAGCTGTTTTTTGTTGGTGTTTGTTGCTCTTTCATTGCTAACCTCGAAAGTACTTTTTTGCCCTTTATTGTATCATTGTACTCTGCCACCACAGTGTATTGAGTTACTGGTTCCACTGCCTGTTGAAGTGACTCATCGGTCATGAAAGATCTCCCATGACGAAATTTCCCGTCAGTGTAATATACCGCTTGATGTTTGATTACACTCATATCGTCCTCTATTACATGAATTTCCCCTTCTAAACGGATTATACGGGCATCTCCGCTAAAAGAAAATGATGGATTAGTATTTTCAAACCCAATTACTATAACATCCTGTCCATTATGCTTATATCTATTCGCTTCGAAAACCCGGAACCGGTCAACAAAAGCATTATCCAGTATATTTCCGGGATTTCTTACAATGTCAAATCCCAGCAGTTCTTCTATCCGATGCAGTCCTCCTTCAAAAGGAAGAATATTATAGTTCCGGACGCCTTCAAAAATTTTAAACGTCCTGTTTTCAAATGCATTTATGTGACTACGTGTTTCATATCCTGAAAAATCGGCGTACTCCAGATGAAGATTTCTTTTCCCTGCATCAGTGGTTTCCTTATATTGCATCTTGGCGCTATAATTATCTGAATAATAATTTTCGGGTATCTGACGGGCCACCATTTTAAGCATGCCATACAAGATTCTGGAGGGAGCTTCTACATATACTTCATCAATGTCGTAAACTGCAGGAATTAATTCAATTCGAAGTTTTTCTCGTCCCAGAAGTTGTGATACACGAAATTCTTTGGATTGATATCCTACCGCTGAAACTCTTATTTTGTTTTCTTTTAAATCATCAGGTATGGACAGACGGAAATATCCGTTATTGTCGGTTGCATCTCCCAGAAAAGTTTCTGTTACTCCCAGATTAGCAAATTCGACAGCTTTACCATTAGATGCATCCATTACCCTCCCCTCCAGAATATGATTCTGACCATTTACAAAAGATACTGTAATAATCCAAAAGAGTATTATCACAATTATATTTTTTTTGACCTGCATACTTTTCTTAATTTTGATGAATTACTAAATGTATAAAAAGCTGGAAAAACAAAAAAATAAATTTTATGAAACGAGCAATATCATTACTAATTCTGATTAGTTTCCTCCTTTCGGGATGTGTGGTGTCCAGGAAGAAATATGAAGCAATGGTAAGTGAAAGAGATTTACTGGACGAACAACTAACAGAAACACGTACCGAAAACAGACAACTGGAGGTTAATCTGGAAGATGCAATTGCTGATTTTGAATCAATGAAATATGAACTCCATCGCAGCGATGCACTCAAATCAGACAAGGTATCCAATCTTTTTGCACAAACAGAAGAACTTAGTGAGGAAGTATCAGCACTTAAAAAAGATCTTTCTGATGCCCGTAATGAATATCGTTCTCAACAAAGCACCAGCATGGAAAGGGCGAAAAAACTGGAATCATTAGAATCGCAGGTTGCTCACTTAAGAAAAGATACAGCAAGTCTTAAATATTCACTGCAAATGAGCAAGGAACGTCAAAACAATGTTCAAAAAGAATTACATGAGGTCAAAGAAAAGTATAATATGCTTGTGGCCAATAATGCTCAATTGAAAACAAATCTGGAAAAATCAAAGCAGAAAATTACCATGCTGGAAGGACAATTGATTGAAAAAAATCAGTCGCTTAAAAATGTTTCAGAAGCATTCATTGAGTTAAGGAAGGAATTGTTGACAGCCAAATCTAAGGGAACAGCCATTGATCCCAATCAAAACAAGATTATTGATAGGATTGCCCGATTATTGGATCATTATTAGTCTGCTGATGCTAAAAATACATAAGGCTCAGAACGGTAATTGTCACGACCATGTATATGATGGTAAGAGGAAAACCTATTTTAAAGAAATCCTTGAAATTATAGTTCCCGGGTCCGTAAACCATAAGATTAGTCTGATAGCCAATGGGGGTAATAAAATTGGCAGCAGCAGCAAAGGAAACTACAAGAGCGAAAGGTTCTGGTTCAAGGCCGAGAGTTTTCGCAGCTGTAAGGGATATTGGAAAAATGATGGCAACAGCGGCTTTGTTTGTTATGTAGGCAGCCAGGACAGTGGTCATCAGATAGATTCCAAAGAGAAGGGTCACCCGTCCAAAAGGCAAGAAGACACTAATAATTAAGTCTGCCACCAGGTCAGCCACGCCGGTTTTTATCATTGCTGTACCCAAAGCCAGCGACATAGCAATAATGACGGCCAGGTTGTAATCTATACTTTTGGGAAGATCTTTGGGCGACACAATTTTTAGTGCCGATACTACAATGAGTACAACAAACAATCCGATAAAAAGAGGAACCAGTTTGATTGCTGCCAAAAGAATTGCAAGAAGCGTGCCTCCCAGTAATGTATATATTTTGTACTTTTCCGTACGGTTGAATTCCCGTATTTTGGAGATAAGGTAAAAATCCTGTTCACTCTCTGCGCGGCTCATGAAAGCTTCACCAACAAGCAGCATCAACACGTCTCCGGCTTTAAGTTTGGCTTCATCGATTTTGCCCAACACCCGCTCTCCGTTACGATGTAATGCAAGTAATGCCGAATCAAACCGCCCGCGAAAATTAACTTCCTTTACAGTTTTGGTAATAAGTGATGAGTTGTGAGAAACAACCACCTCTACCACCTGAGTCTTTTTGAGTTTCGACATCATACCGACAGAGGGAAGTGTTAATCCACAGTTTTCCGACAATAAGCGAACTATATTCGTATTTTCGCCGGCAAAACGCAACAAATCCCCTTCCTGAAGGCGGAAATTATCCGATAATAGTTGATAAATCCTGTTTTCCCGGATGATTTCGATCAATACCAGACCATCCATTTCCCGAATTTCAGACTCTTCGAGGGTTTTTCCTACCAGATGGCTGTGGCGGCGAACTTCAGCCTCCACCAGATATTTTCTTTCTGCATTGGAATATTCTTCCATTACACTTTTTCGTTCCGGTAAAAGTCGGTAAGAGTAAAAATAGAGATAAGTCATTCCAATCACAAGCATGGGAAATCCAACCCAAAAGAAATCAAACATTTCGAATGATGTCATTTCTGGAAATATTTCCTGATCCACCACCATTCCATTTACAATAAGATTGGTTGAAGTTCCGATTAATGTAACACAGCCCCCCAATATCGCTGCGTATGAGAGGGGCACTAGTAACTTTGAAGGAGCTATATTGTTCCGGCGACTCCATTGGTGAACATAGGGCATCATTACTGCCACCAACGGTGTATTATTGAGAAAAGCAGAAAACCCTCCGACCCAGATCATCATTCTGGCCAGAAATCCTTTGTATTTCATGGAACGGGGAAACGCCCTTTCAAAAATAGCTTCGATAACGGAAGTCTGGCGGATGGTGTCGCCCAAAAGCAATAACATGATAATTACTGCAATCTGTTCGTTGGCTATGCCGGCAAGAATTTCGGAAGGTGTGAGAATTTTGAAAATCCCCAGTACCATAATGGCAATAAAGAAAGTAAAAGCTGCCCCCATAAGTTCCCGGTAAAGGGAAATCAAGATGAATGCAAGCACCAGAAACACAAGTATTACATCAAATGTGGGGACACTCATAAAGTCTTGTTTTTCTTCATTTTTTAAGGCGATGCAAGTTAAAACTATTTTTTAAAAAATTAACAAACCTAAGAGCCAAACTCCTCCACCCTCTTTTTGATCCGGTTTTTACTACCAAAAATCTGTTGTTTTATTTTCCGGAAGATGAAGAATTGCTACTTTTGAAAGAAGAATCAGATTTAACTCTGAGACTCATTTAACGCTCACACTTATCAATATAAATAAAGAATCAATGCAGGAAAAACAAGAAGCTTTTGGGCGGTTACTTAACGTGATGGATGAACTTCGTGAGAAATGTCCATGGGATCGAAATCAGACCAATGAATCCCTTCGTACTCTTACCATCGAAGAAACCTACGAACTTGCAGATGCCATTCTGGAAGGTTCGGAAGATGGTATTCGCAAAGAATTGGGAGATATTCTTCTTCATATCGTTTTTTATGCTAAAATAGGAGAAGAAAAACAGGCATTTTCCATTAAAGATATAATAGATTCTTTAATTGAAAAACTCATTTATCGGCATCCTCATATTTTTGGAGAAACAAAAGTTAAGAATGCGCGTGAAGTTGAACAAAACTGGGAAGCTCTAAAATTAAAAGAAAAAGACGGAAACCGCTCTGTATTGGCTGGGGTGCCTAAATCACTGCCTGCTATGGTAAAAGCAAACCGGATTCAGGATAAGGCGCGAGGGGTGGGATTCGATTGGGAAGACCGGGTTCAGGTGTGGGAAAAAGTGCAGGAAGAACTGGAGGAACTGAAATTGGAGATCTTGAAGAATGACAGGGATGCCATGGAAGATGAATTTGGCGATCTTTTCTTTTCACTTATCAATGCCGCCAGACTATATGGCGTAAACCCCGAAAATGCGCTGGAACGTACCAATCAAAAGTTCATCAAACGCTTTAATTATCTGGAACAAAAAACCATTGCTAAAGGCATTGACCTAAAGGATCTTTCTCTGGTCGAGATGGATGAGATCTGGAATGAGGCGAAGCTTCGTGGATAAAGAGTTTCTGGATTTCGAGTTTTTGAATTGTGAGTCTTCCACCAATGCCGTGGCTAACAAGACACTCTCAGCTTTTGATTTCAAGCCCCATGCTCTGTGCTCTTTGTACTAATATATCTTTCAAAGTTCCCCTTGAGCGGATTTAAGGGCCTGCCTCTCTTACTATGCATCCTTCCACATGGTCATTTACCATACCGGTAGCCTGCATATGAGCATACACAATGGTACTGCCTACAAATTTAAACCCTCTTTTTTTTAAATCTTTACTTATTGTATCGGATAAAGAGGTTGAAGAGGGAATTTCTTCCAGTCTTTTGAAATGGTTGATGACAGGTTTTCCTTCTATAAATTCCCAGATGTATTTACAGAAGGAACCAAACTCTTCACGCACCCTGATAAAGGCCTCAGCATTGGTAACGGCAGCTCTGATTTTTAACCTGTTTCGGATAATACCTTCATTTTGCATTAAGCGATCAAAATCTTTTTCATCATATTGGGCTACTTTATGAAAATCAAAATCATGAAAAGCTTTTCTGAAATTTTCCCGCTTTCGAAGTATGGTAATCCAGCTTAAGCCTGCCTGAAATCCTTCCAGTACAAGAAATTCAAAAAGAGTTTTATCATCAAATACCGGTCTGCCCCACTCCTCGTCATGATATTTTATATAAAGTGGGTCATTTCCACACCATTCGCAACGTTTTATTTCTTTCACAATACTTTTTGTTTATTCGCAATAGAGTATTTTGCCAGTTAAAATACATTTATGGAATGAAATATCAAGACCAGACCAAAAATACCGGCAAAAAAAATCCACTATACCAGCTTATCATCCATGATATTAAGAATTCATTTATGTTCTCTTATTATTTTTTTAATTCTTTTTTTGTCTTTCCTTCGGACAATTTTGGCAACTGTTTTGCCAATTGTATCAATCTTTTCAATAGTTTCCAATAATGAGGAATCTGTGAGATTCACTTTGTTTTCGTCTGGCAGAAGAATTTCCTGACGAGGATAAATGATTAAAAAATTGGAATTTTGAAAATAACTATTCAAAAAGGATGGTATTTTCTCCATGGCCGGGTGACAGGAGTTGAATCCTTTGCGACTCATCACAATGATAAGATTATCATTGCGGTTAACCTCTCGGGACAAGATCAGAAAATCATCCCATTTGTTGAACATATTAAATTCTGCATCGATGGGATGATTGGAATGAATCTTCTTGATCAGCTTTAGCGTTTTCTCTCCGGCATAAAACAGGATTTTGGCACCGGTATTTCCGGCAATATTCCATATTCTGGAAATCCAAAAAGGAAAACCAGATTCATACTCAGCATTTTCGGGAATAACAACAATATGTCTTCCAATGGTGGAAATAGGCTGAAAAGGATTGTAAATGTAGGTCGTAAAATTACTTTCGGAAAGGATTCCTTCTGTCAGGTTGCCTAAAAAAGTATCTGACATTCCTTTCTTTACATGCAGGCCTAAAACAAGATCTGTAATATTCTGCTCTTTGATAACATTGGTAATGCCGTGAACCACATCCAGATCGTAACGCAACAAAGTTTGCAATTCTAAATCTGTTGCAGAGGCTGCTACCTTTGCTTTATTTAGTAATTCGCGGGCCCGCTTTTCGATTTCGGGAATGGTATTATTACGATTAATAATATTGAGTGCAAAAAGTCCGTTCCTGTTTTGTTTGGATTTGATTATGGCACTTAAATTTACCATTTCTTCCAGGGTTTCAGGATTACTTAAAGGAATAAGAATCTGTTCGGTATTTTCTTCAATGATTTCGTCCGTTTGCTCGGCGGTCGATATTCTTTGTGCACTCTTCTGTGTTACAAAGGAAGCAATTGTGCAGGTTACTAATATCATGATAATCGTTCCATTGAGGACATTGTCATTCAACAGCCGAATGGGATCACCTTCCGGTGTTTGTCCTAAAATAATATTGTAACCAACTAAAACAGCAGCAAGAGTTGCCGCTGCCTGGGCATTGGTAAGCCCGAATATCAGGTGCATCTCATTTCGTCCAAGTTTAAAGCTCTTTTGTGTGGCCAGAGCTGCAAGATATTTGGCAAGTGTTGCTACAAAAGACATGGAAATAGCCACCATTATGGTTTCCAAATTACTAAAAGAGCGGTAATTGATGAGCATCCCCACTCCTATCAGAAAAAAGGGAATAAAAATGGCATTACCCACAAAATTGATGCGGTTCATTAATGGAGAAGTTCGTGGAATTAACCGGTTTAGTGCCAGTCCTGCCATAAAGGCTCCAATAATGGCTTCGATCCCGGCGGCCATGGACAACACAGCACCCAGAAATACAACAACCAACACAAAAATGTATTGTGAAACAGAGTCATTAAAACGCTTGAAAAACCATCTGGCAATGCGCGGAAAAATGAACGTTATAATGAATGTAAATGCGATGAATGATCCCAATAACTGCAACCAAAAAGCATTGTTGATTTCACCGGTTGATAAACCCACAATAATGGCAAGGACCAACAGTGCAAGAATATTGGTAATGAGTGTACTTCCCACAGAAATATTAACTGCTGTATTTTTGGTTATTCCGAATTTGCTTACAATGGGATAGGTTATCAGGGTGTGAGAGGCAAACATGCTGGCCAGAAGAACTGACGTTGAAAGAGAAAAATCAAGAAGGGTTATTCCCAAAATGGTTCCAAGAATCATTGGTATGAAGAATCCATATAATCCAAGGAGAGTACTTTTCAGGGCATGTTTCTTAAAATCGTTCATGTCGATTTCCAGACCTGCCTGAAACATAATGTAGAGTAACCCTGCTGTTCCAGAGAGTATAATGCTGCTATCTCTTGCCAGGAGATTAAGTCCATGCGGTCCTATTATAATTCCCGCTACAATCATTCCCAGTAACTGGGGAATTTTCAGTTGTTCTGAAACAATAGGGATTACTAGAATTACAAGCAGGATGATCAGGAATTTTAAAACCGGATCTACTAGAGGTAAACTGATATTTAGGAAATCAAAACTCATAAAAATTCTTTCTTCGATAAGACAAATATAGCTCTTTTTGGCGTGGTCTTGCCTGCTAAAAGCC
>CAYOFH010000018.1:0-35071 GCA_964403175.1 uncultured Marinilabiliaceae bacterium
CATTAGCCATGGTCTAATCAATCATTCCGGTGATTTTTACATATCCGACCAGTGGCAACCAGCAAAAACCATATTCAGTATCTCATATGTTAAACATAAACAATGAAAAACCGGCATCAAAGAACAAATAAAACTTTTCAACGCGAGTATTAAATATTCTTGCAAAAAGATAGTGCCCAAACTCATGTAAAATCACAAGAATGGACAAACTAAGTATAAGCTGTAGTGCTTTTATCAGAAATTCCATGCTGTCAAATAAAATAATAGATCAAAAATTCTTTTTCCAATACCGGGCTGAGATGGTTCTACAAACTCTTTTTATTATAAAAATCCAAACAGTCGATTCTTGCAAAAGCTCACAAATATATTGATTTTCTTCATTTAGCCACAATTTCAAGAGCAACTCTTCGTGCTTCTTTATCGGTTTCAACATAATCATGCAACCCTGGGTGTTTCAAAAAGGAAGTTCTCTGCATAGTTTGTTCAATAACCGAAGACATTTCAACAAAACCGATTCTTGACTTCAAAAAAGCATCCACAGCTACTTCATTGGCTGCATTGAGAATACAAGGCATATTACCTCCTATGTTCATTGCTTCGAAAGCCAGCGACAAGTTGCGAAAGACATTGATATCAGCCTGTTCGAAAGATAAACTTGGAAAATCAGTAAAACTAAACCTTGGAAATTGATTCTTCAAACGCCTGGGGTATCCCATAGCATACTGGATAGGAAGTTTCATATCAGGAAGTCCCATTTGAGCCTTCAAAGAGCCATCTGCAAACTGAACCAATGAATGCACAATAGATTGGGGATGTACTACAATCTCAATTTGGTCGGAAGTTAAATCAAATAACCATCTGGCCTCAATGGCTTCAAATCCCTTATTCATCAATGAGGCTGAATCAATAGTTATTTTATTTCCCATTTTCCAGTTGGGATGATTCAGAGCCTGGCAGCGAGTAACTTTTCTTAAAAAATCAATTCCTTTACCCCGGAAAGGACCTCCGGAAGCAGTTAATATTATTTTTTCCACTTCATTATTGCCTTCACCAACGAGACACTGAAAAATGGCGGAATGCTCAGAATCAACAGGTAAAACAGGCACTTGACTACGTCGGGCAAGTTCCATAACCAAATCTCCGGCCACCACCAGTGTTTCTTTATTTGCCAAAGCAACAGGTTTTTTTGCCTCTAAGGATCTGAATGTTGGTAACAAGCCTGAAAACCCCACCAATGCCACCAATACCATATCCACAGAACTCATCGCCCCCACCTGAGCCAAAGCTTGGTTCCCGGCATAAACCTTAATCGGATATGCACACAGTTGCTCTTTTACCCAGGAGTATTTAGCTTCATTTCCAATAACCACAGCATTGGGTTGATATTTAATTGCCTGCTGCACCAGTAATTCAGCATTCTGCCCAGCCGTAAGCACCTCAGCTTCAAAAAGAGGAGGATGCTGTTCAATCACTTCCAGTGCTTGTGTCCCTATAGATCCGGTGGATCCCAAAATAGCAATTCGACGCTTCATTAAAAATTTTTATCAAGTTTTTCCGGAGTATACTTTAATTTCTGAAAAACTAACTAAAATGCAATATACTCCTGAGGATCCAGAGGCACTCCGTTATACCACAGTTCAAAGTGTAAATGGGGACCGGTGGTGAGTTCCCCCGAATTGCCTACATGAGCAATAGCCTCACCCGCTTTCACGTGTTCACCGACAGATTTTAACAAGCGTTCATTATGTTTATAGGTAGAGAGTAAATTATTGGCATGTTGCAATTGAATCACATAACCCGTTTCAACAGTCCAGCCCGAAAAAACAACCACACCGTCCATTACCGCAGAAACTCTTGCCCCGGGACCGGCTACAATATCCACTCCAAAATGGCCTCGCGGATCACCAAATCTATTAACCACCATACCTTTTATCGGGGTAAAGAAAAAAGTGTTTTCCAATCCGGTTCCGGGAGGACTTTCAGATCGTTGTGACAGATTATATTTTTCTTCTTTTTCCACCAATGCCCTGAAAAGAGAATCCTCTTCAGATCTTCTAAAATCAACATCCACGGCATTCCCACTTCCCCCGGCAGCTGGATCTTGCGCATCATCGCCAGCGTTCTCTGAAGTATCCTCGGGCACTCCTCCTCCTATAATGTTCTGCATATTGTCAATAAACTTATTTCGTCTATCTATCTCAACCAACAAGGAATCAACCCGCTGAGCATTTCGAACAATCATTAATCGTTGATTTGCATCCGGGTAACCAGGAATATACTCCCTCAAACCTGTAAAGGCAATAAGCAAGGTGACCAATACAATAAGAAGTATTGCAGAAGCACCTATAATGGTAAAAACATTTAATCTTGAAAGCCTCAATACAATAACTTCCTCATAAGTCTGCTCATTAAAAATGGCCAGCTTGTATTTACTTTTAAGCTTTTCAAGAAAAGCTTTCCACTTATTATTTGCCATATTCGTTTCTAAATGTAATATTACCTCCTAATTGAAGAACAAAATTAATCATTATTGATGAGCTTACGAAACATCAACGTAATTCAAACCCCGGAACTACCTCTAAAAGAAGCCAAAGCAAATAAAGTTGTTTTTTTAGTAGATTTTAACACCCAAAATATTTGGTAACTGCAGGAATTGCCCCTATATTTGCAACCTCAAAAGAGAAAAAACTTACTTAAAATATATTGCGGGGTGGCGCAGTTGGTAGCTCGTTGGGCTCATACCCCAAAGGTCGTCAGTTCGAGTCTGGCGCCCGCTACTAAAAGCCGTAAAACCATTGTGTTTTACGGCTTGTTTTATTTTTATTCATTAAATTGTTACTTAAGTTATTGGGGAACTTATACTTGTTCTTTTGAGGCAAACATTGCCATGCTCGTTTCATCCATATAAGATTTATTTATTAAGGGCGGACAAAACTTGTAATTCTATTATACATACACTTTTGTGCAGATTTCTTTTTACAAAGCGGTCGCTCGGCTATTCCGCTTTGCTCGCAAGAAAGCTGAAGGAGAAATCAAAGTTCCATGCTCTTTTCATTCATTATCTGCCTCCAACCAACCACATCAAAAATCGAACGGAATCTATTCAAAAACCGGAGCCAGATTTAAAAAATCAAACAAATGCCAACAATTTATTAAATAAAACTCCCGTTCTTATTGATATAAAAGTACTTTTTACTTATCTTTCGAATAAATTAAGCAAATAATTCTACTGGCATCACACAAAAACCCAAAAAATGCAATACATCAAACCGCTGCTTTTGGCGCTCATAATCACATTCGTTACACATACGCCAATAACCGGCCAGGACAGAATTACAGGTCATAACTTCGCAAGCCGATCCGAAATTATCGGAAAAAAAGGAATGATCGCAACAAGCCATCCTTTAGCCACGCAAATAGGGCTGGACATATTAAAGCAAGAAGGAACTGCCATCGATGCTGCTATTGCGGCCAACGCTGCTCTGGGTCTTATGGAACCCACCGGATGTGGAATTGGAGGTGACTTGTTTGCAATAGTTTGGGATGCTGAATCTAAAAACCTATATGGGATTAATGGAAGTGGCAGATCTCCCAGACTTCTTACTATTGATTATTTTCTCTCAAACCAAATGGATCAAATTCCCTCATCCGGACCTTTGCCTGTTTCAGTTCCAGGATGTGTAGATGCATGGTTTGAACTACATAAGAAGTTTGGAAAAACTCCAATGGAGGAAATTCTGGCTCCTTCTATTCAGTATGCCGAGGAAGGATTCCCTGTAACAGAACTAATCAGCCATTACTGGGAATTATCATTAAATCGATTTGCCCGGTATCCCAATGTTACAGAAACATTTTCAATTAACGGAAAGGCTCCTCAGAAAGGCGATTTATTCAAAAACCCTGATCTAGCCAACACCTATAAATTACTGGCTAAAGAAGGACGGGAAGCTTTTTACAACGGCCCCATAACAAAAACCATTGTCAATTTTATCCAGGGGCAGGGAGGCTTTTTATCTGAAGAAGATTTTGGGCTTCACAACTCGGAATGGGTAGACCCCATCTCCACAAATTACCGCAACGTTAAAGTATGGGAACTTCCTCCCAACGGGCAGGGTATCACAGCCCAAATGATGTTAAACCTCCTTGAAGGTTTTGATTTTTCAAAAGAAGAATTTGGAACACCTCGTCATTTACACCTGGTCACAGAAGCAAAAAAACTTGCTTTTGAAGACCGCGCAAAATATATAGGAGATCCGGGATTCTCAGACACTTCTGTGGAAAAATTATTATCCAAAGAATATGCCGAAAAAAGAAGGGCTTTGATCGACACTTCAAAAGCTGGAGCATTCGAATATGGGACCCCCAATCACAGCGAAACGATTTATCTCACTGTTGCCGACCAATGGGGCAACATGGTATCATTAATTCAGAGCAATTACAGAGGAATGGGCTCCGGAATGGTACCTCCTGGTCTGGGATTTATGCTACAAAACAGGGGCGAATTATTTTCATTGAATCCGGGCGATGAAAATGAATATGCTTCCGGCAAAAGACCTTTCCATACCATCATTCCGGCTTTCGTCACAAAAGATGATGTTCCCTGGTTAAGTTTTGGTGTTATGGGTGGAGATTTCCAGCCCCAGGGACACGTTCAAATCATCATGAACCTGGTAGATTTCAAAATGAATCTTCAGGAAGCCGGGGATGCACCTCGTTTTGCACATACAGGTGGCAGCACACCCACCGGAAAGAAGGAAAAAACGACCGGACAGATTCAGGTGGAAAGCGGAATTCCTTACGAGACAGTAAGAGAATTAATGCAAATGGGACATCCGGTTAGTTTCAATCTGGGAGGTTATGGAGGATTTCAGGGTATCATTTATGACCGAAAACGAGGTATTTATATTGGAGCATCAGAATCCCGGAAAGACGGCCAGGCAGCAGGGTATTAATATTATGTCAACACACTGCATATCAGTTATTAATGAACAGCCACCTTCTAAATCATCATAAATCGGGCGTTCGTCAAAAGATTTTGCATTAGTTGCTTAATTGGTATTTCTTTGAATCATACAACAAGTCTTTTTTTGGCACATGAATATATTGAGAGGAATAACAAACTTTTTTAAACGCAAAAAGAATCATTATTGGCCTACGCAGCCTTTAGCTTTTTTCTCCAGCGAAAGTGCTTCCGAGTTGATAGATGGTTTAAATACAACCATTGCAAATTCAGTTGGTCACTCATCTCTTGACACACTTGCCCTTAAAATTTCCGAGATCGGAAATGCTGAATACATTATTGTAGCAAGTCTCATAAACAACAATAACTTCCGTACAATCAGCATTTGCCACAAAAACAAGATCCTACGAAATAAAAACTTTGATTTTGAGATTGATTACCCCACATTGTTTGCAAGTAACAATCTATCTATCCTTCAGGACAATGAATTATTTTTTAAAAAGGCTGACTTACCAAAACCCAAAGCAAAAACTATCACATCACTGTTGATAACTGATAACGACAGAACTCCGACAGGAATAATTCTTGGAATGACGAAATCCAGGGGAACAAAAACCATCAGCAATATTCTAAAGTTTTTCTCCTACAATGTTTCTACAGAACTCAGACACCTATATAACAAGGAAAAACTTGAAAAGAAAAACCGGGACCTTTTACGAACTGAAGAAGAATTAAAGCTGAAAAATCAATTATTAGATAATCTTAACAAAAATATTTCCAAAGCCAAACAGGTAGTGGATGAAAGCAGTCGTCTAAAGTCTGCATTTCTGGCCAATCTCAGTCATGAAATACGAACTCCAATGAATGTCATTATGGGCTTCACAGAGCTTCTCAGTGCTGACAATATGAGCCTGGAACAGAGAAGGAATTATATTGACATAATCCAGCAGAACGGCACACGACTTCTTCATATCATGGACTCATTAATTGATATTTCAAGATTTCAGGCAAGAAATATTGGCAAAGAACAGCAGGCATTTTCGCTCAACCAAATGATGCAGCAATTATTTAACAGCTTCCAGGCAGAAATTGATGTCTCCGGAAAGCCCTTATCTCTTAAAGTTGAGCAAAAAAACGACCTGGATGACACTGTACTTTTGGACAAAGAAGCTACCTACAAAATTCTGAATCACCTTCTCGACAATGCGGTTAAGTTTACGGCTTCAGGATTTATTCAATTTGGATACGAAATGCGGGAAAAACAAATTGTTTTCTATGTAAAAGACACAGGGATTGGCATTCCAGAAGGAAAAGAAAAAGAAATTTTTGATCTATTCAGACAGGGAGACCTGCGATTAAGCCGTCAGTTCGGGGGAACCGGGCTGGGACTTGCCATTGCAAAACGTTACGTAAATGCAATGAATGGGCAGATTTGGTGTAATAACAATGAAAATCCTGCATTGGGAGCAACATTTAAATTTTCACTCCCCCTATTGTCAGAAAAAGACAAAATCAATAATACTATTAGCCAGCAACGGCCACAGCAAATGCTTCAATCTGCAACGGCAGCAGTTACCAGCAATCAATCATTGTCCTGAAAAAACCTTTAGTGGTTCCATCCATATTAGCATTCAACCACATGAGGAAATTTCATCATTATTAGAATGCTGCCATCAGTAACCCGATGTCTTTAGAAGGCAGATTCAATTTCTCTCCTACTTTATAATTAGTAAGAATCCCTTTATAAAGATAGAGCCCGTGACTTACACCAACGTCCTGTTTAATTAACTGACTGACTCCTCCTGCCATGGCAAGACGCAGCAGCACCGGTGCAAAAATATTACTGAGAGCAATAGAAGAAGTGCGGGCAACGCGTGAAGAAATATTGTGAACTCGGTAGTGAATCACTCCATGATTAATAGTTATGGGATTCTCTGCTGAAACAAACCCCTGTGCTGCTTCTAGACATCCTCCATTTCCCATGCTTAAATCCACAATGATAGATCCGGATTTCATACTGGATACCTGCTCCTCAGAAATAAGAAATCCACTCTGAGGGTCAAAATAACGAAGACTTCCGATAACAGCATCTGCAGAACGCAAAGCCTTACTCAATACTTGTGGATGTAAAACCGAGGTAAACAGTCGCTGACCAACATTGCGCTCAAGTTCACGCAAATTGCGATAGGAATTATCAAACACCTTCACCTGACATCCCAGGCCCAATGCAGCTCTCACTGCAAATTCGCCTGCAGTTCCTGCCCCAATAATGACAACTTCGGCTGGGGAAATACCTGTAATTCCACCCAGCAAAACGCCTTTCCCCTCCTTACTATTGCTGAGATATTCCGAAGCAATCATTATAGCAGTGTAACCTTCGATTTCGCTCATACTACGAACCACAGGATAACAACCGGAATCATCTTTCAAAAACTCGTAAGCAAGTGCATTAATTTTTTTATACATCAATTGCTGCATGTCCTCCCGGCTCTGATTGGAAAGATAAAGCATGGAAATAAGCAACTGATGGGCAGATAAAAGCTGACGTTCTTCAGCATCGGGAGGGGCTATCTTCAAAATCACCTCACACCGAAAGGGTTCTTCATGATCTGTAACAATCCGCGCACCTGCTTCCGAAAAATCATGATCGTAATAATTAGCAGAATTACCTGCTCCGCTTTCCAGAATTATTTCATGGCCATTGGCAACAAGTAATTCCACCCCTTGTGGGGTCAGCGGGACACGGTTTTCACCTTTTTCCTTTTCCCTTGGAATGCCAAAAGACATTGATTTTTGTTTTCGACCAACTTCCATCAACTCTTCTCTGGGCATCAGGCCGGACTGGTTCATTGCATAATAATACGATGCATTCTTTTCTAAATCCCCCATAGCTTTTTTCTGATTTCGGGATTAAATTACAAAAAACCGGAAACTTTCATTGTTCTTGAACCATCTTCATTTTCAACCATGTGAACATCCAGACGGTTGTCGGGCAGAACTCCGGAAACTTTTTCGGGCCATTCGATAAAACAATAATTATTACTAAAAAAATAATCTTCATAACCCATATCAAACACCTCTGCCTCATTTTTCAACCGGTAAAAATCGAAATGAAAAATAATTTTCCCGTCTTTTCCTTCATATTCATTTACCAGTGCAAAACTCGGGCTTGTTATATGTTCTGACACCCCCATTTCCTGACAAAGGTTTCTGATAAATGTTGTCTTTCCGACTCCCATACCCCCATAAAAAGCAACAACTTTATACTTCCCCAGCAATGGCAGAAAATCATTGACAGCCTTTTTAATTTCATCTTCCGAAGAAATGGTAAATATCTGATCCATAGACATGGAAAATTAAATATCAAACAAAAATACAATAAAGATTATCAAAACCGATGCACAGAGACAATTTTCATCCCAACGGAGCTAACTCAATTAGCGGCACAAGCATTTCCTCAAGCGAAACTCCGCCATGTTGAAAAGTATCTTTATAAAAATTGACATAATAATTGTAATTATTGGGATAGGCAAAAAAATCATCTCCCCTTGCAAAAATATAGGAAGTAGAAACATTTACCCGTGGCAGAAAAACCGTTTCGGGTTTTTTCACCTCAAAAACATCCTTTGCCTTGTAAGCCAGATTCTTTCCCTGCTTAAATCTAAGATTAGTGTTAGTATTTCTGTCGCCGACCACCTTTAACGGATGTTGTACCCTAATTGCACCATGATCTGAAGTAACAATAACTTTAACCTTTTCTGAGGACAATTTCTTCAATAAATCAAACAAAGGAGAATGAACAAACCATGAACGCGTTAAGGATCTGTAGGCAGATTCATCCGCTGCCAGTTCACGAATCATTTTTATTTCGGTTCTGGCGTGAGAAAGCATATCAACAAAATTATAAACTAAAACAGACAAATCTGAATTCAAAAGCTGTTTATAGTTATCGCTCAACTTCCGACCTGTTTCATTATCACTTATCTTATGATAATTAAAAGAAAAATCACGTCGCATTCGTTTAAAAAATGTCTTTATCAATTCTTCTTCAAACTGATTGCGGCTTCCCTCCTCATCCTCATCGACCCATAAATCGGGATATAACTCCTGTATCTGGGCAGGTAAAAGCCCGGAAAAAAGTGCATTACGCGCATATTGAGTAGCCGTAGGAAGTATACTGCAATAAGTATCATCCGAAATCACATCAAACAATGAACTGATTTCATGCCTAATGATTTCCCACTGATCGAGACGAAAATTGTCTATAACTACCCATATCACTTTCTCGCCCATATCCAGTTTAGGTAAGATCGTTTGCTTGAAGACACGATGCGACATGAGTGGTCCCTCATCATTCACCAGCCAACGTTCATAATTATCTATCACTGACCTGGCAAACAACTGATTGGCTTCTCCCTTCTGCATTTTCAAAACCTCATCCATAGGACTATCCGTACTTTCAAGCTCCAACTCCCAAAATACCAGCTTTTTATAAACATCTTGCCATTCTTTCATACTCAAGCTATCACTCATGCGAAACCCCAAATTAGAGAACTCGGCCTGATAATCGCTGGTCGCTTTCTGTGAAACCAGTCTTTCACGATCTACATGCCGCTTGACAGAAGACAAAATCTGATTTGGTTTAACCGGTTTTATCAGGTAATCAGAAATTTTGCTGCCGATAGCCTGATCCATTATGTCCTCTTCTTCACTTTTGGTGATCATGATGACCGGCAAACCGGGACGCATTTCTTTTAGTTGGGAAAGGGTTTCAAGTCCACTCAGACCCGGCATATTCTCATCCAGAAAAACAAGATCAAACCGTTGGTGCATTACTAATTCCAATGCATCATTCCCATTCGAAGCCGTTTCCACTCCAAACCCCTTTTCTTCCAGAAAAAGGATGTGCGACCTTAGATGTTCGATTTCATCATCCACCCAAAGTATCCTTATTTTCTTTATATCTTCCATATCGCTTCGATTCTTCTAGAATAAATGAATTAATCATTCTGCTTTGTCTGATTAATTAAAAAAAATCGGTGTTAACAATTCATATTTCAGAAGGCATATTCTTTCGCAGATAATATTCCATAAAACTATAAGCAGACAATATTCAGAAATTCAACTCCTGATCTGAAAACAATGAATTCCTGCATTCGACTTCAGAACGGATGATTTTGTTTTTACGATTCATAAC
Organism: uncultured Marinilabiliaceae bacterium; assembly: GCA_964403175.1. Lineage (GTDB taxonomy): Bacteria > Bacteroidota > Bacteroidia > Bacteroidales > Marinilabiliaceae > Marinilabilia. The sequence continues at coordinate 10,158 of CAYOFH010000018.1, forward strand.
TGCCGACCGAACAAAAATAATGGATTCAGGTCTTCAAACACTTAATTCCACCCAAAAAGATGGGACATCTCACTTCCCACTGGTTTCGGTATAAGGGATATCTGGTACTTCATTTTCGCTGATTACGATAGCAGAAGGGGCACTGCCAGGCAAATAGTTTTCAAGAAAAAAATTCTTGTACTCTTCAATGGCCAAGCCCGAATCTAACTGTTCCAAATTCTCTTCAGATATCAACAAAAGTAAAGGGACTCCCGGGTTCTCTACTGCGAATACTGACGGATTATCAACCAATGAAAAGAAATAATCCAACCCTATTTCACTGTTTTCGAATGGCCCTGTTTGTATAACATTATAAATACTTCCAATGTTTTTTGTTTCCAACTGAAGTCCACCGATGGTATATCTGTCAAAATTAAAATTGGCTAAATAGAATAAAATCTGATTAATCTCTGCTTCGGGTTGCAAAGCAATTATTACATGATGTTCTGATTCGGGTTGATATACAAATCTTTCTTTTTCTTCACGCAGATAAGGCTCTTTCTCCATTTCATCCTGTTGTTCAGCTTGTTTAACATCTGCCCCTGCCAAAAAGTTCTGCTGAGGTTCATGTCCCTCTTCCAACATCGTTAACCAGTGACGGGCCAGTTCTGCTTGCTTTGAACGGGGATAATCATCAATCAGTGTTTCCAATCCATTTTGGAAAGCAGTATTATTTCCGGTCTGACTGTACGCAGCGGAATTAAGCAAGAGCGCCTGCGGCATCAGTCTCTCGGAATTGGAATCAATAATTTCCGAGGTTTTCTCCCGAGCCTTATTCCACAATCCGTTTTTAAAATCACGATAGGCCTGGTCATATAACTTTTCCATTTCCTGTTCCCGGGCTTTCTGCCTGGCAAAAAACTCAGGATCTTCGATAAATGCAGTAAATTGGCTTTGAGGATAATCATCTACAATAACCTTACCATAATACTCTAAACAGTTACGATCTTGTATTTCGCTGCATGACAGGTAAATTCCCATTAACGCTTGTTCACGAAGATTGGTTTTTGGATATTCACTGAGCAATTCTTCAAATTTGCTCACAGCCTCAGTATGCTGATCAAAATTCTGGGCCAGCAGATGTCCTGCATTATAAAGTGATCTCTGGATTTTCATATGCGAGGTTTCCATATCCTCCAGGGTTAGTGGCAAACCTGATAATAATGATTCTCTGTCGGGCTTCCCGTCTTCTTCCTGACTTTGGGTTTGAGATTCATTTCCGGGACCGGGCGGTTCCTGACTGAAGGGGTCGTCAGGCATCATACCATCAGTTTCTCCCATTTCTTGTTGTGACGCTTGGGATTCTTTATTTCCCCGTCGCCAGTTATCTTCCAGCTTCCGCCTTCCCCAACGCTTTTCAAACTCCATTTGGCCTAGACTCACCATCGTCTGGTTATAAAAATACCATTTGCCTGATTCGTCAGTACTTCTGTTTCCTCGATTGGCAAAATTCCTGTAGAAAAAAGCATCATCCGTTTGATTAGAAAAGCTTGCCTGTTCAGCCTTTTCCTGCATCTGAACCAAGAGGTTATCAATAAAATGTTCCCGTTCAACCTCGGGTAATCCAGCTATCTGCTGCACACTATCTTCATACTGAATAGTACGTAAATTATCTGCCAGTGGATTCAGCTTTGCCTCCAATTGCCTAATCTCCGATATCCCTTTATAATCCTGAGGAAGAGCTGTAAGTGTGGAGTCGTAATAGGCATCGGCAGCTATATAATCGCCCGATTGAAAATAAATTTCAGCCATTCGCTTATAAATATTACCTGCCAGAATCTGGTTGTTCCCACCATAACCTGCAGCTAATTGAAGATTTACCAACGCATTAAGAGTGTCTTCCTGCCAAAACCATGTTTGAGCAATGCCAAAATAAATCTGATCCCTGTAGTCAAGATTTTTGTATTCCCCGGCGTATTTGTTAAGGTCCTGTCTGGATTGCTCGGGGTTGTCGGGGCCACCCTTTATCAAGGCATTTCTTACCCGGGCATGAATAACCATTTCATAGTCGGGATTCATCGACTCAACTTTTCTGTAGGCCTCATAAGCCAGATCATCTCGGCCTGCCTTTTCTGCAACCTGTCCCAGCACAAAATACCAGCGAACTTTTTGCCATCGGTTGCCTGCGTTATCAGCAGCTTCCAGGCAAAAATCCAATGCCTTTTCATAATCTTCCTGAACCAACCAATACCAGGCATAAGTGGAGGTCGCAACAGCATAAAACTGATCTTCATCCTTTACCTCAGAGGAATACTGTTGCAGGCTTATCCTTGCATTCTCCAGATCCTCCATTTCTATGTAGGCACGGGCAATCCACAATATAGCCTCGTATCGCACTGATTTTTTGGGAAACAACTGAATCACTTCATTGAAGGCAGCAATAGCTTCATACCAGTTTCTGGAATAAATGTGTGATTTCCCTATCAGCATCCAGGCATCATCTACCCAGCGATTAAATTCTCTTTGATTGTAAAAATTCCGGTATTCCTCTGCAGCCCCTCCGGGAGATCGTTTTGGTTTGGCAGTAATTGAATGTTTCTCAATCAATTTACGCCCTTTACGAATTGCTCTGTTCATGTCGGATGATGAAACCTGCGCTCCTGAATTCTCGCAGAAAGCAAACATAGGAAGCACTTTGGTATAATCATTCTTTACCGATTCCTGCATTTTCTCCTTTCCCCGGTCAAAACTCTGTTGTCCGTTGAATAAAACATTGTACCGGGCAGTAAGATTATGGTATCCGCGTGACAACCAGGTGTTCTTTTGTGTAGAGCACCCAACAAAGAGAAAAAAAACCGAAATATATAGCAGAGAAAAATTCTTCATGTAAAAAACAAGACTGATAATACATTATAAACTACCTTGCGGCAAAATTATTTTCCAAATTGACTAAGAAAAAATACTTTTAGCAAAGATAATCATCCGGCTGAAAGTTTTTTTGAGCATTCCAACTTATTTCTCTTTATATATTTCTGCCCGGTGAATCTTAAATCATTTTGTTTTAAACCACTTAAACTATAGAGCCGAAGATGAGAGTTGATATCATAGAAGACGACCCTGTTTTCAGCAAAATGATAAAACATATACTAAGTAAGACTGATCACTGTGAAACAGCCGTGTTTTCAAATGGGAAAAGCTTTCTAAGACAACTCTCCCCAAAAACCGATGTAGTCACCCTTGATCTGGGCCTTCCTGATATATCCGGAGCAGAACTGATGCAAGAGATAAAAACCTTTAATCCTGAAATTGAAATCATCATCATTTCTGGCCAGGACAACATCAGACTTGCAGTGCAACTTCTCAAAGAAGGAGCTTACGATTACATCACCAAAGATGAGAATATCAATGAACGCCTCATACACACATTAAATAAAATACGCTCCAACCACAACCTGAAAAAAGAATTGAATAAACTAAAAGGAGAAGTTTCGGATAAATACAATTTTCATGACACTCTCCTGGGCAACAGTTCTTCATTACAAAGCTCCTTTACCCTGATAGAAAAAGCCATCAAAGTACCCAATATCAATATATCCATTTCGGGAGAGTCCGGCACTGGTAAAGAATTGGTGGCCAAAATAATTCATTACAACTCTATCCGAAAAAATCAGCCTTTTGTAAAAGTAAGTGCTGCTGCTCTATCAAATGAACAACTCAACACAGTCCTTTTTGGCATTGAAAAAGGAGCTTTTTCCGATGCACTAATGACAACCAAAGGGAAATTTGAGGAGGCAGGTGAGGGCACTCTTCTTCTGGATGAAGTTACCGATTTTGATGCTGATATGCAGATTGCCCTGCTAAATATTTTTCAGGAAAGAAGAGTCAGACGCATTGGCAGTAATGAGGAACGAGTGGTCAGATGCAGAATTATAACAACTACATCTTATGATTTGCTTCAGGCGGTAAGAGACAAAACATTACGGGAGGATCTTTATTACCATCTTGTGGGTTTGCCAATAAGCCTTCCGCCTTTGCGTGAAAGGGGTAAAGACACAATTATCCTGGCCGACCATTTTCTTCAATCCTTTTGTCTGAAAAACAATTTACCCCCAATGATTCTCTCATCAGGGGCAAAAAAGAAGTTAATATCACACGATTATCCGGGAAATATCCGGGAGTTAAAAGCCATCGTGGAATTGGGGGCTGTTCTGGCCAATGACGACATCCTCGGGGAAAGACATATAGTATTCAATCATTCGGAACCAACTCCGGGCTTTTTTCATGAAGAATTAAGCCTGAAAGAATACAACGAACGAATTATACTCTATTTCATGAAAAAGTACAACAATGTAATGGAAGTGGCCAATCGTTTAAACATAGGAAAATCAACGATCTACAACCTCCTGAAAGATAAAAAGGAAGCAGATAGATAAACAAACAGTCAGCAGCAGGAGTATACAAGAATCCTTAAACGGCCACAACTTCAAGTATTTCAGGCACTTTTTGCTTAACCACCATTTCCACTCCGCCTTTCAGTGTTTGCAAACTCATGGGACAGCCATCGCAGGCACCGATAAGTTCTACTTTCACCCGCATATCATCGGTAATCTCCACAAATTTGATATCTCCTCCATCAGACTGCAAATAAGGTCTAATGGTCTCTAATGCCTCCAAAACACGATTGGTAAGACTTTCCTTATCCATTTCCATAATCGTCTATTTTTTAGTTATTTCAACAATCCTGGTAGGTGGAAGATTTTGATTTCGCTTCTCTACAGCCTCTACCACAGCCTCTGCCAAATCAGCAAAAGCTTTACCAGTAACCGAATCGGGATTAAGCGCTGAAGGTTCTCCCTTGTCTCCTCCTTCACGAATACTCTGAACAATAGGTATTTGTCCAAGTAAATCAATTTTTAATTCCTCAGCAAGACGTTTACATCCCTCTTCTCCAAAAATATAGTATTTATTATCGGGAAGTTCTGCTGGTGTAAACCAAGCCATATTCTCTACCAACCCTAACACAGGAACATTCACTTTATCCCCTGTAAACATACTGATACCTTTTCTGGCATCGGCCAGTGCAACATCCTGCGGGGTACTAACAACCACAGCACCGGTAAGAGAGATACTCTGCACAACTGTAAGATGAATATCACTGGTTCCTGGAGGTAAATCAATCAAAAGATAATCCAGTTCTCCCCAATCCCCATCCCCCAGCAATTGCTTTATGGCACCGGTAGCCATGGCTCCACGCCAAACCAAAGCATCATTGGGCTCTACGAAGTAACCAATGCTCAAATTCTTTACACCATATTTTTCAACCGGCACAATTTTATCTGTCCCGTCAATTTTTCGTAATACAGGCCGGGCTCCTTCTGTCTGAAACATTTTGGGCACCGAAGGCCCGTAAACATCAGCATCGAGCAACCCTACTTTAAAGCCCATATTACTCAATGCCACGGCAAGATTACTGGCTACAGTAGATTTTCCTACCCCGCCCTTTCCCGAGGCCACAGCAATAATATTATTTACATCGTTAAGTAATTTGGCTTCTGGCTTAGGTGCACGAGGGTTCACTTTAATAAAAATATTCCCTTCGATTTCAGCATCTTCACCAACATATTTCTTTATAGCCTGAACTGAAGCTTTCTTTATAGCAGAGACAAAAGGATCATTTGCCCTATCAAATTTCAGGCTGAAACTAATACGTTTACCATCTATTCGAATATCATCCTCAACCATTCCCAAAGAAACAATATCCTTCTCTTTGGCCGGATGAAATACATGCTTCAAAGCATCAGTTACAAGCTGTGGATAAAAACCCATATCTAACTTTATTTAAACTTTTTAAATATAAGAACAAAGGTAATTGTTTTTTTGAAAACGAACTAATGCTTATTTTGAAGTACTGCCTTGAATATTTCCTAAAAGGAATTTCATGCTTCAGCCATAATCTCAATTATGATTTTGAAAGATTTTGTTTTTTTGCTTATCTGCCAAGGTTGGCTCCCTTCAAAACCTTCAGTTCTTCCAAAATATGTATTTGGGAATTTGCTCTATTACCAGGTAATCTGAAATTCATCCCAAAAGAGGTTTTTGAAATCTGCTACCCTATCCTTTTCAACACGAACCCCCTCACTTTCAAGCAACTCCTGCATTATAGAATCGTTTGGGAATGCATGTTTCCCGGTCAACAGCCCATTTCGGTTAACCACTCTGTGAGCAGGGACAAATCCGGGATATGAGAAAGCCTTATTCATTGCCCATCCGACCATGCGCGAAGAACCAGGAGCTCCCACGGCAGTGGCAACAGCACCATAAGAAGTAACCCGCCCCGAAGGCACTTGTTTAACAGCTTCATACACCCGGTAGAAGAATCCATCATCACCACTCATATCACACGCTGTTTCCGGTTCTTCTTGGTTTTACCCCTCTTCCTGCACTACGATAACTGTCAGGTTCTATTTCTACCTCCGGTTCAACAAGCCCGGTTGAATTAATTAATTGAAACTTCAGATATTTTACCGGAATACCATGCGCAAGCCATTTACATTCGTAATATGTCTGTATACTGAGTATCTCATCCCGATACCGGTTGGCATACAAATCAGCCTCATCAACGAGCGGATCAATATTATTAGTTTTTAAAAGTTCCCGAGTATAAGTATACATAAACAAGCTGTCTGTTTTCAGATGAATAAGGCCACCGGGTTTAAGAAACCTTGCATAGGAAGAAAGAAAACGGGTACTGGTCAGCCGTTTGCGGACTTTTTTTATTTGAGGATCAGGAAAAGTAAGCCAGACCTCATCCACCTCCGACGGACCAAAAAATGCCTGTATAGTTTCAATGCGAGTTCGGAGAAAGCCAACATTTTTTAATCCCTCATCAAGTGCATCACTAGCTCCCCGGTGCATACGATTTCCTTTAATATCTACTCCAATAAAATTCTTATGAGGAAACAACCGCGCAAGTCCTACAGTATATTCTCCCTTACCACAACCCAACTCCAGCACAACCGGATTGTCATTGCCGAAAAAATCCTTATTCCAGTTGCCATATAAAGCATGATTATTGTGAAACACCTCATCAAAAGGAGCCTGAACAACATGTGGATAATTATCCATCTCCTCAAACTTTTTTAGCTTATTCTTTCCCACTTAATAGAATGTTTGCTGTTATCTTGTCTATATTAGTACAAAATCGTTGGTTTTTATCAGAAAGGATTCGTTTCAATATTATATTTTCACAGAATCAAACCTCCCAAAAGTATCTCTTCTTTTAATTTCAAAATTTCCGGAAAGGTTTAGCGGGCCCTGCTATCAGCTTCTTCAATCCAAAGGGATAAAGACAAAACTCCATCCAGCAGGTCACGTCGCATACCCTGGCGTACTGAAAAGGAGTATTCCCCTGGTTGCCTTAGCTTAACTCCTGGTTTGTAAAGCCAGTTAGCAGTTCTGGATTTGTCGTTTCCCTGTCCAAGCCAATGCCCGTCAGGCTCGGCAAGAAAAAACTCCATGGTGTCGGTTTGCATTTGGCCGTCGGGGCTCTCCACATCAACAAACAACCACATATTACTGTAAGGATAATCGTTGTTATGCTCCAGAGAAAAACCAAAATTCAAAACGGTTGAAGTGTCCTCAATAACAGGTTGAAATACTGCGAGTGAATCCTTATGCCAGGCCTGTTCTTCCATTTGATGGTTTTCTTCATAAACCAGGCCATGATTACAGGAAAACAGAGCCGGGATCGCAATGATAAAAAAAAGTTTAGCCCTTTTTACTATCCCGGGAATTCGATGGACGATCGTTTCTACGTTTGCGAGGTTGATTATTAACATTTGCGGACTTATTAGATGTTTTACGCCGCTTGTTTTTGCGTCGCTTATTGGTTTTTTTGGCTTTCTCATCAAATCGGGTAATACTGTCTTCTCCCACCACATTGGTGTAATCTATTTCTTTAATTACTGCAGTCGAAGTATCACTGGTTAATTTAGGTACAATTGCCCCTTGCTTATTAAGTTCGATAATTTCCCTGACTTTATCAACGGTAAGCATTACTACGTTACCTGTACTGTCGCGACCAGAGGAGAACCACATCAAGCGCTTGAATATATCAGTTTTGAAGTGATAATAGGTTTCTCCATCAGCTTTTAATGGCACATCGGTTGGGGGAAAATCTTTTTGCGCATCAATATAAGCATCCAGCTCATAATTAAGACAACACTTAAGTTTGCCGCACTGACCTGCAAGCTTTTGGGGATTAAGAGATATTTCCTGGTACCGTGCAGCATTTGTTGTTACCGAAACAAAATTGGTTAACCAGGTAGAGCAACACAATTCCCGTCCGCAAGGGCCTATACCACCAATACGACCAGCTTCCTGCCGCGCACCAATCTGACGCATCTCAATTCTCACCTTAAACCGGTCTGCCAATACCTTAATGAGTTCACGGAAATCCACCCGCTCATCAGCAATATAATAAAAAATGGCTTTTGTGCGGTCTCCCTGGTATTCTACATCTCCAATCTTCATGTTAAGTCTGAGACGATCAGCAATCCGCCGTGACTCCAGCATGGTTTCGTGCTCAAGAACTTTGGCTTCCTCCCATTTTTCAATATCCACAGGCTTTGCTTTCCTGTACACTCGTTTGAACTCATAGGTGGCAGGGTTAAGATTATTCTTCTTCATTTGGAGAATTACCAGTTCGCCTGTCAGCGTTATCTCTCCGATATCATGCCCGGGAGAAGCTTCCACAGCAACCACATCTCCCTTTTTAAGTTTGAGTTGATTACTGTTAAGATAAAACCCTTTTCGTGTATTTTTGAACTGAACTTCCACAATGTCGGTGACATTACCCGACTGAGGGAGGTCGGAAAGCCAGTCGAAAACTTCCAGTTTGCCACACCGGCTGCTGCAAGTGGTGCATTTGCTTTCTTTTTCTTGTGGAGCTGTTTCTGCATCCATAACAATCCTGTTTTAATTGAGAACAAAAAATTTCTCCATCCAAATAATAAATCAAAAAAAAATCTTTGGATCCGGAAAACCGCTCCTTTGAGCAGGTTGTAAAAAATTAATTGTTCTCAGGGTATATATAAATAAGTTGAGACTGCTACTAAAAAACAATCTCTGCATAGGATCGGTTACGCAAGTTGGTTGGACATTCTGAACAAACTACTTACCTTAACCGACATATCAAAAAGTACAAGTCTGATGTTACCGTTCTGTTCAATGTGGGAAAGAGCCAGAGAATATTCCTCAACCATAACTTCCACATTGCGATCGTTCACAAAAGATTTGAACTTCTTAATAAAATCACTCTCTGCGGGGGTGGCATACACCAGTTCCGCTATATTATAATTGGCAATGTAACTCTCCCGCAAAATAGAAATGCAGTAAAGCAACATATTTTTTAAACGTTCTTTGGGCAAAGCAGCTGATTTATCCACCCAAGTCATAATTTCATCCAGTTTGCCGGAATAAGCATTTCTCATCGCTGTGGCAAACATTTGATGAAAAAACTGTTTTTCTTCACTATTCCCGATAATATCACGAGCCTTAATGAAATCACCTCCCGAAATGCGGGCAACTGTTTTAGCTTCCTCCTCCGCAACATTAAACTGTTCCATAAGTCTGTGGGTCATGGAGCGATCATCGATTCTGGGTATCTTCAGCTGCTGGGTACGAGACAATATGGTAGGCAACACACCGGCCGGATAATCCGAAACCAGAATAAAAAGTGTCCGGGCCGGCGGTTCTTCTAATATTTTCAACAATTTATTGGCAGCAAAATTATGCATTTTTTCGGGCTGCCATACAATCATAATTTTATATTTCCCTTCGAAATTTTTTAAACTCAGTCGTTTTATTATTTCATTTCCCTCCTGGGTATAAATCATTCCCTGTCCCCTCTCGGCATTCAAAAAGGTGAACCATTCGTGATCTTCAAAATAAGGACTTTGGATTACAAAATCCCGCCACTCCTCAATATAATCGGTACAAACAGGCTTCAGACTACTTCGTTTAATAATAGGATAGACAAAATGAAAGTCGGGATGAATCAACTTTGCCATCTTTTTGCAGGAAGGACAAACCCCACATGAATCGTCGGATCCGGGATTATGACAATTGATATATTGGGCAAAAGCAAGCGCAAGAGGCATGGAACCGAATCCTGCCGGCCCTGTAAAGAGTTGGGCATGACTCACTCTGTCTTCCCTTACCATCGAGATTAAATGGTCTTTTATTGCCTTTTGTCCTATTACATCTTTAAAAAACATACCTTATCAAGCCCTCTTATTTAAACTGCTTTAGTCACTTGGAGGTCAAAGATAGCAAAAACATCTGGACAGTGTTTTCTAAATAACGATGAGAAATAAAAGAAAAAAGGTTCTCGTTCACCCATCTTCTGAAAAAAGATTATACTAAAAAAAGAGAATGGAGTTTAACAGCCCCTGAGAGGGGGAACCGTCTACAAACTGTTAAACGGACAACAATAATTCAACAACAAGGGACTTCAATTAAGCGATATTGAGATTATTTCTTACCTTTCGAATGACAGATTTTCAAAGCGAATCACAGGCATATAGTATAACAGGCATATAGCAATACTTCGTTAAACTTTTATAGAAGCCTGAAGTTCAAGCGTTTGCAAGCGAATGAGTTTTTGCCTTAAAGTACAGATTATCAATATTATATGATTTAACTTAAATCTTATATCTAAAAGTCTGACGATCTATTGATATAGTATAGATACCCAAAAAATCGGAGGTGTGAATCATGATCAAATCTGGAAGCTCACAGAGGTAATCTCTTCCGGAAATTATTGCACCGAAGAACGGGAGTTTGAGGTTAATCTTAGAAAGGTATTATTTAACTTTTGAAAGATATGAGATGATTTTCAATAACTTTAAAGCCAGATAAAAATTCTTCTGCCATAAAAGAACACAAAAAAACGTGCCGGAAAAAACACAAAAAACCGTTCTTTTTTGCCCTCTAGACTGGGGCCTTGGTCATATATCTCGTGACCTTCCGCTAATCAGGGAGTTTACCAAACACGGACATCGTGTTGTAGTAGCAGCATCTGATAATGTCTGTCAATGGATTCGAAGCGAAGCCCCGTCCATTGAGACTACTAACTTTGACGGGCCGGAAATTCACTATTCAAATAAAGGTTTTTCCTTTTTCAAAATGGTTCTTCAACTACCACGATTACTCATCTGGCCAGCAAGGGAAAAAATCATAACTAAGAATTTGGTGGATAAATATCAGCCTCACCTGATTGTATCAGACAACCGTTATGGTGCCCGCCATCATAAAGTCACCTCAGTGATCATAACACACCAGCTATGCATAAAACTTCCCCGGAGATTTAAATGGGCTGAATACCCGTTGCACCATCTGGTAAAATATCTTATCCTGAAATTTGATGAATGTTGGGTACCCGACCTTTCTCCCAATGAGTCTCTTGCAGGCGAACTGGTTCACAAATATAAACTCCCAAAAAATGCCCGGCTGATTGGACCTCTTTCACGCTTCGACAGTATTCGGGCCCAATTATCCAATTCTTTCAATGTGAATTCTGTCCTTGGGATTATTTCAGGACCCGAACCTCAACGTAGCGAAATGGAACGTCTTCTCAAAAAAAAGATAAACAATTACAAATGGAAAAAAACACTGGTCACAGGAACATTTGCGACTGATAAAGAGAACAACAGTCCAGATTTCCATATAATTCCCCATCAGCCTACCCTGGAAATGTTAAAACTCATTAGCCGACATAATCTCATAATTTCACGATCAGGATATTCAACTATTATGGATATGTATTGTCTGAGAAGAAACATTGTAATAATTCCCACCCCCGGACAAACAGAACAAAAATATCTGGCTGACTATCACAGCCCAAAAGGCCACATAAAAATTGAACAGGAAGAAATTAAAAAATTAAATTTAGAATTTCTCTCCACCCATATTAAACCAACTCCAACTGATCAAAAAACACCTTCCATCAATTTTAGAACTGTATTACATCCATGCCTTGAAGATCCTGGACAAAAATGAAAAATGAGATTAAAACCCGGGTAAAAAGAACCATTAAAAAACACTGTTTTTTTTTAATCGAAAAACCAAAGATTCATAAAGCTGTCAATTCTTATTTCAAAAAAAAAAATTCGTCCCGTCAACAGAGGCATTCGTCACAAATAAGAGGTCGTTGGCAATATTTCAGGTCAAAAATGAAAAATCAGGAAACCTTTCTGAACGATTGACGTAACAGTTCAAAACAAGACAGACCAGACAAACAAGTCAAAAAACGCCTATGTATTTTTTCTCAGCTGCATTAATTATTGGGGTAGCTGCTCCATTGGCCTTTGTTGTAGTACGCAAATTCTATCCCAGGGTGGTGAAAAAGCAAGCTGTTAAGAAATTAGAATCTATTCTGTTTCCTAAAGGACATGTGCAGAAGATGGAAGTACTAAAAACCTTTCGTGGATTTACCGGCAAAAGGTTCAGCGATGAAGATATTCTTGATTATTTTTTAAAGATAAAAGGATTGCAGTCTGTTGACATTAATATGAAAACAAATTTTTGGGTAAAGAGATATTTATTTAGTCCGACTGTAATTAAACTAAATTATTTCGAACAGGTTAAATTTTATGAGACTTTTCTGAATTTTCCGCAAAAACCCGGCAAAGAAAGAAAATCCTTTTTTAAACCTGAGAAGTTTTCGCGCAAACATTTTAAAACCGACCATGCTCCTAAAATGAGCAGAAATATAGTATAACGACCAGACAAAAAAGCATTACAAAAGTCGTTAAAAAAACGAACACCCGGTATACGTATCTCACTTTATCTTCATGGCCCTTGATAGTGAAACATAACGAACCGGGTGTTCTTCTTTTATAAAAATCATTAAATCTGCTTTTTTCATGAAATTATTGTTAGAGATGTGCGAATATCAAGAATACTATTAACCGCAAATAAAATGGATGCTGGAAATAATGACATATAACAATTTACCGGCAAAACGCTAATCTTTTATTTCGGCATCAAAGGGATTTTTCAATCCCTCAGCCCCCACAAAAACCGCCTTAACCGACCCTACCTGTATTTTAGCTTCCACCATTATTGGAATTCTGTTTTTATCATCAGTTACCCAGACAAGCATTTCCTCTCCATCCTCGAAAATAGTTCCCTCCACCAATAAAGGAGAAAACTTCAGGCACCTATATTCACGACCACTTCGGTCTTTTACATTCTCTTTCCCTAAATATCGAATATACAAATTGTAAACATCGCCGTCAACAATCATATTTATGGGAATTTTCTGTCCTTCCCTGTATTGAGAAAAATTAATATTCCTTGCCTGATAAACCATCGACAATAAATCAAAGGAACATTCGGGCCAGGGAAAAACAGTATCCCGATAGGCTTTACCTCTTTTACTGATGGATGCTCTGACTTCCCTGGCTGCGTTGTCAAACAAATAATGATGATGAGCAATATAAGAACCTTCATTGGTTCGACGGTGAAATTCCAGGGGTTTTAAAGAGAGTGGATCAACCCACACATCAAAACTGTCGCGAACTTTAAAAAAAAGATCGTAAGCTTTATAGGTATTTCCGTAGGCCTTAATATGCCAGGCGTCCTTTCCTTGCCATTCCGAATCATCAACGGCAAAGGTAACCTCTCCGGCATTGACCCACACAAATCCCCAATTATAGTAAGCATGATAAGTAACCTCTTCGCCGGGCGCGAAACTCCTTGTTTCTGTCTGACACTGCCCCCTGGCCGAAATCAACGGAAGTGCAGCAATTAAAAATAGCAGGAAAAACCGGGCAATTAAACCTAATGAAATTCCAAGCGGCTTACCCTTTTTAATCATTTATTTACCTTTCCTATTTTCGATTCCACAGAATCTATTTTTGTTCCCATTCGCCCAGCCGGCCCCTTACGAAAGTCGATATTAACCGATGTATAAATACGCTCGGCAAACGGTTCGAGAATTCGGTGGGCACCATTAACGATATCTAATGCTTCTTCCATCGACTCTGTTTCGATAGTAGTTCCCATAGGATTAAGTTTGTAACTAACCCCTGAATTTCTGATAAACTCAATCACCTTAGAAACATACTGACTTACGCTACCTCCTTTATCGGTAGGAAACATAGCAAAATTCAATAATACAGACATACACAACCTCCTGTTAGAATTTCAATTACTATTGTTCACTCTGTTACGGTTTATAAAATCATAAACCTCATAATCTTCATAATTCCATGGCACCACCTGATCCCAGTTGGCTCTGATTTCTATAACATCCGGATAATAAAGCATTCTTTCCGGCTGCCGGTTTTCAGAAAAGCTTCCCGTGTCCCATTCTCCATTTTGGTTGGCATCATCTAAAATCCTCAAATAGTATTTGCCGGGTTTGAGGTATCGAAATGCAAGCTTTCCGTTTTCGGGCAAAACACCTTTCCTTACAACAACTTCCTGACTGTTTAAAACCTGAAGCAAGGCGTCATCTCTCATTCCGGAAGCGTCAACATACAATATCCCGTAGCTGTCCTCAGTTTTAACCATGAGACTTCCATTTGAAGGAGAGTTTACCCGTCCATAAATATCCCGGAATGCGGCAGAATCCAGATGAAATTGATAGTTTGCCCCAGGTTTCCAGTCATGAACAAGAGCAAACTGCCGGATACGTATGGAGTCCTGCTGAAGATCGAATGTCACAGGCTGAAAAACCGAATCTACTTCCATCGAAAGCGTCAGGGAATCTAAATAAACCTCTGTCAAGGGGGCTGGAAAATTAAAATATGCCTTACTCCCTATTTCCAAGTTTCCTCCGGGACTGCTAATCCGCAGGGGATCAACCTTGGCCACTTCCTCGTCATCATCACCCCTTCTCTTTCTTCTCTTTTCTTCCCTTTCTCTGTGAAACATATTTAGTGTATCGCGCTTATCCACCAAATTCTTTAAAGAATCACGAACAGGATAAATAATTTCCACAGTCAGCGAATCTCTGGATATCAGAGAGCTGTCGTTCAACCACACCATGACTGTATCATGATTGAGGGAACGTTCATAAACAAACCAGTCTTCCTTCTCAGGCTCAGCATTTATGATTTTCACTTCCAGCGGCTTTTCCAGCTTCCTGTTGAAGAAAAAATCGAGACGATGTCGCTCATTTCTCTCTCTGGAATCCAGATACTGCTCCTTATAATCCGACTGAAAAAGAAATAGCTTCAGGCTATCGGGTATATAAACCAATTCCTGAGTAATCAGCACTGTATCTAGGGTTACAGAATCAGTAAACAATGAATCAACACGGTCACGATACTCAAAAGAAGGTTCCACTATTTCATCATGCCAGGCTATCCGTTCTCCGGGTTGGTCAAACTTATAATCACGATTCATATCTTCAAGAGCATAAATCCGATATTTCCCTTCGGCAAGATTCCGAATGGTAAATTCACCTTTTTCATTGGTTTTGGCGACCCTGGGAGGAACCATATCGGTAAATGCGGTATCAGAGAGGTTAGTATGTGCCATAACAATGACGCCGTCAACGGGAGTATGGGTGTAAGCATCAAAAACATGACCGGATATTTCCAGCGAATCCTGAGTTTCACCTGTCGAAAAGGAAAAGGAAAATCCTTCTAATACATTTCCTTCATTATTATCCTGTATAGCATCAGCAAAATCAATAGTATAGGTGGTTCCGGGCTGGAGTTCCTCTTCAAAAGTAACGACAACCTGATTTCCTACACCTCTGATTACGGGAGGAGTGTTCAACGGAGGGGAAACCATCACTTTCTGAAATGCTTCTTTGAGAACAATCAGCTCGTTGAATTCTATCCTTATTTCATCGCCATCAAAGTTGGTTGAATTAACAGGCGGAACTGAACTAATCATCCGGGGAGGGGTTTCATCAACAGGACCACCTTCAGGATATCCCTGATTAGCACACCTTGACAAACCGACGATCAATAAAGATATTAGAATAAAAAAAGAAATATTTTTAAGCATCAGACGTTTATTTTCGGTAAAGATCAGGGCAAAGTTAGACTAAAATGCTGAAACTTTTTAAATTTGTCCGGCATTCAATAAACAAAAACCATGCAAACTCAGGAAACCAATAACACAAAGACACAAAAGCCACTATTTATTGCGCTAGGAATAACGGCCCTTCTTTTGATCGTAATTGCTGTATTATACATCAGCCAGAGCGTTGAGATGAAAGAAGTAGTGGAAGAGATGACAGTGGAAAAAGAAATACTGACCGAAGAATATCAGGATTTGGCTATGGGCTACGATTCATTGGAATCGCAAAGTGATACACTAAACTCTGTGTTAAAACAGGAAAGGCAGAAAGTTGAACATCTCATCGAGGAGATAAAAACCATTAAGGCCACCAATGCTTCACGTATGCGTGAACTTAGAAAGGAATTATCAACCATGCGTGGAGTATTGAAAAGCTATGTCCATCAGATTGACAGTCTCAATCGGTTAAATGAAGAATTAAAACTGGAAAACATAGAATATCAACAGCGTGTCAGCCACATTCAAAACTCCTACCGTGAACTGGAGGGACAAAAAGACGAACTTCAGGGGAAAGTGGAAATAGCCAGCCGTCTTGAAACCACAGGTATAAGAGTGAAAGGGTTAAACACCCGGGGCCGGAGCACCAGAAGAATCAATCGCATTGATAAGATAGAAGTTTGCTTCACTGTACTGAAAAATCTTACCGCCCCCATTGGCATAAAGCCATTTTATGTGCGCATTGAGCGCCCCGACGGGCAACTCCTTCTTCACAGCCGGGAAGACATCTTCAAGTTCGAGGATTCGGAGATTAACTATTCTGCCATGAGGGAAGTGGAATATGGCGGAGAAGAAACTGAAATCTGTATTTATTACAATGTTGATATGGGAGAACTAATGCCAGGAGAATACACTGCTGACATTTTTGCCGACGGAGCAAACATTGGACGCTTTAAATTCCTACTCAACTAATGCAACATTCACTTTTCACCCCCAGTCATAAGGGGTAGACTGATAAACGTAATAGTTGAGCCAATTGGAGAATAGCAGATGAGCATGACTCCGCCACCGGACTATTGCCTTTTTGGAGGGGTCATTATTCATATAGTAATTTTCGGGCAATTTAGTCTGCAGCCCACGCTGCTGATCTCTTTGAAACTCCTCATCAAGTGTGAATTTATCGTATTCGGGATGGCCGGTTAAAAAAACCTGCCTTCGGTCTTTTGACAAAGCCAGATAGGGTCCTGCCTTTACTGAATCAGATAATAAAATTAAATCATCAACTTTCTCAAGATCGGATTTCTTTATGTCGGTATAACGAGAATGAGGAGCCCAGAAAACATCATCAAAACCTCGTAACAAAGGCTCTTCGGGATCGTTTACAAAATGCTCATAAACACCAAAAAGTTTGGACCGCAGTTCATATTTTGGAATTCCGAAATGATAATAAAGACCGGCTTGTGCCCCCCAGCAGATATGCAATGTGGAGGTAACATTGGTTTTACTCCAGTCCATTATATTACAAAGCTCTTCCCAGTAGGTAACTTTCTCAAAATCCAGCAATTCCACCGGAGCTCCGGTAATAATGAAACCATCATAATGCTTTTCCTTTATCTCTTCGAAAGTTTTGTAAAAACTTATCAGGTGCTCCTGAGGAGTATTTTTTGGTGTATGAGAGGATGTAAACATCAATTCCACCTCTACCTGTAAAGGACTGTTTGATAAAGCCCTGAGCAAATGAGTCTCTGTTTTTATTTTCAGAGGCATTAAATTAAGTACAAGAATTTTCAGAGGCCTGATGTCCTGCGTAACAGCACGGCTCTCACTCATTACAAATACATTTTCCCCCTCTAGCAGGCTTTTGGCTGGCAATAAATCAGGAATATTTACAGGCATAATGTGAATCTGATTAATTTAAAAAGGCATACAAAGATAGGGCAAAGATGAGAAATATCAACTTAACTATAGTAATTACTAAAGCCGAATTCGGGATTAATTTCTTTAAACACAGAAAACCCCACAGAATCTTTTCATCAGGTTCTGTGGGGTTTTTATTCGATATAATCGATTAACGTTTCAGAATCCCGTAGAAAAGAATATTAAGAATATTGTCCAATTGAAGACGAAAATCATCAAAATTCTCGACCCCGCGGAATAAAGGGAGTTCAAGTCCCCGAAGGGCTGTACTGATTCCGATGGCCGCGAGTTTCAGGTTTTTAATATCAAAATCGCCGGTAGATATACCTTCTTCGAGAACCGACCGAACCATCTCCTGCTCTGCCTTTTCAGATTTTTCGCGTATCTCATCCAGAAAATGATATTCGCTGTAAGTCTCATCTCTCATAGCTTTTTGATAGTTATTCAGTTCTCTGAGTGTTTCCATTCTAACGATAATATAATCGTTAAATTTTTGCTTAGGGGTATATTCGCTGGTCACCACTTCCTGTAACCGGTGTTCCAGCAAATCGGCCTCCAGCTCAATGACGGCCTGAAAGATTTCTTCTTTATTTTTAAAATAATAATAAAGAGAACTTTTTCCCTTACGCAATGCCATGGCTATATCTTCCATGGTAGTTTTTCGGTATCCGAACTTAGCAAAAAGCTCACGAGCCGATTTTAAAATCGAATTCCGAACAGTATCCTCTCCGGAAATCATTGAATTAAAAATATCACTCATAATTTTAAACTTAAGGTTTTAGGACAATCTGGTCAAGCAATTTTCCTATATCAATAAAATATTTCAAAGCAAAATCTAACCATTAGCTCTCTTTTTGAATTTTATTATGTGGCCAGCACAAAATCCAATTGACGCTTCTCAAGGTTGGCTTTTGCAATCTGAATTTTCACAGCATCACCCAGCTGATATTTATGGTTTTTCCGTCGCCCTACCAGGCAATAATTGTCTTCATCAAACTGGTAAAAATCATCGTCCAAATCACGGATTGGGACCATTCCTTCACACTTATTCTCATCCAACTCCACGTAAATACCCCATTCGGTTACGCCGGAGATAACTCCCTCGAAGACATCACCTACTCGGTCTTTCAAAAACTCCACCTGCTTATATTTAATGGAAGTTCTTTCGGCATCCGAAGCCCGGATTTCCATTTTTGTGCTGTGGTCACATAAATCTTCATATTTATCACGGGTAGCCGAACGGCCACCATCAAGATACCGCTGCAATAACCGGTGCACCATCATATCAGGATAGCGCCGGATGGGAGAAGTAAAATGGGTATAATATTTAAAACCCAGTCCGTAATGCCCGATATTATGGGTGGAGTAAACAGCTTTCGACATGGTTCGAATAGCCAGTGTTTCCACAATATTTTGTTGTTTTTTACCCTGCACTTCTCCAAGCACACGATTCAAGGAAGTACTGATGGTTTCGTTCTGTTTAGGTGCAGCCTCAAAACCAAATTTCCTGACAAACTTACTGAAGGATTCATACTTCTCAGGATTTGGTTCATCATGAATCCGGTAAACAAATGTTTTTGAGTTTTTGGATGTTCTTTTATTTTCAGGTGTCAATTCATTGCGACCTATAATCTCTGCCACACGACGGTTGGCCAGCAACATAAACTCTTCAATCAGTTTATTGGATTCTTTAGCTTCCTTAAAGAACACATCCAGTGGCTTTCCGTTCTCATCCAATTCGAATTTAACTTCCACACGCTCAAAATCTATCGCTCCCTGATTAAATCTTACGGCTCTCAGCTTCTGAGCCAGTTTATTAAGCATTAGCACTTCTTCCCTGAGATCTCCCTCTCCTTTTTCAATTACACTCTGGGCTTCTTCATAGGTAAAACGCCTGTCACTGTGAATAACGGTCCGCCCAACCCAGCTATCGTGAACCACTCCTTCGTCATCAATCTCAAAAACTACAGAAAAACAGAGTTTATCCTCATTGGGACGCAAGGAACAAAGGCCGTTGCTCAGCCGCTCCGGCAACATGGGCACAACTCTGTCAACAAGGTAAACGGAAGTTGCCCGGTTTACTGCCTCTTTATCAAGCACGCTGTCGGGAGTTACATAATGAGTTACATCAGCAATATGAACGCCTACTTCCCAAAGTCCGTTTTTCAATTTCTGTACCGACAAAGCATCATCGAAATCCTTAGCATCAGCCGGATCAATAGTAAAAGTAGTCACCTTTCTAAAATCACGCCTGTTTCTAATCTCCTCACGGGAAATTTGATCCGAAATTTTTTCAGCAGCCTCATCTACCTTCTCAGGGTATTTGTACGGCAGATTAAACTCTGCAAGGATGGCATGCATTTCAGTATTGTTCTCACCAGGATCTCCAAGAACATCGATCACTTTTCCTATGGGGTTTTTGGCTTTCTCCGGCCACTCTGTAATGCAAACCACAGCCTTTTGTCCATGCTTGCCTCCATTAAGTTGGTCAAGCGGAATAAAAATATCATGATGCATCACGCGGGAATCGGCGATAAGAAAAGCAAACCCCTGAGAAACTTCCAGGTTTCCGACAAACTGATCACGGCTTCTTTCAATCACTTCCACCACTTCACCCTCAGCCTGACGGTTACGTTTGCGCGCATATTGCAAAACCTTCACACGGTCGCCATTCAATGCATGCCCCAAATTATTCTGTATCACAAATATATCTTCATCACCTTCATCAGGCACAATATATGCAGCTCCTTTGGCTGTCATATCAACGATACCTTCAACAAAGGTTCCGGGCATCATTTTCAACTTAAAACGACCGGTGGAAACCTCTTTCAAAATATTTTGTTCACTCAATTCGAACAACAAAACTTCTACTTGCAGACGATCACTTTTTCTGGATAATCCCAAAGCAGCAGAGACCTGTTTATAGTTAAAGGTTTTCTGAGGATTATTGGAAAACAGATTTTTGACCTGTGACTGCAAATCTCTCTTTTTGTGTTTCTTTTTATCTACTTTATTCTTTTTTGACATAAAATTCTTAATTCTTAAAACCAACAAAGTAACGCAATAATAGTTTTTAAGTCAAATGCTCTCACCCTGGCTTCATAAATAAACTTATCCTCTCCAGTTTACCTGCGACTGTGGAGAAATAAAAAACATATAGCGAGTACCAGCAAAATTTCTGAAAAAATACCGGCTGTTCCGGTGGTGTTCTATAAAAGATATCGACCACCCCTAACACAATCCGTCTAATATTTAGCCCTCATATCAAACTCAAATATAACAATATCCGCAATAAAAATAAATGCTTCGATTAAAATGTTCGATTATTTTTTGATTTAATACAGGAATTAAACCATCTCAAAAGCCTTCGAAATGGCATCAATAAGATCAACAGGATCCTCCAAACCGATACTCAACCGAATCAGATTCGGATGAATTCCTAGCTTATGCCGGTCTTCGGGCGATACATCAACATGGGTCATAGTAGCCGGGTGCTCAACCAGGCTTTCGGTAGACCCAAGGCTTACGGCGAGCTTAAAAAGAGAAAGGTTATCTAAAAAGCGAAAGGCCTCTTCTTCACCTCCGGAAATATTAAATGAGATCATTGAACCGGTTCCAAGACATTGCTTATCAAATATTTTTCTCTGATCATTCCCCTTTTCAATAAATCCGAGAAAATGAACTTTCTCCACTTTGGGATGCTCACGCACATATTCGGCAACTTTTATCGCACTTATTGCCTGCTGCTCCATTCTTATCTTAAGTGTTTCGAGGCTGCGCATAATCAGCCACGAAGAGTGGGGATCCAACATACTCCCCATAAATGTTCGCATACCCTTAATGGCTGCAATAACTTCACTAGTTCCCACACATGCTCCGGCAACTAAGTCACTATGACCGCTGATGAATTTAGTGGCAGAATAGACCACCAGGTGGGCTCCATGTTCCAATGGACGCTGAAAAACAGGCCCAAGAAAGGTGTTATCCACAGCCAGAAGACATTTTTTATTGTTCGTTGAAAAAGTCTTGGACAAACGTGAACACATCTCTATATCGATCAGGTTATTTGTGGGATTCCCGGGAGTCTCTACGTAAATAAAAGAGGGTGTTTCACCGGGATAAGCAGCATTTACCAACGCCTGTATATCCTCTTCACTATCTCCCGAGGTAAACATCAGAATACGAATACCAAACTGTGGCAAAACGTGGTGTATGAAATGATCAGTTCCGCCATAAACCGGGGAACCAAAAAGCAAAATATCACCTGGTCGTAGAAAAGTGAACATTATGGTAGAGATGGCGGCCATTCCTGAGGAGAAAAAAGCACAAGCCTCTCCGCCGTCCCACAACCTCAGGCGCCTCTCCACAATTTCCAGATTCGGATTATTTACCCGGCTATATATCATCCCCATTTCCTCACCTTTTTCCGGTTTACGCAATCCATAGGCCAATTCGAAAAAAGCTTTCCCTTCTGCAGCTGAATTAAAGGCAAAAGTGGAAGTTTGAAAAAGAGGACATTTCACAGCCCCCTGATGCTTAGCAGAATTATATCCATACGACATCATTAAGGTTTCGGGGGAATACAAAATTTCTTTCATAAAAAAAGATTTTGGTATGAATGCATACAAATCAAAAATATTTAACTAAAATTAACAAAAAGTTAAAGAAAAATCCATTTTTTTGGCAGAAAGATTGAATGGTTAAATGTGATTTTTATCATCAAAACAGATTGTTCGATCTTTAGACAATCACATCATTTAAACAAATACCCAGCCTGCAAAATATACAGGATTAAGTAAATTATAACAGTCTGACGAACTATTTCAAAAATAAACTGTATTTCTAATTTCAATAGATCGTTAGACTTTTAGATATTAGTTTTAAGCTTAATCATATAACATTGATAACCTGTGCTTTAAGACAAAAACTTATTCACTTGCAAACACTTGAACTCTAGGCATTTATAAAATCTTAACGAAGTGTTGTAATTTTATTAAATATCAAAACCTAACCCAATGAAGAAACACATTACATTTTTCTTTTTTTTATTTTTTACTCTTCCTGCCATATCCCAAATGCAAACCAGACACCACATGGGATTCTCGTTTGGTATTGATCCTGCTTCAGCGATTTTAATACTGCTGGACAAAGATCATACTGATAATAATATTTACGAGGACGATGAAAGTGGAGACGATGGTAGCTATGGAGCTTTTGCTGTTTATTACAAATACAAGCCCCTGCCGAAATGGGATTTTGATGCCGGGGCAAAATTGGGATTAGCAAATTATGGAGAGTTAAAATATATTGATTCCGACATAAACGCAAGTATGAAAATCGGATCCAATTATGGCTTTTTTACAGCTATCAACTATTCCACACGAAATCCGTTTTCCAAACATTCCAACAACCCGTTTTTCTCCTCGTTGGAAATCGGATGGGCAAGTGCCCCGGGAGACCTACAAATCCATAACACAAGGGCTAAGGAAACAAAAATCATAGATAACCTTGGCGGCTCTCTCTATTTCGAAGGAAAAGCAGGAATGAAATTTGGCTGGGAAAACAATGCTGCAGGACTTTTTCTTGCCGTGAACAATATGTTCAACACCCGAACGGCCGACAAAGAGTTAAGAATGCGAGGTCTCAGGAAACTACCACAACTGGGAGTATCTATACTTTTTGGAATAACCTATGAATTTGGATTCAAAAAAAGGGAAAGAAAGAAAAAAACGGAAACAAATTATCCAGATTGGTTTCAGCCGGAAAATGAGAAATATTAATCCAGAACAAAAAAACCCATTTTCTCAGGATGATCCTGTACTTTTTTATGGCCCGGAATTTTCTTGAGCATTTCAATCGCCACCAAATCCCCCCCGGCCCCAATAGAAAAAATGAAACCAAAAAGCCAGAATCCAAATGAACCGGTTAAAAGAGACACAACAAAAGGGGCCAGTCCTAATATCAGTAAAGGCATCAGAGCTCCCAACCTATAGTACTGAACCCGGATAGGCGCAGTACAATGACAATATGGAGTATAGGTACGCCTTTCAACGCCCAACCTAATAGATTTATATCCTCCTCTTGCAAACATCCCGAATATTAGGGCGTGCAGCAATTCGTGAAAGGGGACTCCGAGAAAAACACTTCCTAAAAAAACAAAAAAACCCATCCAGCTCCAATCCTGAAAAGGCTGCCACCCATGCAATACAAAGAACGGGATGCCGGTGGCAAAAAATACAGGAAGAATAAACCCCACAGCTTTACGTGCTGTCTCTTCTATGGTAAGTGAAATCTCTCTCATTGAATTAAACAAAATGGTCCCTGGGTCAAAAATAAGGAATTTGGATCATAATCCTCATGATTTTTGATGCAGGATTGTTCTTTCATCAGCTCTGTAGTTTTTACTTTTCTACTTTCAAAAAAATGACTTTTTTTAAACAATACCCCCACCTTAACTGTAAGTTAATTATACCAAAATTGTAGAGGTATTATTGTTGAACCAAAAAAAGGAGAAGAAAAACATGAAAACACCTGAAAAATGGATCATAGAGAATGATCAACTGACAAGAACATTCACATTTAACAACTTTGTGGAAGCAGTAGAATTTGTTGAGAAAATTGTGCCCATAGCTGAAGATGCAAATCATCATCCGGACATAGAAATCTTCAGCTACAAAAAAGTAAAAATTAAACTAATATCACATGACGCGGGAGAAATCACTGACAAGGATGTAAATTTGGCAGAAAAAATAAGTAAACTTCAAAGTTAAAAAACTACGATATGACAGGTGGATCTTGAAATCCATGTGAACAGTAAGATCATCTTTTAACAAATGTGCAGACTGTTCTTTTATTGTTTAATACTCCCAAACACCCTCGTCCGGATGGATTTCAAAATCTATCCGGACAAAGTTTTTTTTATGATATTACATTTACTGAAACGGCACGAGCCAGAGACTCATCTAAAACATCAGGCA